>JAUIMF010000048.1 GCA_030433415.1 Gammaproteobacteria bacterium | reverse complement strand
CCTGCAAGATATCACTGCAGCCCCTGAGTTGCCTGAACGTCGCGGTCCCGTCATGCTCCCCTCAATGCTTGTGGAGTGACACCGGACCCGGCGTGCTGACTCGACCAAAACTGCAACGTGATTGGGGCCTGCTGTGGGGCCTGGCGCTGGTGATGCTGATCGCCGGGTGCGTGCCCACCGCGCCCGATATGGTCGCGACAGGCCATGTGGAACCTACGGAATTTGAGGTGCGCCTGCCCATGCAGACGCACCAAAGCACTGTATTGGTCACGGCGTCGGCCCAAGGTATTGCGGGGCGCTTTGTGCTGGACACGGGCGCAGCGCTCACGGTGCTCGATCGCATGCCATTACTCGGCGAGCGGCTTGCGGTGCAGAGCGCATCGGGCGATGAAGTGGCCATGGTGGCGGCAACCGTCGACACCGTGCAAGTGGGGCCGGTGGCGTTCAGGCAGAGTCACGCGGCTTCGGGTGACCTGTCGATGCTGGCAGAGCAGATTCCGGATTTTCTTGGTCTGTTGGGTCAGGCGGTACTGGCCAAGGCCAACTGGTTGATCGATTACGAGCGCGGCGAGCTGACGTTGCGCAGCGATGCCCGCCCTCCCGAGCACATGGAAGTAGTGAGCGTTCACTACCGTGGAGGGCTGCCCTATGTGGTCCTCGACATCGATGGCACCACCGTTGAGGCACTACTGGACAGCGGCGCGTCAACCTACCTCACCCTGCCTCGACAATCGCCGGTCGCGCTGCGCCTGCAGCAGAAGTACGACTTTGCGGAGCAGGTAAAAACCCGACTGACGATTGACGGCGCCATTGAGCAGCACCTGTCGGTAGCCACCCTGCCCGTGCTGGGAATCGGGGCGGTGCAGCGCCGCGACGTGCCGGTGGAGCTGCGAGATACCGAGCGACCGCGCCTGGGAGCCCGATTCCTTGCGGCTCAGGGCCGTGTTTTTCTGCAGGGTGGCGCAGATCTCTGGTTGGCGACCCCGCAGCGCTAGCTATCTCGCAAAACTGCGAACTGCGTCACACGCCCACCGCCTGAGTGGGAACCAATCCACAGTATTGATTTCAGATCCCGGTAAGGACCCAGGTCATGGCTTATCTTTGATAGCAAGTCACGGTTGGTTGTGGTGTCTCCAGAGGGAGGGCCGGCCCGTCGTGACTGACCAATTCTGATTTTGGCCGCCCGGCGGCGAAATCACACAGGAGTTACTACGGTGAACATGGCGGTGAGCAAACCAGATGAAAGGAGGCAGCGCGCGGTCCTGAGCGACAGCGAGCTGGCGACTGTGTCTGCGATCTGCAACCGCATCTCCCGCATGCTTGGCCTGACGGATCGTGAAGGTCTGCAGCAGGATCTGGCGATTGTTCAGTCAAGCTGCCCGCTGGACCTTGAGGCACTGCTTGTGTCGCGAGACAAGGTGTTCATCGAGGAGTTGCTGTGCATCGTCGACCACGCGGATCGCACCACCGGCACGCTACGGCCCGGCTTTGAATCCCGTTTTGCCTCAGAGGGACTCACGCTGGGGTTGCTCTGACGCGAGCAACCCCGTGAGGTCTTATTTTCCGTGGGCTGCCTTGTAGGCGCGCAGGGCGATATTGAACGCTCCGGCGACCTCTTCTTCGGCTGACACCGCCGCGTTGTAGGCCTCTACAGAGTCCGCGTATTCCTTTTGCGCGATTGCCCGTGCGGCGGCGTCGGCGGATTCCTTGGCGTTTTCTTCAGCGGCCTGAAAGTTCTTCTCAAGGCATTGCATGTAGTCTGTATTGGCAGCCTGGAACGCCTTGACCGCTTTCTGGCCCGCCAGCATTTCTTCCATGCTGGCCGTGCTACCATCCAGTGCCCCGGGCATCTCGGGGGCATCGCAGTCGGCGGCGTGGGTTACGCCCGCCGCTATGCCAGCGCTAAGGCCGATCGTCACAGCGGCCAGCGTCTGGCGCAGGGTTCTTGCCTGTGTATTGATCATCATTCGGTTCCTCTTGTTCAATTTTTACCGACCCATAACCGGGGTAGCTGATACTGGCGCTCCAGGGCCGTCGCGACCCGTTCCGCCTTATCCTGTGTGGCCAGGCCCACCACGCGTACGCGGTACAGGGTCTTGCCAGCTGCGGTGGCATTCTGCACCACCACGCGTCCTTCCTGCACAGACAGCTCCGCCGCCCAGCGATCAGCCACATTCTGCTGTGCGTAAGACCCAAAGTTAACAAACCACGGTCCCTCGGAACTGGCCGTTGGCTGCGCCGCCGCTTTTGGCGTTGCCGCCTGAGCCGCCGCTGCCCGGGCTTCTTTTTCGCGCTGCGCTGCGGCGGCCTGGGCCCTTGCCGCGCGATCCTGTGCTGCCTTCGCTTCGGCCTCGGCTTTGGCAAGGCGCTCGCCCAGCTCCGCTTCGAGGGCGCGCAGTTGATCACCCAGGGCAGCATTCTCTGCTGTCAGTGCTTCGACTTCGGCACCCAGGGATTCGTTCCGCAACGCCATCTGGCGCTGGCGCTCGCGCTCCAGGTCGGCTTCCTGTGGCGTCAGGGTTGTGGCCAGCTGCGCCTGCAGATCGCGGATTTCAGCCTCAAGTTCGCTGCGCTGTTTGACGACGCCAAAGCCGCCGAAGCCCAGCAGCGTCAAGGCGAGCACAATCACCGCGATCATACCCCAGGGCAGGTTTTTCAGGCCGCCTCCGGATTTGGTGTCTTGCGCATCGGGTGAGGATTCGTCGACCTCGTCCCCGGCGGCGGATGCCACGCTTGCGGCTGCCAGGGCGGCCGAGCCGAGGGCTTCAACACTGCTGCCATTGTCGGGTTCGGCGTCGGTCATATCGTCTGTGCTGGTTGCGTCGGGCGCGATGCTCTCGGCGATGGCCGAGGTAGCGATGTCTTCTTCATAGTCGGTGTCGGGATCGTCCAGATCATTGAGAAAATCATCGACCAACTCTTCGTCGAACAATGCCTCGGGTTCTGGTTCTGGTTCTGGTTCTGGTTCTGGTTCTGGGTCTGGCTCCGGCCCGGGTTCCAGGGTTGCTGCGGCCTCGAGCTCCGACTCAGATTTGGATTCAGGCTCAGGCTCAGGCTCAGGCTCAGGCTCAGGCTCAGGCTCAGATTCGGGTTCCGGCTCAGGTTCAGATATCGGAGATACCGCGGGTCCGGCGACGGGTGCGACTCGTGCCGCAGGTGTCGTTACCGGATCCGGCGCGATACTGCTGATATCGCCGTCGACGCGGTCGGGACCGGCACTGGTGCCCGGATCATCCTCAAACGCCATCTCCATCGGCGGCTCGGTGGGCGCAGGCTCATCGAAACCGCTGTCGGCCTGCGAAAAATCGTCAGCAAAGGCGTCAACGCGGTCGTCGGCTGGCGCCTGCTGCATCATGTCCTGCGTCGTACCCAGAGCCTCGTCGCGCAGGCGTACCTCGGGCAGGTCCTCAAGACTCGCCTCGGGCGACGGCCAGTCGGCCAGGGGGTCGTCCAGCTCACCGGCAAAGGCGGCGTAGCCCGGATCGGGGTCCATCGCGTCGTCGGCACTGCTGTCGCCGGGAAAGTCCGTCTCGTAGTCGCGGTCCACAAAGCCCGGCGAGCCGTCGTCATCGCGGTCGACAAAGCTGCTGGCGTCGTCATCGAGGGACGGATCCCTGTCATTTCCTGTCATGGGGCTCACCCCTGATCGTGATCCGCCGCCGATAGTAGCAGAGCGGTTGATTCCGCGCTCTCGGTGCGCTCAGGCGTTGCCTTGCGGTTAGAATGGCGCGATGGACGTAAGCGATATTCTCTCGGGGCTCAACGACGCCCAGCGCGACGCCGTGGCGGCAGAAAGCGGCAACATGCTGGTACTTGCCGGTGCGGGCTCAGGCAAAACCCGGGTGCTGGTGCACCGTATTGCCTGGCTGATTCGCGCCGAGGGTCTGTCGCCCCACGGTGTGCTCGCCGTGACCTTTACCAACAAGGCGGCGCGCGAGATGCGCGGGCGCATCGAGCACATGCTGCAGATTCCCACCCATGGCATGTGGGTGGGAACCTTCCACGGCCTTGCCCACCGCCTGCTCAAGACGCACTACAAAGAGGCGGGGCTGCCGCAAAACTTTCAGATTCTGGACAGCGACGACCAGCTGCGCCTGGTCAAGCGCGTGTGCCGCGAACTCGAGCTGGATGAATCGCGCTGGCCGCCCAAACAGGCCCAGTGGTACATCAATGCGCAGAAAGACGAGGGTTTGCGCGCGGCGCACATCGAGCCGCCCCTGGGAGACCTGTACGTCAAGACCATGCTGCGTGTGTATGCGGCCTACGAAGAGGCCTGCAATCGCGGTGGCATGGTGGATTTTGCCGAGCTGCTGCTGCGGGCCCACGAGCTGTGGCTGAAGGCCCCCGAGGTGCTGGCGCACTACCAGCATCGCTTTCGCCAGGTGCTGGTGGACGAATTTCAGGACACCAACACGATTCAGTATGCCTGGCTGCGCGTGCTCGCGGGCGACCGCATACCCGTGGTGGCGGTGGGCGATGACGATCAGTCGATCTACGGCTGGCGCGGGGCAAAGATCGAGAACATCCAGCGCTTCGGCGAAGACTTCGGCGGCACGCGCGTGGTACGCCTCGAACAGAACTACCGCTCCACGCAGACGATCCTGCAGGCGGCGAACGGCGTCATCGCCCACAACACAGGTCGCCTTGGCAAAGAGCTGTGGAGCGATGGCGATTCGGGAGAGCCCGTGCAGCTGTACGCCGGCTTCAACGAGCAGGACGAAGCGCGATTTATCGTCGAGCAGCTGCAAAGCTGGGTGACCAACGGCCACCCGCGGCGTTCCGTGGCGATTCTGTATCGTTCGAACGCGCAGTCCCGAGTGCTCGAAGAAGCGCTGCTGCGCGAGGGCGTGCCCTACCGCATTTACGGCGGTCAGCGGTTTTATGAGCGCCTGGAGATTCGCAACGCCATGGCCTACCTGCGCCTGCTGGTGAGTCGCGGCGATGATGCGGCCATGGAGCGCGTAATCAATACGCCGCCCCGGGGCATCGGCAGCAAGACCATCGACACGCTGCGCGAGACCGCGCGGGAACGCCAGTGCTCCCTGTGGCAGGCCATCGCCGCATGCCAGGAGCATAAATTGCTGGCATCGCGTGCCCTCACGGCGCTCGACGGATTCCGCGTACTGGTGGACGAGATGGACACGTCCACCGACAACATGACGCTCGAGGAACTGGTGGACCAGGTGGTGCGCCGCTCGGGTCTGCTGGCGTATCACGAAAAAGAGAAAGGCGAGAAGGGTCTGGCGCGGGTAGAGAACCTTGAGGAACTGGTGAGCGCAGCCCGCACGTTTGTTCCCGAGGGTGAGGATTTGTCGCCGCTGCAGCAGTTTGTCGACAGCGCCGCTCTGGACGCGGGTGAAGGGCAGGCGGACCCCCACGAGGACAGCGTGCAGCTCATGACGCTGCATTCGGCTAAGGGACTTGAGTTCCCCCTGGTGTTTCTTGCGGGGATGGAAGAGAACCTGTTCCCCCACCGCATGTCGATCGAAGAACCGGGACGCCTCGAAGAAGAGCGGCGTCTCTGCTATGTGGGTATTACCCGAGCCATGGAGCGCCTGGTGCTGACCTACGCCGAGAGCCGCCGCCTGCATGGCTCGGACAGCTACAATCCACCGTCACGCTTTGTCCGCGAAATACCCGCCGAGCTGGTGAACGAGGTGCGGCTGCAGAACAAGATCAGTCGGCCCGTCAGCCAGCTTTCGGCAAGCACCCCCGCTGCCGATACGGGCCTGAGCCTGGGTCAGCGCGTGTACCACCAGATGTTCGGTGAGGGTGTAGTGCTGAATTTTGAGGGCCGGGGTGGCAACGCCCGGGTCGAGGTGAATTTTGATCGCGAGGGCACCAAATGGCTGGTGGTCCAGTACGCTCGCCTGGAGGCACTGTGATGAACGCTCCTACCCGAAACAATCGCGAGGCCCTGGCGGTACTGATACTCGCGGCGTTGCTCGTGCTGGTGCTGGCCCTGTGGACCCTCGACCGGGTGCGGGATCGCGACACGGTAGCCACCGGCACAGCGGTGAGCACGGGAGAGGTCATTCACTGGAAGCTGGTCACGACCTGGCCCAAGAACCTGCCGGGTCTGGGGCACACGCCCGAGGTGTTCGCCGACATGGTGCGAGAGCTCAGCGCCGGGCGCCTCGACATCCGGGTGTACGGCGCCGGTGAAATTGTGCCGGCGTTTGAGGTGTTCGACGCGGTGTCCTCCGGCGTGGCCGAGATGGGCCACGGTGCGTCCTATTACTGGAAGGGCAAGATTCCCTCTGCCGTATTCTTCACCGCCGTGCCCTTTGGCATGACCGCCCAGGAGATGAACGGCTGGCTGCACTACGGCGGTGGCATGGAACTCTGGGAAGAGGTCTACGCGCCCTCGGGCATCGTACCGCTTGCCGGTGGCAGCACCGGCGTACAGATGGCGGGCTGGTTCAACCGCGAGATCAACTCATTGGAGGATGTGCGGGGGCTGCGCATGCGTATTCCTGGTCTGGCGGGTGAAGTCTTCAGCGGGGCCGGCGGCGAGGCGGTGCGCATTCCCGGCGGCGAGATCTACACCGCGCTACAGACCGGCGTGATCGATGCCGTGGAATGGGTCGGCCCCTACAACGACCTCGCTCTGGGCCTGCACGAAATCGCCGAGTACTACTACTATCCGGGCTGGCACGAGCCGGGCGCCATGCTGGAGTTCACGGTCAACCAAAAGGCGCTGGCGAGCCTGCCCGAAGACCTGCAGGCCATCGTGCGCCACGCTTCGCGCGCCGCGAATCAGGACATGCTGGACGAGTTCACCGCGCGGAACAACCGCGCCCTGCGCGAGATGATCGAGGTGCATGGCGTGAAGCTGCGCCGTCTGCCCGACGAGGTGCTTGAGGCGTTGTACGCCGGCAGTCAGCAGGCCATGGCAAAGCTGGTGGCCGACGACCCGGTGGCGGCGAAGGTACAACAGTCTTTCGCGGCGTTCCTCAGGGACGTACGCGCCTATCACGAGATCTCAGAGCAGGGCTATATCAATGCCCGCCGTCAGGTCATGGGTGAGCTGATCAGTCCCTGATTATTCGGGATTGATGGTGCGGGTGCGGCGCTGCTCGTCGATCGCCACAAACACGAATTCGCCTTCGGTGACCTTGATGGGTTCACCATCGTGGGGCGAATTGATCCACACCTCGACCATGATGCGGATCGATGAACGACCGATGTCGATCACGTCGCAATAGCACGAGACCACCGCACCGACGTGCACCGGCGTGATGAACGCCATACCGTCGATGGCGACGGTGGCCACGCGACCCCGGGCCACTTCACCGGCGGTAATGGCGCCCGCCAGATCCATCTGCGACAGCAGCCAGCCGCCGAAGATATCTCCCGAGGCGTTGGTGTCCCGAGGCATGGCAATGGTCTGAAGCGCCAGTTCCCCCTGGGGAATGGGCGCAGAATCGATATCGTTCATCGGTGGGTCTTCCCCTGGAAGCCGGTACCTAGAGTTTACCCGGAAGCCAGGTGGCCAGGGCTGGCCACAGCCAAAGCAATCCGAGCATCAGCAGCTGAATGATAATAAATGGCGCGACGCCGCGATAGATTGCTGACGTCGGTAGTTCGGGTGGCGCCACACCGCGCAGGTAGAACAGGGCAAAACCGAAGGGTGGCGTGAGGAACGAGGTCTGCAGGTTGATGGCGATCATAATGCCCAGCCACACCGGGTCCACGCCCATCATCAGCAGGATCGGGCCGACGATGGGGACCACCACAAAGGTGATCTCGATAAAGTCGAGCACAAAGCCCAGCAAAAAGATCACGCCCATCACGAGCGCCGTGGCCGCGAACACACCGCCGGGCAGGTCCGTAAAGAAGCCGTGGATCAGTTCTTCGCCGCCGAAACCCCTGAAAACCAGCGAGAACACCGCTGCGCCCATAAGAATCATGAACACCATGGCCGTGACTTCCAGTGTGTTGGTCACGATCTCCTGCAGGGAACGCAGGTTCACTTCGCCGCGTAGCCAGGCCAGGATCAGCGCGCCAGTGGCGCCCACACCGGCTGCTTCCGTCGGCGTCGCGGCGCCCACGAGAATCGAGCCCAGCACAATTGCGATCAGCAACAGGGGCGGCAGTAAACCATGCAGCAGGCGCCCCCAGGACATGCTGGAAGCCTGCGCCGGTGGCACGCGTTCCGGCTTGATGATCGCCAGACCCACGATGTACAGGCAGTACAGCAGCACCAGGATCAGGCCCGGAATCAGGGCGCCCACAAACAGGTCACCCACCGACACGGTCTGGGGGTTGAACACATTCAGTTTCAGCTGCGCCTGCTGATAGGCACTGGACAGAATGTCGCCCAACAACACCAGGGCAATCGATGGCGGAATGATCTGACCGAGGGTTCCCGTGGCGCAGATGGTGCCGGTGGCTACGCCGGGGCCGTAGCCGGCGCGAAGCATGCTCGGCAGTGACAGCAGCCCCATGGTAACCACCGTCGCACCGACGATGCCGGTGCTCGCGGCCAGCAGCATGCCGACCAGCACCACCGAAATTGCCAGGCCGCCGCGCAGTCGTCCCAGTAGTGCCGCCATGCTTTCGAGCAGCTCTTCGGCAACTTTGGATTTTTCGAGAATCACGCCCATGAGAATAAAAAGAGGCACCGCGATGAGCGTCACATTGCTGATGGTGCCGAACAGGCGCCCCGGCAGTGCCTCAAGAAACGAGGGATCGAACACGCCGGCCAGCGTGCCCACCGCAGCAAACAGCAGCGCGGTGCCGCCGAGCGTAAAGGCCACGGGGTAGCCGAACATGAGCAGCACGCACACAGCGCCAAACATCCACAACGACAGGGAACCGTGCATCAGGCGCCGTCCCCTTTTACCAGCAGGCGCGCGTGGCGCAGAATGTCGGCGATTCCGGCCAGGGCCAGGTTGATGGCCATCAGTGGTAGCAGCGTCTTGAGCAGGTACAGATAGGGAATGCCACCGGGTTCCGGCGACCGCTCACGAATCCGCCAGGCTTCTTCGACATAGCCCCAGCTCACCAGCATCACCAGGGCGCACAGGGGCAGCAGGAACACGATGCCACCCAGGGCGTTCACCCAGGCCTGGGACCGGGGACTGAACTCACGATAAAAAATATCCACCCGCACATGGGCGCCGTGTTTCAGGGCGTAGGCGGCCCCGAGCATGAACAGCGAGCCGTGCAGATAGGTGATGGCTTCCTGCAGGGCAATGGAACCGGTGTGAAAGCCGTAGCGCAGCACCACCACGGCGGTGGTGATCAGGGCCATGGCGAGGACGCTCCAGGCGAGCATACGACCGGTGATGTCGGTAAAGCGGTCGATGCCGCGCACCAGCGCCGTCTCTGACGAAACCGCTTCGTTCACCCTGTCGTCGCCTTTCTTATTGCTTGAGCGCGAGGGTATCATAGCCCGCCATCGCCGGACCCGGTGACCCGCCAGGGTGTCTGCCAGCGTATAAGAAGCACCCGGTCCCTGCGATAGCCGTTAGAGACAAGACCAAGGACAGATCCATGCTGAGCGTTATTTCTCCCGCAAAAACCCTGGACTACGAGACCCCGCCGGTCACCCGGCGCTCGACGCAGCCCGCGTTTCTGGATGATGCGGCAGCGCTGGTGGCGGATGCGCGCAAGCTCGATCCCGCAGCTATTCGCAACCTCATGGGTGTGTCTGAAAACATCGCCAACCTGAACCATCAGCGGTTTATGGACTGGCATCAGCCCTTTGACCGCGACAATGCCAAGCAGGCGGTGCTGGCCTTCAAGGGCGATGTATACACCGGGCTTGATGCCGACACGCTCAGCGCCGAGCAGCTGGCGTTTGCCCAGAAGCACCTGCGTATTCTGTCGGGCCTGTACGGCGTGCTGCGCCCCCTGGACCTGATGCAGCCCTACCGCCTGGAAATGGGCCTGAAGTTTGCCAACAGTGGCGGCGCCAACCTATACGAGTTTTGGGGCGACCGTCTCACAAAGCATCTGAACGCCCACCTGCGCAAAACCGGCACACCGATCCTGCTGAACCTGGCGTCCAATGAGTATTTCAAGGCGGTGAAACCCGGTGCCCTGGACGGCGAAGTCATCACCCCGGTGTTCAAGGACCTGAAGAACGGCAAGTACCGCATCATCAGCTTCTTCGCCAAAAAAGCCCGGGGCCAGATGGCTCGCTACATCATCGAAAAAGAGATCAACGATGTCGCGGCGCTGAAGAAATATCGCGTGGCGGGCTACCGCTACAACGCCGGCGAATCCACGGCGCGGGAACTGGTCTTTACCCGCGACGAGGCGCCGGCGGCTTGAATCCCGTGCGGGAACTTAATCGTTAACAGGCGCAGCGGAGCACTGCCATGACACAGCACAGCGCAGATCATCAGGTCGTGGTCATCGGCGCGGGTATGTCTGGCCTGTGCATGGGGATCAAGCTGCGCGAGCGTGGCATCACGGATTTTCTCATCATCGAAAAATCCCCCGAGGTGGGCGGCACCTGGCATGACAACACCTACCCCGGAGCCTGCTGCGATGTGCCCTCGGTGCTGTACTCCTATTCCTTTGCCCCGAACCCCGACTGGTCGCGCAAGTACTCGCCCCACCACGAGATCAAGGCGTACTTTCAACGCACGGCTGAGCGGTTCGGGCTTGGGCCTCATCTGCGCCTGGGCACGGGTGTGCGCCGCGCCGACTGGCGCGAGGAGTCAGGGCATTGGGAACTGACCCTCGAAGACGGACAAAGCCTGACGACGCGGGCCCTGGTGAGCGCCCTGGGCCAACTCAACGTTCCCCATATTCCCGAGTTCGCCGGGCAGGAAACGTTTAAGGGGCAGAGTTTTCACTCGGCGCGCTGGGACCACGACATCGACCTTGCGGGCAAGCGCGTTGCGGTCATCGGAAATGCCGCCAGCGCCCTGCAGTTTATTCCCCACATCGCCAAAGATGCAGCGCAGGTCCACGTGTATCAGCGCAGCGCGAACTACGTTATCGAACGGGGTGACCGGGCGTACACCGACCGCGAAAAATGGGTGTTCCGCCACGTACCCGGCGCCCAGAAATTGCTGCGCCTCGCCGCCTTTGTGCGCGGCGAATGGATATTCCACGCTGTACTGCGCAGCAATGCCCAGTGGTTGCGCAACTACTGGGAGGGGGTCTTTCGCGAGTACCGCGAAGCCGAGATTGAGGACCCGGTACTGCGGGCCAAACTGACCCCGGACTATCGCCCCGGCTGCAAACGTATTCTGATCTCCGATGATTTTTACGGAGCGTTCCGGCGTGACAACGTCGAGCTGGTGACGTCTCCGATCACGGGTATGGATGCCGCCGGTGTCTGCACCGAAGATGGCGTGGAGCGCCCTGTGGACGTGGTGATCTACGGCACAGGCTTCAGAACTTCCGCAATGCACAGTGCCGTGGACTTTTGCGGCCGGAGTGGCGTGCCCCTGCAGGAGGCTTGGCGCGACGGTGCCCAGGCCTATCGCGGTGTCTGCACCCATGCGTTTCCCAACTTCTTCATGCTCTACGGGCCCAATACCAACCTGGGCAGCAATTCCATCATTTATATCGTGGAGCAGCAGGTACGGTATGTGGTGGACTGCATCGACAAATTACTGGCCCACGATCTGCGGGCGCTCGAAGTGAATGGCAGGATCGAGCGCAACTACAACGCCCGCATGCAGGGCGAGTTGGCGCAGACCGTGTGGGTGACCAGCTGCGACAGCTGGTACAAGAACGAAGCGGGCAAAGTCGTGAACAACTGGCCCCATGCCACCACCGCGTACCGGCGACATATGCGCCATGTGAATTTCGCTGACTTCGATATGCGGGCCTGAGCGCATGGAACAGCCCACGGTCCACAGCGGCCTGCCTTTCGCGCAATCCGCCGAGAACAACCGCGAGCCTATCCTCGCCGAACTGCCGCGCCTGCTGGAGGACCGTAACTCGGTGCTCGAGATCGGCGCGGGCACGGGCCAGCACGCCGTGGCCTTTGCCGGTGCCCTTACCCATGTGCAGTGGCAGCCCACGGAGCACCCGGACACGCTGGTAACGCTGCGCCCCCGGGTTGAGGCGGCGGCCCTTGCCAATCTCGCCAGCCCGGCGGCCCTGGATATCGCCGAGGGACCCTGGCCGTCGGTGTGGCCCGATGCCGTCTACACCGCCAATACGCTGCACATTGTGTCGCGGGAACTGGTGGAACAGCTGTTTCACGCTCTGGGCGAGCACGCCACGCCGGGCTCGCGTCTGCTGGTTTACGGACCCTTCAACTACAACGGCAGTTTTACCACGCCGTCCAACGAGCAGTTCGATGCGTGGCTGCGTGAGCGCAATCCGGTGAGCGGCATCCGCGACTTCGAGTGGGTGGATGGTCTGGCCCAGGCGGCGGGCTATGCGCTGGTCGAGGATGTCACCATGCCCGCGAACAATCGCCTGTTATGCTGGGAGATGGGTGCTTCAGCCCCGTTTAAACGGCAGTAAGGTTCGCGCCTCGTTCTGGTAAGCCGCGATGTGCCGCTGCTCCTGCCGGGCGAAGTTGCCCACGGCGGCATTGAGTTCGGGCTGGGCGATCCAGTGGCAGGACTCGGTGATCACCGGTTCAAAGCCGCGCTGGATTTTGTGCTCGCCCTGAGCGCCGGGGTCAAAGCGCTTCAGGCCGTTGCGAATGCAGTAGTCGATGCCCTGGTAGTAGCAGGTTTCGAAGTGCAGACAGTCGTACTCGCGCAGACAGCCCCAGTAGCGCCCGTACAGCGTTTCGTCATCGCGAAAATATAGCGCACCGGCCACCGCTTCGCCCTGGGATTCGGCCAGGGCGAGCAGCACCTGGTCGCCGAGCTTTGGCAACACGTCGAGAAAAAACTCCCGCGTGAGGTAGCCCCCATGGCCCGAGCGCTTGGCGTAGGTCATCTGGTAAAAGCGGTGAAAGCGCTGCCAGTCCTGCTCGCTCAGTTCACTGCCGGGACGCATGTTCAGCGTCAGCCCCTGTTCTTCGACACGGCGGCGCTCGCGTCGCAGTGCCTTGCGTTTGCGACTGGCAAAGCGATCCAGAAACGCATCGAAATCCCCGTAGCCCTGGTTGTGCCAGTGAAACTGCACCTGCTGGCGCGTGTGCAGACCGGCGGACTCCAGCACCCGGGTTACGGGCCGCTCGGGAAACAGCACATGCCAGGACGAGATTTTCAGCTCGGCGGCAATTTCTGGCACCAGATCTGCAAAGCGAGCCCAGAGCTGCGCTTCGTCCCACGCCGGGTCGTGGAGCAGCCTAGGCCCCGTGGCGGGTGTGAAGGGAATCGCCGTGAGCAGTTTGGGGTAGTAGCTCAGGCCTGTGCGCTGCCAGGCGTCGGCCCAGGACCAGTCAAACACGTACTCGCCATAGGAATGGGTTTTCAGCCAGGCCGGCAGGATCGCCGCGATACGTCCCGCATCGCGCAGGCACAGGTGCAGGGGTGTCCAGCCAGACTCCGCCGTCGTGCAGCGAGTGTCTTCGAGGCCGGCGATGAAGTCGTGGCGCAAAAACGGGTAATTGCTGCGCCGCAGGTTGTCCCACTCGCTGGCGGGAACATCGTGAGCAGAGCCCAGCAGCTCCAGCGACAGGCTCATGGGCGGCTACGGGTCAGGCGTTGACGGCATAGCTCGCCGCTACACCGGCGAAGATGGCGCAGCCGACCCAGTTGTTGTGCAGAAAGGCCCGAAAGCATGCGTCTTCGTCCCGGTCGCGGATCAGGTACAGGTGATAGACAAACAGCGCGGCGGCAACACCCAGGCCGGCAAAATACGGCCAGGCCAGCTGGAACTGCCGACCCGCCAGGGTCAGTGCCGCGAGGCTCAACACCTGTAATACGGCGATGATGCTGCGATCGGATTCCCCGAACAGAATCGCGGAGCTCTTGATGCCCATCTGCAGGTCATCGCGGCGGTCCACCATGGCGTACTTGGTGTCGTAGACCACGGTCCACAGCAGGTTGCCCGTGAACAGCAGCCACAGCGCGGGAGGCAGCTCGCCCCGCTGCGCGGCAAAGGCCATGGGGATCGACCAGGAGAAGGCGACGCCGAGCACGACCTGGGGCAGATGGGTGTAACGCTTCATCAGCGGGTAGCTGGCGGCGAGGAGCATGGCGGGAATCGACAGCAGCACCGTCAGCAGGTTGGTCATGAGCACCAGGCCAAAGGCCACCAACCCAAGCACAAAAAAGAACGCGAGCGCCTCAACGACCGAGACTTCGCCCGTGACGAGGGGGCGGCCACGGGTACGGGCAACGCCGCCGTCGAAGTTGCGATCCGCCAGATCATTGATGATGCATCCGGCGGAGCGCATCACCACGGTGCCGGCAACAAAGATCGCCAGCAGCTTCAGATCCGGCACACCCTCGGCCGCGATCCACAGCGCCCACAGCGTTGGCCACAGCAGCAACAGGCTGCCGATGGGCCGGTCAAAACGAATCAGTCGCAGCAGGGCCGCCGCCTTGCTGCCACCGGGTGCGGGGGTTGTAACCGTTGTGCTCATGAACGTGAGGGATGCCTTCGCGATGCGCTAGGAGCGGATTGTAACGCTCACCTGTCCTCGCCGGGAGCGGTGCAGCTCAGTGGTCGCTGGCCAGGGTGTGAATGCTTCGAGGAATACTTCGCTCACCAGCATGCGCTTGCCGGCGATCTCAAAGCACGAACGACGGGCCCAGGCCGTGTGCTGCTGCCTCAGCGCCGGGGGCAGATAGGTGCTGCCGCCGCTGAGCTGTACGATCTGGAAGGGGCTGCGGCGCATGTCGGCGCGGGCAAAAAGAAACGCACCCAGGCTTTCGTTTTGCAGCCTGCGCAGGCGCAGGAGCGGGCCATCGAGGCTGCTGACGGGGAATACGGAGCGAGCGTAGACCACCGCCTGATCGTCCAGGCGCAGAATGACCTGGCGCACCAGCGCCCGCTCCCGGGCGCCCATGGCCAGCAGGCGTCGCTCATCCGGCCGTGGCTGCGCCCATTCCTGCGACAGGCGCTGCAATGAAAACCGCTGACCTGTGGCGATCAGCCGAGCAGTGAGCGATCCATCATCGAGGAGCCAGCGGCGCACCCGTGCCAGCTCGGCACCGGCGAGCTGCTGTGGGCGTTGCCAGCGTGGTTTTTTGTGTTGGGAATGGGTGAGCATTTTCAAACTGTAGCAAAGGCCTGGCGGTCACCGGTCCAGCGCCGGACCAGCGCTTGCACGGTTTCGTTTTCGCCCTGTTCCAGGCGATTGGCGATGACGTCGACCTGATCAAGAAGGTGCTCGTGCTCGGGTAGGCGTGCCACGCGAAACTCCAGCAGTCCCGTCTGGCGGGTTCCGAGGACCTCGCCGGGACCGCGCTGGCGCAGATCCTCCTCGGCGATGTAAAAACCGTCGTTGCTCTCGCGCATGACCTGCAGGCGCGCCCGGCTGTGGGCGCCCAGCGGGGCCTGGTAGAGCAGTACGCAGTGGCTGGCATCGCTGCCGCGCCCCACCCTGCCCCGCAACTGGTGCAGCTGGGCCAGGCCGAGGCGTTCGGGGTTTTCGATAATCATGAGCGTGGCGTTGGGTACGTCCACGCCGACTTCGATCACCGTGGTCGCCACCAGAAGCTGAAAGTCGCCGGCCTTGAAGGCGCTCATCACGCTGTCTTTCTCCCGGGCTTTCATACGACCGTGGACGAGGGCGACGGGAATTCCCTCCAGCGCGGCTACGAGTTCCTCGAAGGTGCTCTCTGCCGCCTGCGCCTGCAGGGCGTCGCTGTCTTCGATAAGTGTGCAAACCCAGTACACCTGGCGACCCTGACGACAGGCGTTGGCGACGCGGTCGATGACCTCGCCGCGGCGCTGGTTGTCGATGAGTACTGTGGTCACGGGCTGGCGTCCCGGAGGCAGTTCGTCGATAACGGAGCAGTCCAGGTCGGCGTAGGCGACCATCGACAGTGTGCGCGGTATGGGAGTGGCGGTCATGATCAGCTGGTGAGCGCGTTGCCCGTCGCCGCTTTTCTCGCTGAGGGCCAGGCGCTGGTGCACGCCGAAGCGGTGTTGCTCATCGACGATCACCAGCCCCAGACGCTGAAAGTTTACGCCTTCCTGGAACAGCGCATGGGTGCCGATGATCAGGCGTGCGCTGCCGTCGGCGATGGCGGCGAGGGTTTCTTCGCGTCGTCGACCCTTCACGCTGCCGGCAAGCCAGGCCTGTTCGATCGTCAGGGCGTCAAACCACTGGGCAAAATTGCGTCGGTGCTGTTCCGCCAGCAGTTCCGTGGGGGCCATCACGGCGACCTGGTAACCGCTGCCGATCGCCAGCAGCGCAGCGGCGGCCGCCACCACGGTTTTACCCGATCCCACGTCGCCCTGCACCAGACGCAGCATGGGTTTAGCTTGTTCCAGGTCCGCGCGAATCTCCTGCATGACGCGGCTTTGGGCTCGGGTGGGCTCAAAGGGCAGGCCGGCGAGGAACGGTGTCAGCAGGTCCGCCGCATCGGTGAGCACCGGCGCCGGGCGCTCCCGGTTCTGGCGGCGCAGTTCGCGCAGGGACAGTTGGTGCGCAACGAGCTCTTCGGTGGCCAGGCGCAGCTGCGCCGGATGGCGACCCTCGCGCAGGGCGTTCTGGTCGGCCTCGGGAGGCGGGGCATGTAAAAACTGTAGCGCGTCGACGAGGCTGTAGCTCGCCTCGTCGCCGGACAGAAACTCCCGCGGCGGCGTAGCCCTGAGTAGCGCCAGCGCCTGGCTACACAGCTTGCGCCACTGACTCTGGGAGATGCCCTCGGTGCCCGGGTAGATCGGCGTGAGCGTGTCTTCGTCGGCGCTGTCCCAGGCGGCGCGCCGGTATTCGGGATGGATCAGCTCGGGCTGCTGTCCGGGCCGGCGCCGCACGGTGCCAAAACAACGCAGGCTGTCGCCGGTCTGCAGCGCGTTCTTCTGCGCTTGGCTGAAATGAAAAAAACGCAGCGTCGCCAGGCCCGTGCCGTCCTGCAGCTTGACCAGCAACGAGCGCCGACGCCCTCCGCCGGTTACGGACACCAGGGCGATCTCGCCTTCGATGACGACTTCGGCGCCGTCCTGCAGGGCTCCCAGCGGCGTCACGCGCGTACGGTCCTGGTAGCGCAGGGGCAGATGAAACAACAGGTCCTCGACACTGGTGATTCCGTAGCTGCGCAGTTTTTCTGCCAGCTTCGGGCCGACACCGCGCAGGCTTTCGAGGCTTTGTGTGACAATGCCGGTCACGATGCAAATCCCGCAAAGCAGGAGAGCGTAGCAGCGTGCAGCGACAAACGATGGCCATCGTGGGCTTCGGTGATCTGGGCGAGCGCCTGGCCGGGCGCCTGCATCCCCAGCACTGGCGCTGCCTTGGCCTGCGGCGCAAGGCCCACGCGGTCCCGGCCGGGGTCGAGGGCGTGGCGGTGCACCTGTCTGATCCCGCCAGCCTTGCGGTGCTTGCGGATCGCCAGCCGGCAGCGCTGGTCATTACCCTGAGTCCCGCCGAGCGCAGCGAAGCGGGCTATCGCGCGGGGTTCACGCAGGCCATGCAGAACATTCTTGCAGGGCTGGGCAGTCATCGGCCCCAGCGTATCTATTTTGTGTCGAGCACACGGGTGTACGCCGAAGTTGACGGTGGCTGGGTCGACGAAAACAGCCCCCTCGATGAAACCGACCCCCGATCCCAAGCGATCATCGAGGCCGAGAACGCGCTGCGGGCGTTCAGCGCCAGCGCTGTGATACTGCGAGCCGCCGGGCTTTACGGTGGAGACAGCGCCTACCTGCTCAAGAAGGTCAGCTCGGGTCATGTGCATGCCCGCGAGCCCCTGCAGTTTGGCAACCGCATTCACCGGGACGATGTGGCGGCGTTTATTGCGGCGACGCTGCCCGGAGGCAGACTCGCTGGCGTGCCTCTTCCGGAGGTGATCAATATGGTGGACGACGCGCCGGTCGCCTTGCAGGAGGTGGAGCAATGGCTCTGCTCGGCCCTGGGTTGTGCCTATGAACCTGCGGCGCAGGCAGAGGAACAAGCGCACAAGCGCGTTCGCAACGCCCGCTTGCGTGCGACGGGCTACGAACTGCAGTTTGCCGATTACCGGGCTGGCTACGGTGATGTGCTGCACCGCTGGCTGGCGCACTCAGACCGCGAGGATGGCCTCGACCTCCACTGAGACACCCTTGGGCAGCCCCGCCACTTCAACGCAGGCGCGCGCCGGATAGGGTTCGTTGCAGAACGCTTCCATCACGGCATTCACCGCGGCGAAATCGTTCATGTCGGTCAGCGAAATATTGATCTTGACCGCGTCGTCGAGACTGCCGCCGGCGGCGTCGGCGATGGCGGCAAGGTTTTCGAAGACCCGCGTTGCCTGCACGGTGATGTCGCCTTCGACCAGGGTCATGGACTCGGGATCGAGGGGAATCTGCCCCGAGATCCACACGGTATTGCCGACTTTGACCGCCTGGGAATAGGGTCCGATGGCCGCGGGGGCTTTGGGTGTGGCGATGATGGCGCGGTTGCTCACGGTGCTGTGGTTCTCCTTCAGTTACGGGTGCGACTGACGCGTCGCACGCTGTCGATGCCCCGCAGGCGGCGCATGATCTTGGCGAGGTGCACGCGGCTCTCTACGTGCAGGTCCAGGTCCACGTAGGTGAACTGGTAATCCTTGTCGGCGGAGCTGATCTTGTCGATGTTCACACCCATGCTGTTGATGCGTGTGGCGATGGTGGCAATGGTACCCCGGCGGTTCTCGACTTCGATGCGCAGCTCGGCGAGGAACTCCCCTTCCACCTCGTCATCCCAGCGCAGGGGAATCCAGTGTTCCGGTTTTTCTCGCAGGTCGGCGAGATTGCGGCAGTTTTCGCGGTGCACTACCACGCCCTTCTCGGAGCTGAGATAACCGGCAATGGCATCGCCCGGCAGGGGGCGACAGCAGCGCGCATACGAGACCATGAAGCCCTCGGTGCCGCAGATTGCCAGGGGTGAGTCGCTGGCCGGCTCGGGTGTGGGTCCTTCGGCGTCGATTTCGCCCGCAAGCTGCGCTGCCACAACACCGGGCAGACGCTGACCCTGGGCCAGGTCTTCGAGCAGATCTTCGAGGCTCGCCAGGCCCGCGCTCTCGAGATAGCTGGTGAGGCGGCCCGCAGACAGTTCTTCGGTGCTGAGCGAGAAGGGGTCCAGGGACTTGTCGAGGATGCGCCGGCCCAGGGCCACCGCGTCCTCACGGGTCTGGTGTTTGAGATAGTGACGGATATTGCTGCGCGCCTTGGCGGTGATCGCGTAGTTGAACCACGAGGGATTGGGGCGCGCCCCCTTGGCGGTGATCACCTCGACGGTCTGGCCGCTCTGCAGGGGCTCAGACAGCGGTGCCAGGCGACGATTGATGCGGCAGGCGACGCAGCTGTTGCCCAGTTCTGTGTGTACGGCGTAGGCAAAGTCCACCGCCGTAGCGCCCCGGGGCAGCTCCATGATGTGGCCCTTGGGTGTAAATATGTAGATTTCGTCGGGGAACAGATCGATCTTGACGTTCTCGATGAACTCCAGGCTGTTGCCGGCGCGGCTCTGCATCTCGAGCAGTCCCTGCACCCACTGGCGGGCACGGGCGTGGGAGCCATTGACCGTGTCGGAGTCGCTCTTGTACAGCCAGTGCGCGGCGATGCCGTTGTTGGCCATGTCTTCCATTTCGGCGGTGCGAATCTGTATTTCGACGGGCACGCCGTGCATACCCATGACCACGGTATGCAGGGACTGGTAGCCGTTGGCCTTGGGAATGGCGATGTAGTCCTTGAACTCCCCGGGCACGGGTTTGTACAGCGAGTGAATGCAGCCGAGTACGCGGTAGCAGCGGTCTACGGAGTCCACAACGATGCGAAAGGCGTAGATGTCCATGATCTCGGCGAAGGACTTCTTTTTGGAGCGCATCTTCTGGTAGATGCTGTAGAGGTGCTTTTCGCGCCCCAGCACCGTCGCCTCGTGTCCGTCCTGCGCCAGGGCGTGTTCGATCTGGCTGCGGATCTTGTCTACCAGCTCGCGCCGGTTACCCCTTGCCGCACGCCGCGCCGCATCGATGCGCCGGGCCCGCATGGGATACAGGGCGTGAAAGCCCAGGTCCTCGAATTCCATGCGCACGGAGTTCATGCCCAGGCGCATGGCGATGGGGGCGTAGATGTCGAGGGTTTCTTTGGCGATGCGCCGCGCCTTTGTGGTCGGCAGCACGCCGAGGGTGCGCATGTTGTGCAGCCGGTCTGCGAGCTTCACCAGAATGACGCGGATGTCGCGGGCCATGGCCAGGGCCATTTTCTGGAAGTTCTCGGCCTGTTTTTCTTCGAGCGTATCGAACTCGATCTGCGTCAGCTTGCTGACGCCGTCCACGAGTTCGGCGACGGATTCACCGAATTGCTCTTCGATGGCGGCTTTGCTGATGCCCGTATCCTCGATAACGTCGTGCAACATGGCGGCCATGAGGCTCTGGTGGTCCATGTGCATGTCGGCGAGGATGCCGGCGACCGCGAGGGGATGGGTGACGTAGGGTTCGCCGCTGCGGCGCTGCTGGCCGTAGTGCGCCTGCTCGGCGTAGTAGTAGGCGCGCCGCACCAGCGTGCTCTGCTGCGCATCCAGATAGGTGCGCAGCGAAGCGTCAAGGGAGTCTATGGTTTGCACGGTTCCCGGCCCTTCTCACAAAGGCCTGGATGGGGGCCCCGTGCGGGGCAGATCAGAAGTCTTCGCTGACACCGCTGGAGGCTACGGCCATGCCCGCGCCCATGACTTCGGCGAGCTCTTCTTCGGCTTCGATTTCGTCTTCACGGCTCAGCATGTCCGGCGTGACGAGGCCTTCGGCGATTTCGCGAAGGGCGATTACCGTCGGCTTGTCGGACTCTTCCTGAACCAGGGGTTCCTTGCCGCCGGTGGCGATCTGACGGGCGCGCTTGCTGGCAACCATGACCAGTTCAAAGCGGTTGTCTACGGATTCGAGGCAGTCCTCGACGGTTACACGTGCCATGGTCTCAACTCACTGATAACGTAAAAAGGCGTTGCCGTCGGCCATGGGAAGGAACTAGACCACCCCCGACGAACGGAAAAGCCCACCATTATAGCGCAAGCGAAGGGTCTCTGAGAATGCCCGACCGATGCCTCAGTCAGCGCCCAGCAGGTCGGCAATCTGCGCCATGTGGCGCCGCGCCTGGGCCACGGTGCGCAGGCGCTGGCAGCGCACGATGGCCTGCAGCTCCTCCAGAGCCTCGTCGAACACGTCGTTGATAACCAGATAGTCCGCTGACACATAGTGGGACATTTCGGAGACCGCCTCGGCCATGCGCAGCTCGATCGTTGCCGCGTCGTCCTGACCGCGCTGGCTCAGGCGCTCGCGCAGCGCCTGCTCTGAGGGGGGCAGGACAAAAATCGCGCAGGTGTCAGGCAACAGGCGCTTCACCTGCTGGGCGCCCTGCCAGTCGATCTCGAGGATCACATCACAATCTGCGGCGAGCTGCTCCTCGACGAAGCGTTGAGACGTTCCGTAGTAGTTGCCGTAGACCTCGGCGTGTTCCAGAAACTCACTGCGACCCAGCATGGCAGAAAAATGCTCGCGGTCGCAGAAGTGGTAGTTCACACCATCCTGTTCACCGGGGCGCATAGCCCGGGTGGTATGGGACACCGAGACCTGCAGCTCGGGCTCTGCCTCGAGCAGGGCGCGCACCAGGCTGGTCTTGCCGGCACCCGAGGGGGCCGAGACCGTAAAAAGCGTTCCCGCCGCCTGCGACATGGGGAAAATCCTGTACCAAACGTGACGGGTGCAGAGTAAGCCAGTCCGACGAAATTTGCGACCACAGGAGCGGCGCCCCTGTGGTCGACGGGCTTAGAACTGGTAGGTAACAGACAGTCCGACGCTACGCGGATCCAGCACAGCGACATAGCCCTCGGGTGCGGTTCGGCCCGGGGGCTCGCGGGTGATGAACTCGTCGGAGTCCAGGGCGTTGTTGACGAAGGCCGCGATGCGCCAGTTATCTGCGTAGTAATTGGCGCTGAGACTGGTGAGGGTGTAGTCCCCCGCGACGCGTTCGTCGGTGTTGAGCACATCGCCGTAGTACTCGTCGACGTACCGGGCAAAAATGCCCAGCTCCAGGCCCATGGCGAAGCTGTAGGTCAGGCCAACGTTGCCCGTGACCGGCGGTGCGGAATTGAGCTCGTTACCATCGGCGGCGGCGTACTCATCGCCGGCATCTTTGATATCGGTCTCCAGCAGTCCGAGTCCGCCACGCAGTGCCAGATGATCTGTTAGCTGGGCGTTGAACTCGACTTCGAGACCGTAGGTGACGGCTTCTTCCATATTGACGATTTCGCGATTGGTATTCAGTGCCTGGTAACCGTCATAGTCGTTGTAAAAGACATTGGCGCGCACGCTGAAGCGACCATCGGCGGAGCCACTGCGCACGCTGAATTCCAGCGTGCGTACCGTCTCTTCGTCATAGTAGTAATAGTCACCCGACGCAAAGGCAAACGCGCCACCCGGTGCGTTGTAGCCTTCACGGGCGCTCAAGCCCAGCGTGGTCTGTTCGTTCAGGTCGTACTGCACCACGAGTTTGGGCAGGGTGATGGTCTTGGACTCATCGAGGGTGCCAGAGCGACCGAACGTGGTGTACTCGAAATCCCGTTGCTGGTCTTCGTTCTGCACGCGCAGACCGCCGGTCAATGTCCAGCGGTCGTTGAGACGGTAGGACAGCTCACCGTAAACGCCGTCGGATTCGGTTTCGTCGGCGCCGTTGTACTCAAACGCGCCGGTGCTGACAAAGTCCTGATCGCGCTCGAAGTGGGCATAGCCGATGTGGCCGGATACTCGATCGTCGTCGCTCGCATACCGCAGCCGTGCATCGATGGTGATGCTGTCCTGCTCGAAAACCAGATACTGCTGTGCGGCGGGGTCCGGCTCGTAGCCGTCAAAGCCCCAGTCGTAATCCTGGTAGGCCAGCAGCACGTCTGCGGACCAGTTGGCGTTGAAGTCGTAGTCGACCTTCAGGCTCAGGGTGTCGGAGCTGTTCTCGATGTTGCGAAAGAATATTCGCTCGTACTCGCCAGGGTTTGCCGCGGAATAATAGCGGCGGCCCGTATCACCGGATTCTTCACCGGTGGAGTAGGTAAGGAGTACGCGCGCGTCGTCGCTGGGTGTCCACAACAGCTTACCGCGCACCCGGTGAGACTCGAGCCCGTTGAGGTCGTAGGTGGGCGGGTTGCTCGCAAACCCGTTTTCGTCCGTGATCGTCTGAGCATCGAGATAGTTGGCGCTGATACGGAAAGCCAGAACGTCGTCAACGACGGGGCCGGACACGGCTGCGGCGTAGTCCAGGTATTGGTCCTGATTCCGGTAGGCAAAGCGGGCGGCGCCTTCCCAGTCGAAGGTGGGGTCCTTGGTCTTGACGAAGATCATGCCGCCGATGGCGTTGCGTCCCACCAGCGTGGACTGGGGTCCGCGGAACACCTCGATCTGCTGCACATCCCAGATGCCCGAATCACCGGTGCGATCGGCAACAAATGGCTCCGGCACGCCATCCACCAGCGTCGACACCCGCGCCCGGGCACCACCGGTGATGGAGTTGAAGCCACCGGCGGACCCGTTACCGGATACACCACGAATATCGGGTACCGCGCCAGATAGGGCTACCACATTAGGCACCTCGGCCACGGCGTCGGTGATTGAGAAATTGCGCAGCGCGTTCAGGCTGTCTCCGTCCAGCACCGACACAGAAGACACCGTGTCTTTGAGGGAACGCTCATCGCGCTCGCCGATTACCAGTATGGTTTCGATATCGCTCTCATCGAGCCCCTGGGTTGTGGGTGCATTTTGCGCCACAACGGGCGCAGCGATAGCGGCGGCGATAAGGCTGATGGCAAAGGGAGCCGAGGGTCGCATGGGTTTCTCCAGCTACAGGGTAAGGATTGAATTCGGCACCGAGCTTGCTGGGTGGCGGCATGGAGGCCGACGCTATGCGAGGTATCGGTGAGCAGGTTCGCTAATTTAAATGCAAATAATAAAGATTATCAACAGCATTTAATGTGATATGCTGTGTGAACTCCGCGGCGCTCACAGGGCGTCTTTCGCGAATCGCACTAACTTATTGAGTAGTAGATGTCGTTTTTGCTTTCTGTGGCGCTTGTTCTTGGTTTGCTGGCCACGCTCGTCTTTTACCTGGGTTGCCCGAATCAGCAGTGGTATGACGTACGCCCGTGGAGCTTCGGCCGCGGAGCGTTGATGTCTGGATTCATTTCGGTGGCGGCATGGCTCGTGCTACGTCAGGATTTTTCGGTATTGGCTGCGACGTTCTATGTGCTGACTGTACTGATGACGGGTCTGGCCATCTGGCCTCTATTGTCAGCCCATGATCGACCGGTAGTCTTACGGTCCGGTGGTGGCGTCGCCGTGACCAAGCCTGCGGAGCGCGGCGCCGGACACCTGCCTCCCCAGTGGCTGGCGAAGATTGCGGTGAGCCTTGGGCTGGGTTTTCCCCTGGCGCTCAGCATTGCGGGACTCGTGGCGCACGGAGCTCCGGGCGCTCTTACGCACGACACCAAATCCCAGTTTGTAATGTGGATGGTGACACCGATCTGGATCACCCCCCTCGCCCTGGCATTCTTTACGCTGCGTGCCCGAACGCTGCTGTTGCTGTTGAGCATTGCCAATCTGTTGGCGTACCTGTTTCTCCATCTGCTTCGCCAGGGCACATAACCATGCGCATCGAGACCTTCAAAAACTACAATGCAATGCATACCTGGACGGGCATCGTCGCAGGCCTTTTTCTGTATGTGTGCTTCCTCGCGGGCGCGCTCACCATGTTTCAGACGCCCCTGAACCGCTGGGTGCTGCAGGAAGACGCGAGCCTGCCACCGATACCCGAAGCGTCCTATGACACACTGATCCAGCGGGTTCTACAACGTTACCCCGAGGCGGGCGCTGATCTGCTCGTGCACTTGCCCAATGCCATGCCCCAGAGCGCACCGCTGACCTGGCTGGCGGAGGATCCGGACACCCATGTGCAGACGCGCTGGATGGCGAGCCTTGATGATAATGGCAGGTTGTTGGTGGAGCGCGGTTCGGTATCGGCTGCCGGCGAGTTCCTTGATCAGCTGCACCGTACGGCCGGTATTCCGGGCCATCTGGGCCATGAATCCGTCGGCACGCTGATCATGGGCTTGATTTGCGGCCTGTATTTTCTGGCACTGGTATCTGGCCTGATTGTATTTTTACCGACCTGGTACAGTGATTTCTTGACGATGCGCCGCGGTGAGAATCGCAAACGATTCTGGCTGGATCTGCACAACATACTCGGCCTGAGTGCGCTGCCGTTTCACATCATCATCGCCCTGACGACCTTTGTTTTTGCGTTCCACGATCCCATCTACGGCTCGTTACAGAAATGGGTGTATGGGGACAGCTCCATGTTCGGCCGTCCCCCCGTGACCGATGCGCCACATGACCTGACAAGCCTGGCGACGGTAGCGGAACTGAAAGAGGCGCTGTACCTGCTCGAACCCTCTCTGCAACCCGAGGAGCTGCACTTTCGCCGCCTGAACACCCCCGCTCCCATGGTGCTTGTGGGCGGTGAGTTGCCTGGCGATGTACAGCGGGGCGCCGAGTATACCTATGCCGTTGCCCAGCCATTTAC
The DNA here is from genome assembly GCA_030433415.1 of Gammaproteobacteria bacterium. GTDB lineage: Bacteria > Pseudomonadota > Gammaproteobacteria > Pseudomonadales > Halieaceae > Congregibacter. The sequence goes on along the minus strand of JAUIMF010000048.1, from coordinate 2,336 downwards.
GGCGGAGTATGGCTATCTTGCGCAGCTACCTTCGCACGGTGGGGGCTACGGTCGAGCCGTGAACAGCTTTTTTGCCCTGCACCTCGGAAACTTTGGTGGTAACACCACGCGGTGGCTGTACTTCTTTCTTGGCGTGTCCGGTGCCATGGTATTTCTCAGTGGCAACGTGTTGTGGATCGAGGCGCGCAGAAAGCGACGCAGGTCCGTTGACGGTGATCGCGGTGAGCGACGGGACGTTCGCGCGATGGCGAGCCTGACGGCGGGCGTGGGAGCGGGCACGCCCCTGGCGATCGCTGCCATGCTGCTCGCCGCCCGGTTGTTGCCCCATGAGCAGTTACCGATCGAGGTCTGGCAGAACGGTATTTATTATGTGGTGTTTCTGGGGTCCGTGCTGTGGGCGTTTCTGCGACCACCGTTGACGGCGGCCAAAGAGTTGCTTTGGGTGCTCATGGCGATACTGGTGGCGTTGCTGCTGGTACCGCTGGTGTGGATTGCGCCCGTGTCCGGGGCTCCCCTGGCCAGCGTGGCCGCCACCGTGGTTGTACTGGCGATGGCACTCGGGGCTACGCTGTACTGGCTCCGCCTGCGGGCGAAAAAGCTGCCTGCCGACAGCGTGTGGGTGTGTCAGGGCCGCTAGTGGCTGCCCGTTGGGGCTACTCGATGTTCTGTACCTGCTCGCGCATCTGCTCGATCAGTACTTTGAGCTCCACGGCGCTCTGGGTCGTTGCACTGGCCGTGGACTTTGATGACAACGTATTGGCCTCGCGGTTGAGTTCCTGCATCAGAAAGTCCAGGCGCCGGCCACAGGGTCCGCCCTTGTCGAGCACCCGGGTGACTTCACTGATGTGGGCTTCCAGGCGATCCAGCTCTTCGTCCACATCAGATTTTTGCAGCAGCAGCACAAGCTCCTGCTCCAGACGGCCTTCGTCGGCGGGCTGATCCAGGTCCTCCAGGCGCTTGCGCAGCCGCTCCGCCTGTCGCTCCCGCAACTCGGGAAGGCTGGCGCGGACTTTGGTGACTTCCACGCCGATGGCGTCGAGGCGTTTGTGCAGCAGGTCGAGCAACTGGGCACCTTCGCGGGCGCGGGTCTCGCGCAGGGTGGCAAGGGCGTTCAGGAACACCGCCAGGGCGGACTGCTGCAGCAGGGACTCGTCGTCGCCGTCGCCGTCGGCCACCCCCGGGTACTGGAGTACAGCCAGGGCGTCGGGGCGGTGGAGCTCCGGGGCGGCGCGCTGTACCTCGTCCAGGGCGGCCAGTATCGTGGCCAGGCGTTCGCGGTCCAGACGCAGGGGTCGGTCCCGGTCCACGGCGGTGACCCGTATCTGGCAGTCCACTTTGCCGCGCCCGAGATCGCGGGTCAGGGCTTCGCGCAGCTTCGGCTCCAGCGCCCGTAGGTTGTCGGGCAGCTTGAAATGACAGTCCAGGTACCGGTGATTGACGCTGCGCAACTCCACGGTGATGGCGGTGCCATCGGCGCTGCTCTCGCGGGCGAAGGCGGTCATGCTGTGTAGGCTCATGGCGATGATCCGAACCGGTTTTGCGTTGCATGGTAGCAGTCCCGGCGCCGCCGACGGCCCCTGGCGGCGTATAATGAGATTTTTACCTGTTGGAGATTTTGGCCATGACGCGACCCAGCGGCCGCGCCGTCGACGAACTGCGCCCCATATCCATCGAACGGAATTTCACCTGCCACGCCGAAGGCTCGGTGCTGGTGAGCTTTGGCAACACGCGGGTGATCTGTACCGCGAGCGTGGACGAATCCGTGCCCCGTTTTCTGCGCGGTCAGAACTCCGGCTGGATCACCGCCGAGTACGGCATGTTGCCCCGCTCCACCGGTTCGCGCATGGGGCGCGAGGCGGCCCGGGGCAAACAGGGGGGCCGCACACTTGAGATTCAGCGCCTGATCGGCCGCTCCTTGCGCGCCGCTGTGGATCTGTCGAAGCTCGGTGAACACACCATCACCCTGGACTGTGATGTGATCCAGGCCGACGGAGGCACGCGCACCGCATCCATCACCGGCGCCTTCGTGGCACTGGTGGACGCCATCAACGGGCTGCAACGCGACAAGCGCATCAATACCGACCCCCTGCAGCACTTTGTGGCGTCGGTGTCTGTGGGTGTCTATCGGGGCGAGGCGGTGTTGGACCTGGACTATGCCGAGGACTCCACTGCCGAAACCGACTTTAACGTTGTAATGACCGAAGCCGGAGAGTTCATCGAAGTGCAGGGCACCGCCGAAGCCGCGCCGTTCCGGCGCGAGGAACTCGATCGCATGCTGGATCTGGCTGATGGCGGCATTCGTCGCCTAATCGACTGCCAGCGGGCTGCGCTGGCCG
>JAUIMF010000047.1 GCA_030433415.1 Gammaproteobacteria bacterium | reverse complement strand
TCGGCCTTTACGTGCCCTTCCTTGATGGCGCGGTACACCGGTTGCCCGTGGGTGATGTAGTGAGCCGTGCCCTTGCCCGCGTCAAAGTGCGAGTCAAAGTGCACCACGCCGAAGCTGCCCTTGCCGTGCACGTCTGCCAGACCCGCGATGTCGGGGTACTCCAGAGAGTGATCACCACCCACGATAAACGGCAGCGCGCCAGTTCCGGCAATCTCCGCCACGCGCTCGCGCACGTGGTGCACCGAGAGTTCCGTGCTCATGTTGTCGATGGCGATATCGCCGTAGTCCACAATATTTAGCAGTTTGCTCGCATTGATCATCGTCGCCATGTCGTTGCCCGCGCGAAAATAGCCCGCGCGCATGGCCTGAGGACCAAAGCGCTGACCCCGGTAGAACGACCCCATATCCAGCGGCGCCCCCACGATGGCCACGTCCACCTCACCGGCGATCAGGTCTTCAGGGAAGATCGCGACGGGCGCATTGGCAAAGGTCTGTACACCGCCGCCACGGCTGGTGGCGTAGTAGCTGAGATTGATCGGCCCGGGTTCCCGGGGTGTGTCCAGGGCGCTGGGGCGACGGAGTTTCCATTTATTGAAATCCTCTGCCTCGATGTTCAGGGGAATCGACGCCATATCCTTTTCGGGATCAAAGCGCGATGCCTCATCGACGTACATCAGGGCGTCAACGAATGCTTCGATCTCGACGGCGCTGCGACCCTTGAGCTGCGTATGAAGCTTGCGCCAGGTGCCGGCAAAACCTTCGCCCTCCTCCAGCAGATAGGCCTTTTTGTCATCGGGTAAGCCGGAGATAAGCGCCGCGAGCTCCGGCGGTAACTCCGGTTCTTCGGCGGCGCCAGCAATGGCGATGACATTTGTCAGGATGAAAGCTGACAGCAGGCGAATCAGTGGGCTTGGGTGCATGGGCATGTCTCACAGCAATCTTTCATGGGCGAATAGTAACTGGCGAACAGTAACTGGCGAAAAGCAGCAATTAACGTGCCGCCGCGTGGGGCATGCGTGATGCCGAGTCAAAAATCGAGTGTTCCCTGCACGACGGCGGGCTCCGCGATGGCGGCGGGTGCTGACACCTCACATTCTGGCGTCTCCAGACGTGACAGCGTAAGCCCCAGAAGCCGTACACCCTGTGATATTGGCATCAGACCCTCCAGAATCTCCATCGCCAGGCTGGCCAGTACCTCTCGACGGTTGATGGGCAGCGCGGTGGATCGAGCCCGGGTCAACTGCCTGAAATCTCCAAAGCGCATTTTCAGCGTCAGCGTGCGACCCTGCGCCCCATGCTTGTGCACCCGCGCCCAGACAAGCTCGATGATTTCTTCCAGCGCTTCGCGCAATGCCGTGTCGCCCCGTAAGTCCTCGCTGTAGGTGCGTTCGGCGCCGATGGACTTGCGCTCACGGTGAGCGCGCACGGGCCGGTGGTCCTCTCCTCGACAGGCTCCGTACAGATACGCCGCGGACTTACCGAAGTGCTCCTGAAGAAACGCCAGATCGCAGCGACGCAGATCGGCACCGGTGTGAATACCCAGACGCGCCATGCGCTCCGCCGTTTTGGGGCCGACACCAAAGAACCGACGGGCCGGCAGTCCGGCGACGAACTCGGCGGCATCGCCGGGGCGCACCACAAACTGTCCATCGGGCTTGTTCTGGTCCGACGCAATCTTGGCGAGAAACTTGTTGTAGCTCACGCCGGCGCTGGCGGTCAGTTGCAGTTCCTGTCGAATAGCGTCGCGAATACGCTGCGCTGTGACCGTGGCACTGCCGATACACGCCAGATCATCGGTGACATCCAGGTAGGCCTCATCCAGGGACAGGGGCTCCACCGTGTCGCTGTAGCGCCGAAAAATGGCGTGCAGCTCGGCGGACACGGCGCGGTAGACCTCGAAGCGCGGTTTTACGAACAATAGTTCTGGACAGCGGCGCCGTGCCGCCGCGCCGGGCATTGCCGATCGCACACCGAAGCGGCGCGCCTCGTAGCTCGCCGCGGCGACCACACCGCGCCGACCGCCGCCGCCCACTGCCAGTGGCTTACCACGCAGCGCCGGATCGTCGCGCTGCTCGACACTGGCGTAAAACGCATCCATGTCAATGTGCAGAATCTTGCGCTGAACGTCTTGGGATTCATCCATCGGAGCATGGTAGGCAAGGCTCTGGTCTGTGGGCAATACGCCGCCAGCCACTGCGCTTGCCTGGGGCCAGCGCCGGACTTGCGCTTGGGAGGTGTGGTCGGGATCGTAGGTGGGCTGGGAGCCGGGTTGGGCCGGGGGCCGGGTTGGGCCGGGATCCGGGTTGGGCTGGGATCGAGGCCGAGGAGAGACGTGAAAACCGGGATAACGCATACTGCGTAGCAAGTTGACTTCATCAAAGGAGAATCCCGGTGTCCTTCCTGCGTCAAGCTCCAGCCTCAGCTGCGTGCACACTGCTGACCCTGCTGCTCCTTCAACCGCTCCTGGCAACAGCGCAGGACACCGCCAAACCCGTGCTCCATGGCCGGCACTGGGTGGCGATCACCGGCAAACCGCTCGCGGCCAGTGCCGGGGCGATGATGTTCGCCCGCGGCGGTAACGCCATCGACGCCGCCTGCGCCATGCTGGCCGCGACCGCGACCATGTGGGATGTGCTGAGCTGGGGCGGCGAGACCCAGGCGCTGATCTACAACCCCCATACCGACAAGGTCGTGGGCATCAATGCCCTCGGCGTCGCTCCGAGCGGCGCCACGCCGGAGTTCTTCCGCGAACAGGGCATGGTCTATCCCCCGGAATATGGTCCGCTCGCCGCCGTAACCCCGGGCACCCCCGGGGGCCTGATCACCATGCTCACCGAGTACGGCAGCCTGAGCCTGGCCGAAGTACTGGCCCCGGCGATGGACATGGCCGAGGGGTACCCCATCGAAGCCGCGCAGGCCAACAATATCGAGAAGCGCCGTGAGCTGCTGGCAACCTGGCCCGATTCCCGCCGCGTGTTTCTACCCCATCTGGATGCAGCGAACCCGGACCAGCGCGCCGCACCCAAGCCCGGCGACCTCTTTCGACAGCCAGAGCTGCGCGCCACGCTGCAGAAGCTGGTAGATGCCGAAGCGGCGGCGCTCGCCGCGGGCGAGGACCGCAAGACGGCAATCTACGCCGCCTACGAGCGCTTCTATCGGGGCGACATCGCCGAGGAGCTGGTGCGCAGCACCCGTGAGCACGGCGGCCTGTTCACCCTTGAGGATCTGGACGAGTGGCAGGTACACATCGAAGAGCCCGTCTCCACGCGCTACCGCGATATTGACGTGTACAAGCTCACCACCTGGGTTCAGGGGCCGGCTATGCTGCAGGCGCTGAACATTCTCGAAGGCCTGGACCTTAAGGCGATGGGTTACAACAGCGCCAGGTACATTCACACGCTGTATCAGACCATGAACCTGGCCTTCGCTGACCGGGACTTCTACTACGGAGACCCCTACCATCCCCCGGCGGAGCCGGTGCAGGGACTGCTGTCCAAGGACTACGCAGCCCAGCGCCGCGCGCTGATCAACCCCGAGCACAACGATGCCGGCGCCCGGCCCGGCGACCCCTATCCTTTTCAGGGCGACACCAACCCCTTTAAGGAACTCCTGGAGGCGTGGACTCCCATTCCCCCCGCCGCCGACGCCGAGGGTGCCGAGGGCTTCCAGCAGGCGATGCTGAGCCACGACGAGGGTTTTGTTGCTGGCACCACCTCCATTCAGGCTGCGGATGCCGAGGGCTGGGTGATCTCGGTAACGCCGTCGGGGGGGTGGATACCCGCCTTTATCGCCGGCAACACCGGCGTGGGCCTGAGCCAGCGCATGCAGAGCTTTGTGCTGGACGAGCGCATCAACCCTTACAACGTCGTCGCACCGGGCAAGCGCCCTCGCGCAACGCTGACGCCCAGCCTGGCACTGCGCGATGGCAAACCGATCATGGCGTTTTCGGTGCAGGGAGGAGACACCCAGGACCAGAACCTGCTGCAGTTCTTTCTGAACGTGGTGGAGTTCGGGATGAACGTGCAGCAGGCCGCCGAAGCGCACAACATCACCAGCTACCAGATGCAGAGCTCCTTCGGCGCGCACAAGAGTGAGCCCGGACGCCTGGCGGTCACCCACCAGCTACCCCCCTACACCCGCGAACGGCTGAAGAGCATGGGCTATGACGTCGAGGTGGTGGATCGCACCTACAGTCCCATCACCGCAATCCTCATCGATCCCGAGCGCGGCACCTTCCAGGGCGGCGCGAGTGACTACGGGGATGATTATGGCCTGGCCTGGTAGCTTCGCTGACGGGAATCCGGATATGCGTTTGAAAAACGCATCAGTCATTCTGTGGGTAGTGATAACCGCCGTTGCGCCGACCATCGCCGCTGAACCGGCTACACCCGCGTTACTGGTCGAAAACATCGTTCCCGTAGACCCGGTGCTCGGTGCCCTGTCGCGCCAGGATGTACGCATCGAGCACGGGCGCATCACCGCCATGGGCGAGCTGCCCTCGGACCCCGACGCGAACACCATCGACGGCAGCAATCGCTGGCTGATCCCCGGACTCTGGGACATGCATGTGCATGTCACCTACGATGAGGCGCTGCTGGACAGCATGGCGAAGGCATTTGTCGACCATGGCATCACCCGTGTGCGCGACACCGGCGGCCCCGTACAGGCCCTGCAACAGATCGCCACGCGCTGGAACGCACCAACAGGCGATGCGCCCTATCTGTATTACGCAGGGCCGCTGCTGGATGGCAACCCCGTGGTGTACGACGGCAGCGTCGGTCCCGAAGTGGGTGTCGATGTGGGCACCGCCGCTGCGGCGCGCGTCGCCGGACTGGTGGCGGCAGGGATCAGCTTTATCAAGATTTACGAGATGGTCAGCCCAGAGCAGTTTCATGCGCTGGTGCAGGCCGCGAGGGCCCATGACCTGCCCATTGCCGCGCACATTCCCCTGCGGATGAACGTTGAAGTCGCCGCCACCGCCGTCGACTCGTTGGAACATCTACGCAATCTGGAACTGGGCTGCAGCAACGATCGCGACCAGTTGCTGCGTGAGCGTCGTAAGGAGATGGATCAACACGAAGCGCTCGCGGGCATGGCCCTGCGATCCCGAATTCACGGTCAGCAGCGCGACCAGGCCATCGCTAATGAAGACGCGAGCTTGTGCGACACGCTCATCGCCCGGCTGCGCGACACGATACAGGTACCGACGCTGCGCCTGAATGCCATGACGCAGCACCCACCGTTTGCAGAAGCGGACTGGGAGCGGGCCCTGGGCTTTTTACCTGGGCACGTTGCCCGCGCCTGGCGCGAGGCACCGCGCCAGATGGATCCGGTGACCTACCGTGCCCATGGCGCGTGGAGCCTGGCGATGATTGCACGGCTGCATCGAGCCGGCGTACCGATTGGCGCCGGCACAGACACACCGATCGGCTGGGCTGTGCCGGGTCATAGTCTGCATCGGGAGCTCGAACTGCTGGTCACCGCCGGCCTGAGCCCGCGCGTGGCACTCGCCGCGGCGACCACCGTGCCGGCGAGCTTCTTCGGTATGGACGCAACGCTGGGACGCCTCCAGCCGGATTACGAGGCGGACGCATTGATTCTGACCGCCAACCCCCTCGAGGATATCCGCAACACCCGGCGCATCACTCACGTGATTCGACAGGGCCGCCTGCTGCGGAAACCCCTGACCGACGCCAGACCTTGAGCCACGCACTGAGCCATTCACCGACCCATTCACCGACCCATGCACCGCACCATGAACCGACCCATGCCCTGAGCCATAAAAGTGGTATGGTTGCCCGGCCGGATCGAGCAAGACTCACCCGAACGGCACCCACTACTGATACCGCCCGCATCCGCCAACCGGCGCTGCAGGCCCGCACTGAAAGGACACGATCATGCGCCAAACCCTACTCACCCTGGCCATCACCCTCTTCGCCTTCACGGGCAACGCCCTGGCCCAGGACATGACCAAGCTCGTTGAATCCGTCGACAAGGACAAAGCGATGGAAGCCGTGGATATGGACAAGGCCAAGGAAGCCGTCAGCACCGATGGCGTGGATTACAAGAAGGCGGCGGAAGCCGTCGATATGGAAAAGGCCGCTGAGGCCGTCGACATGGAAAAAGCCAAGTCGGCACTGATGAAAGTCGAAGACTAGGTAACGGCCACAAAAAAAGGCGCCTCTCGGCGCCTTTGATTCACTACTCGCAGCGACGCTGCAAACTCACTCGAAGTTGTACTTCAGGGTCAGGCCGTAAGTCCGCGGCGTGTTCGGATAGCCGCTGAAGCTGCCCGCCTGGGCCACCGACGGAAAGGCCTGCTGAATGTACTCATCCTCATTCAGGTTGCGTCCCCACAGATTCAGCTCCACGCCGTTGGCAAAGGTCAGTCCGGCACTGGCGTTGAACATATTGATCTCGCGCGACGCGACCTCGGCCGGTACGTTTTCAATCGCCTGCACCTCGTCTTCATACACATGCTCCAGTCGCACATAGGCCAGCGGGCCATCGCCGATCTGGAAGTTGTAGGTCACATTGGTATTCGTTGACAGTTCGGGGATACCCGCGGGCTTGGTGCCCGACAGATCCGTGGGGCCGTCCACGCCACTGGCGCCTTCAAACTCGTCATACAGCGGATCGAGGTACGTCATGGCAAAGGCTACACGCAGGCCGTCGAGGGGCGCCCAGGTGATATCGAATTCTGCACCGTCCACGGATTGCTTGCCCGCGTTGGCCAGATTGAAACCGGTGCCGTTGAACACGTTGGACTGGAATCCGTCGATTTCCTGGGTGAACACCGCCAGATTGAAGGCGACGGTTTCATACTCGGCTTTCACACCCAGTTCGTAGACCGTCGCTTCCTCGGGGCCGGCAAAGCGCGTACCCGGCACCAGGTTCGGCACGAGCAGCCCCGCCGCCGTCAGCGCCGGAATATCCGCGGCGAACGGGCGGGCATCGCGGGACAGGTTCCAGGACGATGCCTTGAAACCCGTGCTGACGCCGGCATAGACGTTCATGTTTGGCGTCAGGTCATAGGCCAGACGCAGCGTATAGGTAATGTCGTCATCGCTGGTCTTGCCGTCTTCAACGCTATTCGGGTAGTTCAGGTACGGCGGCAGGAACTGCAGAGGCTGTAGCGCCTCCACCGGCGTTCCACCCAGGGGCAGGGACGAGAACAGATCGTTGTTGGTCAGATTCGCCGTCGCTTCCTTGTCGCTCTCGGTGTAGTTAAGGCCCACGGTCAGGGTCAGGGCATCGGTGATGTCGTAGTCCGCCTGGGCAAAGAGTGAGAGCGTTTCATCATCCAGGGTGTAGGCCTCTGACGTGAAGCCGGTGCCGGGGGCAAAGAAGGTGCCCTCGGGAATACCCAGGAAGCCCTCTACCAGCGGCAGCAGTCCCCCGGCGAGTACGTTGGCGTAGTCGCGGAACTGGTCGCCGTACAGGAACTGGCCGTCGATCTCGACATCTTCCTTGAAGTAGAACGCACCGACCATCCACACCAGCGGTCCGCTGCCGGTAGAGGTCAGGCGAATCTCCTGTGTGAAGGTATCGATCTGGGTGTCGCTCAGGTTGGCGCCATTGGGATCAACCAGACGGGCGCTGGTGAAGTCCACATCACCGAACTGCTCCTGCTCCAGGGTGCGGTAGGCGGTGATGGACGTCAGCGTCATCGAGTCGAAGTCGTAGTCGACCTGTACCGAGGTGCCGCGCGAATCGATATCGGTGCGCGGGTCAAAGTCGTAGAAGCCCTTGTAGGCAAACGCGTCCTCGGGCACCAGGTTACCACCCAGCGCGCGCACCACATCGCCCGTGGGACCATCCACGAGGTTGGCTACGCCGCAGCAGACTTCACTGATGTTCTCGCCATCGGCGATGAAGCGTACTTCCATGCGGTCCGTGGGATTCCACAGCAATTGTCCACGCAGGTTCCAGCGGTCGATTTCGTTCTGCTCGGTGCCCAGTTCCAGGTTGTCGTAGTAACCGTCACGCTCGTTGCTACTGCCGTAAAGGCTGAAAGCCACATTCTCAGACAGAGGACCGGTGACATCGCCGCGCAGAATCGTCTGGCTGTAGTTGCCCACCGTCGCCGACACTGATCCGCTGTAGCCCAGCAGATCCGGCTTGGCCGTAACCACGTTGATCACACCGGCGGACGCGTTCTTGCCAAACAGAGTGCTCTGCGGACCGCGCAGCACTTCGACGCGCTCCAGCTTCGGCAGATCTGCGAGGGCACTGCCCACCCGCGAGCGGTACACACCGTCGATGAATACACCCACGGACGGTTCGATACCGGCGTTGTTCGCGCCATTACCGAAGCCACGGATAATAAAGTTGGTATTTGCCGAGCTCTGCAGCTGCGTCACGCGCAGGCTGGGCACCAGGGTCTGCAGGTCCTTGATGTCGAGCACCTGAGATTGCTCGATGGACGCCGCCGTAACGACAGACACGGCCACGGGAACTTCCTGCAGCGTCTGCTCCCGCTTGGCTGCGGTAACAACGACTTCTTCGAGAACGCCGGGACCCTGGGCATAGGCCGGTGCAGTCACCGCAGAGGCCAGTGCGACAGCGCCGGCGAGACGGCGGGTAGTAAAACGAGGGAGTGCGAGCATGAGATCACCTTTTTTTAAGGTTTATGGGTATGGGTTGATTTTCGAAGGCAGGTATCCGCGGGTCAACGGAATTTTGCCCAAGGTCATGCTTGACCTTTGGTTTTACGTGAGGTCCAAAAATCTGGATTTGGTGGTACACCGGCCCACCCTACCAAAGCATGGGAGGCTCCCCCCGCTCTGCTCAGGTAAACTGCAGCTGATTTTTTCAGGAGTATCACCATGGCTAAAAGGGTCTATCTGTTCTCTGAGGGCAGCCGTGACGACCGGGACCTGCTCGGTGGCAAGGGAGCTAATCTCTGCGAAATGACCACGCTGGGATTGCCGGTACCTTTCGGCTTTGTCATCACGACCCCCACCTGCCGCGAGTATTTTGAAAACGGTAACCGCCTGCCTACGCTGCTCGAGCAGGAGTACCGCGTCGCCCTGGACCTGGTCGAAAAACAGATGGGCGCGCGCTTTGGCGATCCCGACAACCCGCTGCTCTTCTCGGTTCGCTCCGGGGCCCCCGTGTCAATGCCGGGCATGATGAACACGATCCTCAATCTGGGCATCAATGACGACATCGCCGCGGGCCTGGCGAAAAAGACCGCCAACCCCCGCTTCGCCTACGACAGCTACCGACGCTTTATCCAGATGTTCGCCGACGTGGTGCTTGGCGCCGACAGTGCGGCGATGGAGCACGTTGTCGAGGAGCACAAACAAGCGCGGGACTACCGCAATGACACCGATATGACGGCAGAGGACTGGCAGTCGGTGATCCGCACCTTCAAAACGATGGTGGAGTTCCCCGAGGATCCCTTTGTGCAGCTCAAGCTCGCGGTCGAAGCGGTATTTCGTTCCTGGCACACGCCCCGCGCAAACGTCTACCGCGAGATGCACAACATTCCCGATTCCCTGGGAACGGCCGTGAATGTGCAGGCCATGGTGTTTGGCAATTTCGGCGAAGACTCCGGTTCCGGCGTCGCCTTTACCCGCAACCCCTCAACCGGCGAGCGCCAGTTCTTCGGCGAAGTACTGTTCAATGCCGCCGGCGAGGATGTGGTGGCAGGCATTCGCACACCAGAACCCGTAGAGGCCCTGAAAGAGCGCTTGCCTGAAGCCTACGACGAGCTCTATCGCACCCAGGCGCTGCTTGAAGAACACTACCGCGACATGCAGGACATCGAGTTCACGGTACAGGAGGGTCGCTTCTACATTCTGCAGACCCGCAGCGGCAAACGCACCGGGCGGGCCTCTGTACGCATTGCCGTCGAAATGGTGCGCGAAGGCATGATCGATGAGAAAGAAGCGCTGCTGCGCGTCTCACCGGATCACGTGCAGTCCTTTCTGCTGCCCATGGTCGACCCCGACGCCCCTCGCGACGTGATTGCCCAGGGCCTGCCGGCCAGCCCCGGCGGAGCAACGGGTGTGGTGGTGTTCTCGGCCGATGAGGCGGTAACGGTCTCGGAACAGGGCAAGGCCGTGATACTCGTGCGCCGCGAAACCACCCCCGAAGATATTCACGGCATGCGCGTAGCCGAGGGCATCCTCACGGAGCTGGGTGGCATGACCTCGCATGCCGCCGTGGTCGCCCGGGGCATGGGCGTCTGCGCGATCACCGGGTGCGGTGAATTACGCGTCAACACCAGTGAGGGCACGGCCACCACCAGCGATGGCAAGCTGATTCAGCGCGGCGACGTACTCACCCTCGACGGCGCCACGGGTGAAGTCATGCTGGGTGATATTCCCAAGGTTGAAGCCAGCACCTCGGACGACTTTCAGATGCTGCTGTCGTGGGCCGACAAGCACCGCCGCCTGAAGGTGCGGGCCAATGCCGAGACGCTCGAAGACGCGCGCAAGGCCCGGGAACTCGGTGCCGAAGGCATCGGCCTGTGTCGCACGGAGCACATGTTTTTTGAGGCTGATCGCATCGATGTCATGCGCGCCATGATTCTTGCGAAAGACAAAAAGGAACGCAAAAAACACCTGTCGCGGCTGGAGGAGTTCCAGCTTGCCGACATGCTCGACCTGTTCCGGGTCATGGATGGCCTGCCGGTAACGATTCGACTCCTCGATCCGCCGCTGCACGAATTCCTGCCCCACGATACCGCCGAAGTCGAAGCCCTCGCCGAGCGCATTGGCAAGCCGGTGGCCGAGGTGCTGGCGGCGCGCGATGACCTGGTCGAGGTCAACCCCATGCTGGGCTTTCGCGGTTGCCGCCTGAGCGTGGTGTATCCCGAGATCACGCGTATGCAGATTCGCGCAATCATCGGCGCTGCCCTGCAGGCCCGCGACGAGGGCCTCAAACCGCATCCAGAGATCATGATTCCGCTGGTGATCAACGTGCGTGAAATCCGCCTTATCAGCGACATCATCGATCGCAGTATTCGCAAACTCACGGGCGAAAAATCCGTTTCGCTGCGCTACCGCGTCGGCACCATGATGGAAACGCCACGGGCCTGTCTGGGCGCCGACCGTCTGGCCCCCGAAGTCGAATTCATGAGCTTCGGGACCAATGACCTCACCCAGATGACCTATGGCTTCTCTCGCGACGACGCGGGTCGATTTATTCCCCAGTATCTTAAATCCGGGCTGATCGAAAACGACCCCTTCGTCTCGCTGGACCAGCGCGCGGTGGGCCGTCTGGTGCGCATGGCGGTGGAGGAATCCCGTGCCGTGAAAAAAGGAATCAAGTACGGCATCTGTGGTGAGCATGGTGGGGACCCCCGCTCCATCGGCTTCTTCCACGACCTCGGTCTTGATTATGTCAGCTGCAGCCCGTTTCGTGTGCCCGTCGCGCGCATCGCCGCAGCTCAGGCTCGCGTGCTCGAAGGTATGGACCACTGAGTTGGTTTGACTAGGGAGACACTGGATGAAAGCGCCAGCAGCAGGTACGCCGGTAAGGGCTCTGCCATGGACCTGAGCCACACCGACATCGACGCCCTCGACAAGCGGCGTCGCGCAGCGCTTATCAATTCGATCTCGGGCTTCAAGTCGGCGAATCTGGTGGGCACCGCCGATGCCGCGGGGAATACGAATCTGGCCATCGTCAGTTCAGTAGTCCACATCGGCTCACACCCTCCCCTGCTGGCGCTGGTGTTTCGCCCGGATACCGTTGAGCGGCATACGCTGGACAACATCCGCGCCACGGGTGCGTACACGATCAATCATGTGAATCACGCCATGATCGAGGCGGCGCACCAGACCGCTGCACGCTATCCGCGGGAACAGTCCGAGTTCGCTGCCACGGGTCTTACGGAGCTGTGGGAGCACAAGTGGCTCGCTCCCTTTGTGGCCGAGTCCCAGGTGCGCATGGCGCTGACCCTCGTGGAAGAACAGGTACTTACGATCAACGGCACCCATCTGGTGATCGGCGAGATCAGGCACCTGCAAGTTCCCGAGAACGCCCTGACCGAGGACGGCGCCCTGGACCCCGCGGCGGCGGGCACCGTCGCGCTGGCGGGCCTGGATAGCTACTACGACACTACGCTGGTCCAGCGCATGGCCTATGCCAAACCGGACTTACCCCCGCGCAAACGGTAGCGCCTGCCATCCTGAGCGGGGCTGCGACAACTTACACGTCGGATTCACGTCTACCTCACGCATGCCTTGCGCTTATCTCACGCTTGTCTCACGTTGGTCTCACGTTCGTCTCACGTCCAGCTTTCTCATTGACGGGCCCATGACCTACACTGGGTAGCAGGCACACAGAAATGGAGCAGCCCCATGCAGGCATCCCGGGAAGACCGAGTCAGCGGCAACGCGGAACGCGGCCGACACAGCACCCAGACCCTCATAACGGCGATCGCCGTTATCATTCTGGCGGCCGGTGCCTGGCTGCTGGCCCCTGGCAAAGACGATGCTGACGACGCGCCTACGCCATCGGCGCAGGCACCGCTACCAGCACCGGTTGTCGCACCAGAACCTGAACCAGTGGACCCCGTCGAGGCGGCGCCGGACATTCCCACGGTGACGGTGGATACGCCCGAAGAGCCGGCTCCCGTAGAAGCGCCCCCTCCCGAGCCGCCGACACCCGAGGAACTGGATCAGCAACTTCGCGAGGCCATGGCCGAAGTGAATCTGCCGGTCACGGGCGCCGTGCAAAGTGCCGTGGCTGCTCCTTATCTGCTTGACCGCGGCACCAGCGCTATGGATCAGATTGCCCGCGGCCTCGTGCCCGAACGCACCCTGAGCCTGCCCAAACCCAGCGGAGCGTTCCCCGTAGCGGGCGATGAACGGGGTTACCGTGTGGATACGGCGGGCTATGAGCGCTACAACACGACCGTCGACGCCATCGTGTCGCTGCCCGTCGCGACCGTCGCCAACCTGTTTCATCGCTTTCGGCCAGCCCTGAGCGAGTCCTACGCAGGGCTTGGATACCCGGCGGACAAGCTGGACAACACCTTGATAGCAGCGCTCGATGGCATCATCGCTGCACCCATTGCCACCGAGGCACCCTCGCTGGTCAGCAAGGGCGCACTTTGGGCGTATGAAAATCCCGAGTTCGAGCAGGCCAGCGACCTGCACCGCCAGTTGCTGAGAACTGGTCCGGACAACACGCGACGCCTGCAGGCCTGGGCCCGCGAATTGCGAGCCGCACTGCTCGCAGAGCCCTAATCGTCGAAGCCGCGAACGTCGTCGCTGCGAAAACCGCGATAGGCCAGAAACCGGGCGCGGCGCGCCCGCTCCTTGAGGTCCGCTGCGTCAGCATCGCCATACTTGCGCTGTAGAGCCAGTTCCGCCTGCTCCGACCAACTCGTGCCCTCTTCGGCCGGCACCACGTCTACCGCGCGGGACGCCATTTCTGCAGGAATACCCCGAGCCCGCAATTCCGCCACGATTCGCAGCGGCCCCTGGCCGCGCAGCAAACGTTCGCGGGTAAAGCTCAGGCTGAAACGCTCGTCGCTTTGCAGGCCTTCGTCAGCAAGCTTGTCTAGCGCCTGATCGAGGTCGCGGCGATCAAAACGCCGTTGCAGTTTTCTGAACAGTTCAAGACGGGAGTGTTCGCGCCGCGCAAGCAGGTTCATCGCTGCATTACGCGGCGATGCATTACGCGTCGAAGAAGCTGAAGCCACAGCTATCGATGAGCGGTTAGGGCTGTAAAGACATAAAAAAGGCGCTGAGGTTGTGGTAAGGGGAAGTGGTTACCCCAGCGCCTGAGACCGTGCGACGCCGCGTTATTCGGCGTCGTCCTGTACCGCTTCTTCAGAAGCAGCGGGTTCTTCTTTCGCCGGAGCGGTGTCCAGCAACTGGGCGCGGATCAGGCCCTCGATTTCGCTGGCTACCGCCGGGTTGTCCTCGAGGAACTTGGACGCATTGGCCTTGCCCTGTCCAATCTTGTCGCCTTTGTAGGCGTACCACGCACCGGACTTGTCGAGCAGATTGAGCTTCACACCCCAGTCGATCACCTCGGCCATGCGGTAGATGCCCTTGCCGTACATGATCTGGAACTCTGCCTGTTTGAACGGCGGTGATACCTTGTTCTTCACCACCTTGACCCGGGTTTCGTTGCCGACCACTTCGTCGCCTTCTTTCACGGCACCGATGCGGCGGATATCGAGGCGCACCGATGAGTAGAATTTGAGTGCGTTACCACCGGTCGTCGTTTCGGGGGAACCGAACATCACACCGATCTTCATACGGATCTGGTTAATAAAGATCACCAGGCAGTTGGTCTGCTTGATCGTCGCGGTGAGTTTGCGCATGGCCTGGCTCAGCAGACGCGCCTGCAGACCGACGTGGGAGTCTCCCATTTCACCTTCGATCTCGGCCCGCGGCGTCAGCGCCGCCACCGAGTCCACCACCAGCACGTCGACAGCGCCGGAGCGCACCAACATCTCGGCGACTTCGAGCGCCTGCTCACCGGTATCGGGCTGCGATACGATGAGGTCATCAATCTGCACGCCCAGCTTTTCGGCGTAAATCGGATCCAGCGCGTGTTCGGCATCGATAAAGGCCGCGGTACCGCCGGCTTTTTGCGCCTCGGCGATAACCTGCAGCGTCAGTGTGGTTTTACCTGAAGATTCCGGGCCGAAGATCTCGCAGATTCGTCCCTTGGGTAATCCACCGATGCCAAGGGCAACATCAAGGCCGAGGGAGCCGGTGGAAATAGACGGAATCGCCGTCTGCTCACTGTCACCCATACGCATGACCGTGCCTTTGCCGAACTGCCGTTCGATCTGGCTGAGGGCCGCTTCCAGGGCCTTCTCGCGGTTTGCGTTGCCTGCGTTTTGGCTCGCGCTCGTATTCTTCATGGCCTGCTCTCCTGTGGTCGCCGGGGTACCGATAGCTGATTGTTGCCCGTTTGGGTTCTTGTCTTGGTTCTTGTCTTGGTTCTTGTCTTGGTTCTTGTCTTGGTTCTTGTCTTGGTTCTTGTCTTGGTTCTTGTCTTGGTTCTTGTCTCGGTATTAGCCGCAGTTTTGTCGCCGTTGATGCGGCCTGCAAAACTACTGTACATATAATCAGTGGTTGCGCTGCGGATTGCAAGCATCATATGCGGCGAAAGGTGATGAAAACCAGCGAAGGTCAAACCACCTGTCGCTCGCCACGACAGGTCCAATGCAGGCCACTGCGGCGTAGCCAAAAGCTCAGTGGGACATAGCCCGTATGTCGGTCAGGTATGGCGGGGCTTTCGGTGAGGCGTGGCGGGAATGTCAGTGAGGCGTGGCCGGGATCGGCGCCCCATCGGCGGCCACCGCGTAAAACAGACAGTCAGACTGGGCGATGCCGGCATTCGTGGTGATCATGAAGAGCTTCATGTCCATCGCAGGATAAAGGTCGCCCTCGTCATCGCGCACCAGGGCCGCCACAGCACAGCGGCCCTCGGCATCGATGGCACGGAACAGACTGCGGGGATCGCCGGTGATCCACCCCAGGGGCGTGGACGCATCGACCACGCCAAAGTTGTGGTGCTCGATATCTGAGCGCAGCGTCACGTCGTGTCCTGGCTGGGGAGACTCGCCATAGGCAAGGGTCACGCCGTCCTGCAGCTCCAGGCGAATAGGATTGGAGAACAGTTCGAGCCCCCAGTCCACGGACTCCTCGGGAGCCAGCACATGCTCGGCGGTGGCATAGCGCAGCAGCCCCTCATAGGCCAAGGCATGCGCCTCGTCATCCTGGCGCCCGCCCACCTCGACGGTCACCGTGGGGCAGTTCACATCGCTGATCTCCATGAGCGCGCCAAGATTCAGGTGCGACACCACCAGGCGCCGGGTAAAGAGCGAAATCAGGGCGTCGTGCTGGCGGTCCAGATGGGTGACCACGCCAAAGGCCGGACCCGAACCCGAGGTGTTATGCATATCGACCACGGCCTCGGGATGATGCAGACGCAACAACTCCAGTATCTCTTCGGCCAGGCGGCCCTGCTCGTCGTCAAACGGGGGCCGAAAACAGCGATTCAGGTCCCGCGCCCGGGGCAGCATGCGGTGCGAAAACGACGGCTTCTGCAGCGCGGCATGCACCGACGCGACCACACAGAGCAGGTTCACCGCGGGCTGCTGCTGTTCGGCGATAAACCGCCGCAGGGCGTGCAGGCCCGATGGTTCGTTGCCATGCAGCAAAGTGACAAACGCGCGCGCCCGCGATGTATCGTGCCCATCGATCAGCAGACAACTCGGGCCGCCCAGATTCTCAAGGAATTCTTCAGAGCTCGCGCCGGCAAGATCGGCGACAGGGTTTTTAAGAAAACGAAAGCGTCTCAAGGTAACGGCCATCCAGCTACGGGTTCATTGCTCTGGCTCAACTGCACATAGCGTTCGAGCATCTGTTCCAGGGCCGCCTGTTTGGACCGCCCCGCCTCTTCCAGTCGTTGCGCGCAATCGCGCTGCCAGTCGGCACCATTGCGTCGCACCGCCAGGCGCGCGTCGATCACGCCCAGGTAGCGGTCCCGCTCTTCGCGAGACACACCCAGCGCGTCGAGACCACTGTCGGCGACGGGCAGCAGCTCCGAAATAATGTCAGTCACGGCTCCCTCGCGCAGCCCGTGCTGGCGCTCACTCGGCCATACCAGACGCGCCGAGAGGCCGTATTGCGCTGCGCGATAGAAGTTGTATTCCGCGAGCGGGAATGGCAGCGCCGGCAGCAGGTCCTCCATGCGATCCCGCAGGCCGCGGGCCAGACCCATCATCAACGCCGCCCCTGCGATCATATCGACGGCGGTTGGCCCGGCGGGTAGCGCTCGCATCTCGATGCGCAGGTGTCCTCCGTCGGCGTCATCGTAAATGGGACGATTCCACAGCCAGACGGTGCTCTGGTGCAGGCGCAATTCTGCCAGTTCCGGCGCCAGACCCAGCGGTGGCATCTGCTGCTCGGCGCCGCAAACCGGCAATAACGGCGGATACAGGCGTACGGTCTGGTCAAACAGTTCGAGCGGTCCCTGGCGTACCCAGCCATGGCCAAAGCTGACTCGCGCTGGCTCACTCCAGCGGTAACGATCCATGTGCCGGGTATCAATGGACTGCTTGAACAGGGGCACGCGGGTCTCGTCCCACAACCGATGCCCGAACAATCCGGGACTGTTCGCGCCGATCGCCAGCGCCAGGGGTGTTACCAGCTGCACCGCGTTGAACATAGCCGCATAGTCATCGGGGATGACGCGCTGGTGCACCTGAAACGAGGTGTTCGCGCCTTCCAGCGTAATGTCGGCCATGGCGATCTGCAGTGGATCGGCGCCGTTGATGTCGATCTGAAAATCATTGCCCCGCCACTCGATCAGCTGGGCGACCAGGGCCCGGTAGCGCTGGCGATCCGTCACACAGTGATCACCAAAATCCTCGTGCCGCAGCGTGGGCAGAATACCGATGGGCACAATGCGACAGCCCTGCTCGCCCGCCAGCGCCGACAGTCGCTCCAGGTTGGCCACGATGCTGCGCTCCGTCGCCAGCAGCCCCTCATGGGCCAGGTGCTCCGGCGCCAGGTTGTATTCCAGATTGTAGCGATTGAGTTCTACCGTGAGCAGGGGATCATTCGCCGCCTCGTGCAGGGCCTCGTTGATATATGCAGGTCGCCCGTCCCGATCGATAATGTAGAGTTCAAGCTCCGCGCCTATCGTGTCGGCGCGGGTGCCAAAGCCGGGACGGCGCAGCATCTCGCGCAGCTGCTCAAGCTGAACTTCCAGCCGCTGCACAAAGCGCCGGCGGTCTTCCTGATCGAACTGCGCCCTGTCTATTTCGATGCCCATCGCAAACCCCGCACCCCCTCCAGGCGAGGGCGACGATTGGATTGCCTGTCATGCAGGCCCGGCCCCCAGCGAAGGGCATAATAGCCCCACGCCGGACAAGGGAACAGCACTGTTGGGCAAACAGCGCACCATCCGCTGGCTCAGCCGCGTACAATAGCGCGTCACAGGCTGCGCAAAACATAACAGGGAGCTGACCGACACCATGCAGACGGGTACAAACGCGACGGATCCGCGGGAATTTCGCAGCGCGCTGGGACAGTTTGCCACGGGCGTGACCGTAATCACCGCGCTGGACGACCAGGGCCAGCCCCGGGGCATCACCGCCAACAGCTTCAGCTCGGTCTCGCTGGACCCGATGCTCGTGCTGTGGAGCCTGGGGCGTGGCGCCTCTGCCTTTGAAGTATTCAGCCAGGCAGAGCATTTCGCCATCAATGTGCTCACGCTGGAGCAGCAGGTCCTGTCGAACCACTTTGCCACGAATGATCACGAGCAGTTCAAGGGCATTGCCTGCAGCAATGGACGCGCCGGCGTGCCGGTTCTGGACGGCTGCGCCGCGGTTTTTGAATGTGAGACCGAACACCGCTACGACGGGGGTGATCACGTGATCCTGGTCGGGCGCGTCCAGTGCTTTTCGTACCGCGATGACGCCCAGCCCCTGATATTTCACGGGGGGCAGTACGCGCGACTTGGCGACGGGTAGACCGGGAGCGTCACGGGTTTACAATCGACCGCTGCCGGAAACTGCGCCCGCACCTAAGGCGTGTAGCGTCCATCAAGTAGCCCGTCTCAACCACTGGCCACGAACATCAGCAGCGACCATTCGCCGCGACCATTCGCCGCGACCATCAGCATCAATAGACGAAGACCGATTCATTGAGTCACGACACCAAACACACCCCCATGATGCAGCAGTTTTTACGCATCAAGGCCGACCACCCCAACGAACTACTGTTCTACCGCATGGGGGATTTCTACGAGCTGTTCTACGACGATGCGCGTCGCGCCGCCGAGTTGCTCGACATTACGCTCACCGCCCGGGGTAAATCCGCCGGCGAGGACATTCCGATGGCGGGCGTGCCGTATCACGCGGCGGAATCCTATCTCGCGCGGCTGGTGAAGGCCGGCATCTCCGTCGCCATTGCCGAACAGATCGGTGATCCCGCCGAGAGCAAAGGTCCCGTCGAGCGCAAGGTAGTGCGCATCGTCACCCCCGGCACGCTCACCGACGAGGCGCTGCTCGAGGAGCGCCATGAGCGCCTGATCCTCGCAGTAACGGGCCAGCAGGGGCATTACGGCCTCGCGTATCTGGATCTGGGGAGTGGCCGCTTTCGTCTCATGGAGGTCGACAGCGACGAGTCCCTGGACAGCGAACTGGAGCGCCTCAATCCCGCCGAACTGCTCTACCACGAACAGCTGCAGCGCCCCTCGATCACGGAGCGCGCCGGCGCCCGCAGTCAGCCCGCCTGGGAGTTCGACGGCGAGGGAGCGCTGCGCGCCCTGCGGGAGCAGTTTCAGACCCACGATCTAAGAGGCTTCGGCTGCGAAGACCTGCCGCTGGCCATCGCCGCGGGGGGCTGCCTGATCAGCTATGTGCGCGATACCCAGCGCAGCGCCCTGCCCCACATCACCGCCGTTGCGGCAGAGCGCCGCGAGGAAGCGGTGATCATGGACGCCGCCACACGACGCAATCTCGAGATCGACCGCAACCTCTCGGGCGGTGAAGATCATACGCTCATGGCGGTGCTCGATAGCTGCCGCACCCCCATGGGCAGCCGCCTGCTGCGGCGCTGGCTGCATCGCCCCCTCACCAACCAGATGTTGCTGGACGAGCGCCTCGACGCCCTCGAGTCCCTCACCACCGCGTATTTGTTCGAGAAACCGCGGGAGCTGCTGCGCCCCATCGGCGATCTCGAGCGCATCATCACGCGCGTCGCCCTTGGCAGCGCGCGACCCCGGGACCTTCTGCGGCTGCTCCACGCCCTGCGGGCCGTGCCTGAACTCGTGAGCAGCCTGCAGTCCACCACCTCGTCAGCCCTGGTAACGCTGCGCGACGAACTGGGCGATTTTCCCGAGCTGGTCGATCTGCTGGACCGGGCCATCATCGACAATCCCCCCGTCGTGATCCGCGATGGCGGCGTGATCGCCACGGGCTTCGACGAAGAGCTAGACGAGCTGCGCTCCATCAGCGAGAACGCCGCTGACGTGTTGCTGCGCATCGAGACCGAGGAGCGCGAGCGCACTGGCCTTAGCAGTCTCAAGGTTGGCTACAACCGTGTACATGGCTACTACATCGAGATCAGCCGCGCCCAATCCGACGCCGCGCCCGTGGAATACCAGCGCCGCCAGACCCTGAAAAATGTCGAGCGCTTTATCACGCCGGAGCTCAAGACCTTTGAAGACAAGGCGCTATCGAGCCGCAGCCGTGCCCTGGCGCGCGAGAAGCTACTTTACGAACGTCTGCTGGACACCCTGCGCGAGTCCCTGGACGCGCTGCGAAAAAGCGCCGCCGCCATGGCGACGCTGGATGTGTTTGCGACGCTTGCCGAGCGCAGCGTGGCCCTGGATCTGCATCGGCCGACCTTCTGTGACACGCCGCGCCTGGAGATCAGCCAGGGACGGCATCTGGTAGTTGAGCAGGTGCTCGACGAGCCGTTCATCGCGAACGACACGCTGCTGGACGAAGAGCGCCGCATGCTCATGATCACGGGTCCGAATATGGGCGGTAAATCGACCTACATGCGGCAGAATGCACTCATCGTCCTGCTGGCGCATGTGGGGTGCTTTGTACCCGCCCAGGAAGCCCGCCTGTCCATCGTGGACCGCATCTTCACGCGCATCGGGGCCTCGGACGATCTGGCCAGCGGTCGCTCGACCTTCATGGTCGAAATGACCGAGACAGCGAATATTCTGCACAACGCCACACCGCGCAGCCTGGTGCTCATGGATGAGATCGGCCGCGGCACCAGCACCTTCGATGGCCTGTCTCTGGCCTGGGCCGCGGCGCGCCACCTCGCCCGGGAACTGCGAGCCTTCACCCTGTTTGCGACGCACTACTTCGAGCTGACGGTACTGGCCGAAGAGCAGTCCACGATTCGCAACGTGCATCTCGACGCCGTGGAGCATCGCGAGCACGTGGTCTTCATGCACCGGATTCAGGAGGGCCCCGCCAGCCGCAGCTTCGGCTTGCAGGTGGCAAAGCTCGCGGGCGTACCTGCGGCCGTACTGGCGGCGGCGGACCGCAAGCTGCGCGAGCTGGAGGACACACGCGGTGATCGTGCCCCGGCTACGACGACTCCCACACCGCAGGCGGATCTCTTCGACGCTGCCAGCTCTGAACTTGCGGACGCCCTCCGTGAGTGCGATCCCGACGCCATGACGCCGCGCGAGGCCCTTGAGACGCTTTACCAGCTGCGAGAACTTCTCGACTGAGGACCGGGCCTGCGGCAATTCACCACGCTTCAATTCCCGCGGCCATCTCGCTAGAATTCGCCTTCTGTTGATGTGCCGCAGGGTTGTATAGCCTAGGCGGTGAGAACATTGACGCTGCAAACTCTGTCACCCGTTATAGGAAGTCGTGGAATGACCTTTGTCGTCGGCGAAGACTGCATCAAGTGCAAGCACACGGATTGTGTGGAAGTGTGTCCCGTGGACTGTTTCTACGAAGGCCCGAACTTTCTGGTGATTCATCCCGATGAGTGCATCGACTGCGCGCTGTGTGAACCTGAGTGCCCTATCGATGCCATCTTCTCTGAAGACGAACTCCCGGAGGACCAGCAGGTCTTTCTGGAGCTGAACGCGGAGCTGGCCGAGGTCTGGCCGAACATCACCGAGATGAAAGATGCGCTGCCGGACGCCGAAGAGTGGCATGGCAAGCCGGGCAAGTTGGCGCTACTCGAGCGTTAATACGACGCCCTAGCCCCAGTAGTCTGCTCAATCCGAAAGCCAGCTCAATCAGGCCGGGCTGCAAACAGCACGGCAACTGGGACCTCAACTAGGACTGCAAGAGAGCGTCGGCCGACAGGCCCTGGCGCTCCAGCACCCGGCGCAAGCGCTTGAGTGCCTCTACCTGAATCTGCCGCACCCGCTCCCGGGTCAGGCCGATTTCCTGCCCCACCTCTTCGAGCGTACAGGTGTTGTAGCCCAGCAGGCCAAAGCGGCGCACCACGACTTCGCGTTGCTTGTCGGTCAGCTGATTCAGCCAGTTGGCGATGCTTTCGTGCACCAGGTCATCCTGCAGCTGCTCCGACGGGTCGCGGACCACATCATCGGCAATCGTCTCCACCACTGACGCATCGCTGTCGGGACCCAGCGGCGCATCCACGGAGCTGATGCGCTCGTTCAGGCCCAGCAGACGCGATACTTCCTGCGCCGACTTATCGACGCGATCGGCAATCTCGCCCGTGGTGGGTTCGTGATCGAGTTGCTGCGTCAGCTCCCGCGCCGCGCGCAGGCAACCGTTGAGGTCCTTCACCACATGGATCGGCAAACGTATCGTGCGTGCCTGATTCATGATGGCCCGTTCGATGGTCTGGCGGATCCACCAGGTCGCGTAGGTAGAAAAACGAAAACCGCGCTCCGGATCAAACTTTTCGACGGCGCGCATCAGGCCCAGATTCCCCTCTTCTATCAGGTCGAGCAGGCTCATACCCCGGTGCAGGTAGCGGCGCGCAATCTTGACGACCAGGCGCAGGTTGCTCTCGATCATGCGCTTGCGCGCCGCCTCATCACCTTTCTGGGTCAGGCGCGCATAGTACTTCTCTTCGTCTGCCGTCAGCAGCGGAACAAAACCGATTTCGTTGAGGTAAAGCTGGGTGGGATCGAGGGTCGTTTCGGTACTGGCGACGCGCTCCGACTGCGCTTCGGCATTGTCGTCTGTGCTGTCGTCTGGGCTGTCGTCTGCGCTGTCGTCCGGATCGTCGTGTGAGGTGTCGGCGAGGTTTGCCTTGGCGACGGAACTATCGACGCCCTCCAGCGCGGACTCGTCGCTCTCGGCCTCGGCCAATTTGGCCAAAGCCTGCTCTGCCAGGTTTGCGGCCCGGCGCTGCTTCGGTTTGGCGGCCAGCGACGTCTTGGTGCCGCCGGTCCCGGAGTGCCCCTTGGTGTGTCCCATGGGTCTGTGTCCCGTAGTTGCCCAGTGGCCGAGCGAACCCCCCGTCCGCTCAGCGTACCGCACGCTGGGACGAGCCAGCTTAGCTCAGTAATTGAACACAAAACAAGCAGGTCTAGCGAGCAGGCAACAGGGTAAGGGGGTCCACGGGACGTCCCCGTCGTCGTATCTCGAAATGCAGTTTTACCGCGTCGGTGCCCGAGCTACCGCGCCGGGCGATGAGCTGTCCGGCCCGTACCGCGTCACCCTCGGTCACCAGAATCTCGTCGGTATGGCCGTAGGCACTGAGGTAGACGTCGTCGTGACGCAGGATCAACATCAGGCCGTACCCTGCGATGCCCGTGCCGGCGTAGACCACCTTGCCCGCCGCCGTCGCCACGATCGACGTACCCCGCTCGCCCGTAATATCAATGCCCTTGTGCAGTCGGTCGTCAAAGCGACGACTCACCCGCCCCGCGACCGGCCATTGCCAACCGCTGGCCTTCTTCGACGGAACGCCGGTGGTAGTGCTACTACTGGCCTTCGTGGGTGTCTTGGGTGCTGCTTTGACCACGGGTTTTGCCGGGGGTGGTGGCGAGCTATTCGGCTTCGGTTTCTGGGCAGGTGCCGCCTTTGGTGTTGAGGCTGAGGACCTGACCGGCAGCGGCGCTTCTGCCAGCTTCAGGGCTTGCCCGGGGTAAATCGTGTACGGCGCTGCGATGCCATTGGCCGATGCCAGACGCCGAAAATCGAGGCCATAGCGAAAGGCAATGGAATACAACGTATCGCCGCGCAGCACCGTATAGCCTTCGCTGCGGGGCGTTGTGCCACGGGTATGATCTTCGATGGGGGCCGGGGGACGTCCGGCACAGGCAAGCAGAAGCAGCAGTATCGCCGCGACCCCAAAACGGGCAGCGCCGGCAGCCAGGTCCGCCATGCTAGCGTTCGAGACCACCCCAGCGACTCTCGAGAAACCAGACCGCCACGGCGCCAACGACCATCGCCAGCACACACCACGTCAGCGCCGGGACCGCAGCGCCGCTGGCCGCATAGCTGGATGGCAGAACCGGGTGTAACAGATCCGCCGTCGTGGGGAGCTTCCAGGGCCATACAACGGGCAGGGACCCGAACAGAAAACCCGTCAACGTCGCCAGCGTGACGCTGTGATACGACGCCAGCAGCCATCGCAGCAGACGCGTAAACACCAGCAGCCCACAGAGCGCCCCCGCGGCAAAGAGCACCAGCGAGACCAGCTCAAAACCGCGAATCGCCTGCAGCACCGCCGGGTACAGGCCCAGCAGCACCAGCACAAAGCTGCCAGAAATTCCCGGCAGGATCATGGCGCAGATGGCAATAAAACCGGCAATAAAAAAACTCAGCGGCGCTACCGGAAGCGTCACCGCGGGTGACAGACCGATTGCCGCGGCCACCACGAGCCCCGCCAGCAAGGCCAGGACCATACCCCTATGCCAGCGCTGCACATGGCGGGTCAGCACTAACGCCGAGGCGAGAATCAGGCCAAAGAAAAAGGACCACAGCAACACAGGCTGGGATTCGAGCAGCGTCGCAATGACACGGGCGAGTGTCAGCACGCTCACGGCAATACCTGACACCAGCGCCAGCAGAAAACTGCCGTCCACCGCCGCCCATATCGAGGCAAACCCCTCGCGCCGCCACTGCCCGATAAGATGCGGACCGATGGAGCTCAGGGCGTTGATCAGGCGCTGGTAGATTCCGGTGATAAACGCGATGGTGCCGCCGGACACCCCGGGCACGATATCTGCCGCTCCCATGAGCATGCCGCGCAGGAACACACCCGGCAGTGGCGTAGGTGATGTCTGCAGCGAGGGCTCATTCACCGGAGTATTGGTCATGGCGTGCCGTTGCTGATGCCGGGCACCAGGGGTACAAAGCGCACCGCTTCGACCTCGCGGCGCTCAAAGCCGGCGCCCGTATGCTCAATTACGACCAGGGACTGTTCGCGGCCACCCACCGGCATAACCAGCCTGCCCCCGGGGGCGAGCTGCTGCAGCAGTTCCTGGGGCACCTGTTCCGGCGCGGCCGCCGAGAGAATGCCATCAAAGGGACCCTGCGAGGCCCAGCCTTCGTAGCCGTCCCCGTGGCGCATCTGTACGTTGCGGATCTTCAACTGACGCATACGTTTGCGCGCCGCCATCAACAGGGGTTTGATGCGCTCCAGCGCGTAAACCTCGTCAACAAGACGCGCGAGAATGGCGCTCTGGTAACCCGAGCCACTGCCAATCTCGAGGACCCGCCCGGGGCTGCGCCCTTCCACCAGCAACTCGGTCATGCGCGCCACGATGTAAGGCTGTGACAGGGTCTGCTGGTAACCGATGGGCAGGGCCGTATCTTCGTAGGCCCGGTGCGCCATTGCCTCATCCAGGAACAGGTGGCGGGGCATGTTGCGCATGGTATCGAGCACCGCAATGTTGGTGATGCCCTGCTCCACCAGGCGCGCAACCAGGCGCTCGCGCGTGCGCTGGGACGTCATGCCGATGCCGGCGATATCCGTTGACCGGTTCACAGGGACTCCAGCAGCACCACGGCATGCGCCGCAATGCCCTCGCCGCGCCCCGTGTAGCCCAGGCGTTCCGTGGTCGTCGCTTTGACATTGACACAATCGGAGCCCACGCCCAGGTCAGCCGCGATATTGGCGCGCATGGCCGGTATGTGGGGTGCCATCTTCGGTGCCTGGGCAACCAGGGTGCTATCGACGTTGCCCACGCGGTAGCCTGCGTCGGTCACCTGTTGTACACAGCGGCGCAGCAGGTCCCGGCTGTCGATGCCGGCATTGGCGGGGTCCGTATCGGGAAAATGCCCGCCGATATCGCCAGCGGCAATCGCGCCGAGCAGGGCGTCGCAGAGCGCGTGCAGCAGCACGTCGCCGTCGGAATGGGCGAGCAGCGGACGCTCGTAAGCAATGCTCACACCGCCAAGGGTCAGCGTGGCGTCTGCAGCGGGCTCACCGAAGGCATGGACATCAAAGCCATGGCCGACGCGCATCATGGGTTCTCTCCTGAGGGTTCCAGTACCGGGTGCTCCTGGACATTAAGGCCCTGGGCATCGAGCTCCTGGGCATCAAGCTCCCGATCATCGAGATAGTAACCCGCCAGGGCCAGATCCGGCCCGTGGGTGACTTTAAGATTGACGGCACTGCCGGCCACCAGCTGGACGGGATGACCCTGACGTTCCATCGCCGAGGCTTCGTCCGTGATCGTTGCGCCGTCCGCAATCGCTGCCCGCAGCGCCTCGCGCAGGTCGCCGTAGCGAAACATCTGCGGCGTCTGGGCGCGCCACAGCCCGTCCCGTGGCACCGTGGCGACCACGCGCTGAGAGGCGTCGGCCTGCTTGAGCGTATCGGTTACCGGTTCTGCCAGCAGCCCGCCGATGCCGCTCCGGCGCACATGCTGGATCAGCGCATCAAGACTTTCCGCGTCCAGACAGGGACGGGCACCGTCGTGCACCAGCACCCAGTCCTCGGGCGCCGCCGCCAGGGCATCGAGGCCTGCCAGCACCGACGCGCCCCGGGTCGCGCCACCGGCGCAGAACGCAAGGCGTGAATCCGGCAGGTCCAGTGACGGTTCAGTATCGGACGCCGGCAGGGCTACCACACAGCCATACAGGTCCTCGCGCGCCAGCAGAGCCCTGATACTCCAGTACAGCAGCGGACGTCCGCGCAGCGTCAGAAATTGCTTGGGACGATCGGCGGCCATACGCGCACCGACACCCGCGGCGGGAACCACAGCCCACAGCCTACTCACCGCTGTTTTTTCCCGCTTTGGGTTCGACGAACTGAAAGAAAATCTCGTCCTTGCCCGTGAGTCCGAGCTCTTCTCTCGCCCGTTGCTCGAGCACCGTATTGCCCGCCCTGAGATCCATAATCTGCTCAGCCAGTTCGGCGTTGCGAGCCTTCAGGCGCTCATTCTCGCGTTCAAAGTCCTGCGCCTGCTGCTGCAGCCGCCGCAGTTCCAGACGGCCGCCTTCACCCCACCACAGGCGGTACTGCAATCCTGTCAGCAGGAGCAGCAGAATGAGCAGAAGCCAGCGCAAGGCCTAGCGCGCGAACTCCGCGCGCCCCCGGTACGGTGCGGTGGCGCCGAGTTCTGCCTCGATGCGCAGCAGGCGGTTGTACTTGGCAACGCGGTCGGAGCGACACAGTGAGCCGGTTTTGATCTGGCCGGCGCCCGTGGCCACCGCGAGGTCGGCGATCGTCGTATCTTCGGTCTCTCCGGAGCGGTGCGAGATCACCGAGGTGTAGCCCGCATCGGCCGCCATGGCGATGGCATCAAAGGTCTCGCTCAGCGTACCGATCTGGTTCAGCTTGATGAGAATGGAGTTGGCGATGCCCCGGTCAATGCCCTGCGACAGGATTTTCGTATTGGTCACAAACAAGTCGTCGCCCACGAGCTGTACGCGGTCACCGAGTTTGTCCGTGAGGATTTTCCAGCCATCCCAGTCCGACTCGTCCAGGCCGTCCTCGATGGACAGGATCGGATGGGCATCCACCAGCCCCGCCAGGTAATCGCAGAAACCGGCGCTGTCAAAATCACGCCCGTCCCCCCCCAGACGATAGCGTCCGTCGCGGTAGAACTCCGACGCGGCGCAGTCCAGAGCCAGGGTCACATCCTCGCCCAGGCGATAACCGGCCAGGTCCACGGCCTCGGCAATAACATCGAGCGCCGCACCGTTGGACGGCAGATCCGGTGCAAAGCCGCCCTCGTCCCCCACCGCCGTGTTCAGACCACGACCGCCCAGGACTTTTTTCAGCTGGTGAAAGATCTCGGCACCGCACTGCAGCGCCTCGCGGAACGTGCCCGCGGCAACGGGCTGAATCATGAACTCCTGAATATCGACGTTGTTGTCGGCGTGCTCACCCCCGTTGAGAATATTCATCATGGGTACGGGCATGCTCAGCTCGCCGCGTCCATACAGCGCCGCCATGTGCGCATAGAGCGGTGCGCGCTTGTCCGTTGCCGCCGCTTTCGCCGCGGCGAGCGAGACCGCCAGCATGGCGTTGGCGCCGAGCGTCTCTTTATTTTCGGTGCCGTCCAGATCGCACAGGGCGTTGTCGAGGCCGCGCTGGTCCCCCGCATCAAAACCGGTGAGGGCGCCGGCAAT
>JAUIMF010000130.1 GCA_030433415.1 Gammaproteobacteria bacterium | reverse complement strand
TGGAGCGGGACATCGTCGCCCGCGAGAGCGGCCTGCCCGCGGACCGCTGCGCCGCCCTGGTCAACCTTGCCGCTCGTCTACGAACCCTGAAAGGGCACGACCTGGAGGAGGGGGTATCTACACGGCTGCTCATCTACTGCGCTACCCTGATCGCGGGCGGACGTCCCGTTCTGGAGGCGGCCCAGGCGACACTGGTGGAACCCTTGAGTGATGACGCGGATGTCCAGGAAGGCCTGCTGGAGGCGATAAGGGCCACATTCGGTGATGAGTAACGTGGCGTGAAGCGGTCCCGGAGCGACTAGCATGTTGGAGTGGCTTGAGTTCGAGGAAAGGGTGGGGCGTTGGTGGCACCGCCTGGCTTCAACGAATAGCGACAGTTATGCCCAGTACCCCGACGCTGCCGTGACGCTCGAACAGGTCGCCACATCCCTGGCGGTGTTTTTTCGGGCCGGGGGCGGCTCACCGGCTGTCGCCGTCGCCGCGATCGCGGCCCGGCGCTCCAGCCACCGCCTCACGTTGCGTCAGCGTCTGGGTGTCGATAGGGAGTCGCTGGACCAGGCCTGGCTCGATGAGGAGAACCTGTTGCTGCCGCCACGCATCGCATTGTTCCCTGAGAGCGGACTCAATCGCGATCTCTATTTCTGGCTGGCGGCGATGCTTGCGGTGGCCCAGCCCCCCGCGGAGGCGTTCAAGGACCCCCTGCGCCAGGACATCACTCACCTGCGCCATGCGCTCGCGGCGACCAATCGCGCCCTCGCCGCGTTTCCAGGGTTGACCGCAAGGTACGGGCGGTTGCAGTCCGGCGTGCTCGCCGCCCGCCCGTTGCGCCAGTTACCCACGGCGGAGGCGACCGTCGAGGCGGTGATACGTTGGCTGCTCGGTTCTCCTGATCCCCTGGTCGAGCCTGCCCGGCGCATGCTCGACGCGACGCTGGACCCGACTGTCAGCCTGCGCGAGTTTCGCGCGGCAGGCGACTATCAACACCCCCTGCCCGTGCCGCTATGGGCCGCCGTCAGGCACCTGGGCACGCAGGCGCATGACGCGGCGCCCGGCGACGAGCAACTGCCGCAAGCCGCTGCGCCGGACGCGCGGGTCAAACACAAGCGCAGGGCGCGGCGCCGGTACCAGGACCAGGCGGATCGCGACGACCCGCTGATGTTCAATCGGTTCGAGAAGATCCTGTCGTTCGCCGAAATGGTGAACGTCAACCGGGCAACTGATGATGAGGAAGATGAAAACGCGGCTAACAACGCCGACCAGATGGACGAGATCACATTGAGCCCCAACCGGCAGCGCGCCGCCTCACAGCTTGCGATGGAGCTCGATCTGTCACCGGGCTCCTCTGACGCGGACAACGCGCCGCTATCTGCCCAGTACTCCTACCCGGAGTGGAATTGTCGCGCACAGCGGCTGCTGTCCGACCATTGCTGTGTCATAGCAGCCACACAGGAAGAAGAAACCGACCCCGACACCCTGGATGAGCAGACACAGCGGCGAATTCGCCGAGTGCGGAGGCAGTTTGAAGCATTACGGCCGCGCCGGGAATGGCTGCGGGGCCAGTTCAACGGCACGGACCTTGACATGGACGCCGTGATCCGCGCGCACTGTGACAAGATTGCGATGGGGCAGAACAGCGAACGCCAGTACATGGATGTCCGGAGCCAGGCCAGGGACCTGGCGGTCTCCATTCTGGTAGACGTGTCGTTGTCCACCGATGCCTGGGTGGAAGACCGGCGGGTCATCGATATCGAAAAGGAGTCGCTGCTTGTCTTCGCCCACGGACTGGCCAGCTGCGGTGATGACTACTCGATCCAGAGTTTCACCTCCCACCGACGCCACAAAGTTTGGGTGCACACACTGAAATCCTTCGACGAACCCATGGGTGAGCGCGTGCAGCGGCGCATCGCGGCATTAAAGCCGGGCAGGTACACGCGCATGGGCGCGGCGATCCGTCACTGTGCAGAGCAGCTGCGCCAGCGCCCCAACCGGCACCGGCTGCTGCTCGTACTGAGTGACGGCAAACCCAGCGATGTCGACTATTACGAGGGGCGGTATGCAATCGAGGATACCCGGCACGCGGTGCTCGAAGCCAGGCGCAGCGATATGAGAGTGTTCGGCGTTACGATCGATCAGGAAGCGCAGGGCTACATTTCTCGCCTGTTCGGCCGCGGCGGCTACGCGCTGGTGCAGCGGCCGGATCATCTGTCGCAGGCCTTGCCCGGCATATACCGGCAAATCCTGCAACACTGATATGGCCGGCCGACTTCCCGCTGGACGCCGAGGAGTTGTCGCTTTGCTGGCAGGCACCGTGCTCGGTACGGTCTTCGTGACGCTGTATGTACTCGCGATCAACCGCTTCGACTGGGGCGTCGCCCTGATCCTGGCGGCCCCACTGGTCGTGTGGTTGCTGCTGCGTATGGGCCGGATGCTCGAGCGGTGGGCAGGCGGGTCCGGGGACAGCCAAGGGGACCCCGATTTTCCCGAAGATGCCGACAGCTGACGCCCCTCAGGAGCCCCCGCCCAGCCCGAACAGCCAGCTGCCTGGTGCGTCGATGGGGCGGTTTGAGGTCAGCCGGTGTACCCCGACGGCGCACCGTCCCATCATCCAGCCAATGCCAAAGGTGGCAGACAGGTAGCCAAACGACCAGGCGTAGATCGGGGTCAGACCGAGCCTGCCCGCCGCCTGCCACGCCAGCACGGCGAGGGCGGCGGCCACCATGCCCAGCCAGAAGGTGCGAATTTGGAATAACAGGTGCGTGTCCAGCCACGCCGCGCCGCGGCCCAGCCGCAGGTGGGCGATCAGCGCACCAAGCGGTGCGGTGACCAGCGCCATGATACTGCCGATGTACAGGCCGTAGATGACAATAACGTAGCCCCGTCCCGGGGTATCCTTGCCGCGTGTCTCGTCGTTCGCAATTAAGTCATTCATGCCTGGAGTTTTTTCAGTCTCTTGAGCTCGTTAAACGTGTCGGTGACGTCCCTGAGCAGTGCGAGGATGCCCTTCACCGAGCCATCCCGCCCCTGCACGGGTGCAACCGTAAACTGGATAGAGAGCATATCACTCGCCTTGTTGATGGCGGGTACGGCAAGCAGTTCAGCGGCGGCATGGCTTGATTGACCGGTGCTCATCATGCGGTGATAACCCTCCCAGTGGCGCGCCCTCAGCCGTGGGGGAATGATGATATCCAGCGAGTCGCCGATGGCCTCTGCTGCGCTGAAGCCGAAGATGCGCTCCGCTCCCAGGTTCCAGAATCGAATTGCGCCGGCGCTGTCGGCGTAGATAACCGCGTCTGGAAGGCGGTACAGTAATGTCTGGCCCAGCTCGGTGAGCAATTCCGCACTCATTTGCATACGCTCTGTATCCTCGGGCCCGAGGCCCATATAACTCGCGTCGCTCTCATGCATGGCGCACGGTGATGAGAAGAGTTTGCCGCGATCACTATTGTCGTGTTTGTCAGTCGCCATTTTTCCTGCTCCTTCCCGGACAGGGTGAACCGCGCGTTTCGCTTGCCGACGTCACTGCTCCTACGCTGTGTTTGGATTCAGCAGTTGCCCAAGCTCGCGCGGTGGTCTGTTTGGCAGCCTCGAAGTTGCGCTTCAGCTCTGTGCGCCTCAGATTCTCCTCGACCTCCCGGGCGCCCAGCGCAAGCCAGTCAAGGTGCTGCTTCCAGGTCGCGGGATCCAGATGTCCCGGCACCTCGATGGCGTTTACGTTCAAGCTCATGTGATTTCTCCAGCGTGCCTGTAGTGAGATGACAGGCTACCAACAGAAAGTTAACGCTCCAGAGGGCGGCGGAGCCATAGAGCAGAGGCGTGCGCAGGTCGGGCGTCACCCCTGTCGCAACGCGTGCCAGGCAGGCAAGGCCCACCAGCGCGATCATGGTGTAGTACACGATTGGGCGGCCGCGCCCCGTGGTGTGGGTCGATTTCAGCATCACGGTTGAGGATAGTGTGCCGAGAGCGCCAATGGTGATCAGATGTAAGCTGGCAGCCTGTTCCAGGTGTCCGGACAGTGAAACGCTGAAAGCGACCAACCCAGCGCCGAGCCAAAGGTAGCCAGCGCCGAGTCCCTTGAGATCGACATGGCGGGGCCCGAGCCTGAACAGCCGCCACCGGGCAAGTCTCACAATAATGAGAATGCCCGCCAGTCCCAGGAGGGCGCCGACGAGGGGATTGGGAACCGGGAATAGTCGCAGAACGGCTGCCAATAGCAGCAGGATCATCACTGCGCCTTCCAGCAACGGCTGTATCCTTTGCGGCGACTTGTCACCGAGGTTGGCATAGGCTCGCGCCAGCAGCGGGGTGATAAAGCGTCCCCCCATGTAAAACATGAGCCACGCAACAAGAATGGCCAGGCTGTGTATGGCGCTTCTGTAGTCCAGTTCGATAGCCTTGCCTGCCAGTAGCAATAGTGGAAAGCAGGTGATGGCGGCGAGCGTTGGTCCGGTCAGGCGATTGCGCCACTTTTTGGCAGTCGAGAAGCGCGGCACGACCAGCAGCGCCAGACCCAGGCCGAAGCCGGCATAACAAAAATGCATCAGCGGCGTGTCCGCCGCAAACACCTCGCTGAGCCGGCCTGCAAACCACAGCCCCAATAGCACGGCCATGTGCCAGCCGAGGAGTTTTCCCCCGAGGTAGCCCGCGATCAGGGCCCCTACTAAGCCAAACAGCATACCCCTGGCATGGACCGTGCTGTCCACGAGCCCGGTGCCCTGGCCCGGCAGCGGTAACAGCAGCCAGGGCGCCACAACGGCAAACAGCGCAGCGGTGAGGAAGAATGCTCCCTGCGCCGGATCGCGTTTGTCGTCAGCGTGAACCCCGTTCATGCGTTCTCCACCCCCAGTCGCTTGCGCAGGGTCGGGCTGGTCGTGGTGTACTCAAGCGGCACGTCCCGCTCGTCACCACAAGCCTCGCGCACACGC
>JAUIMF010000129.1 GCA_030433415.1 Gammaproteobacteria bacterium | reverse complement strand
CTCATCGGTAAACGCCGGTGAAGAGCAAAGCGCCAGAGGCAGGGCGAGTGAAGCGAGGTGGCGAAGGGTCAGTTGCATCAGGCGGCGTCTTCCGTGGCATCGTTGGCAAAGGTAGCAAGAAGGTTTTCGACATACTTCACGCGCTGGTCCTTGTCGGTCAGGTCATGCTCGAATCGCAAGCGCGTGGCGCCGGCCAGTTTGTAGGAACGAGGGTCTGATTGCACCAGGTTCACCAGCGACAGCGGGTTGACGCGAGTCGTCTCCTTGAAGTCGATACTACCACCCCCGGCGCCGGCTTCAATGGCGCGTATCCCCAGGTTCTCCGCCTGCAGGCGCAGACGAGAGACCAAAAATAGATTGCCCACCTGTACCGGCAGCAGGCCAAAACGGTCAATCATTTCTACCTGCAGTTCGCGCAGCTGGTCATCGTCCTGTGCGGCGGCGATGCGTTTGTAAAGTACCAGTCTACTGTTGATGTCGGGCAGATAGTCAGCGGGTATCAGCGCAGGCACGTGCAGGTTGACTTCGGTGCCCGCATCCAGGGGCGCGTCCACATCGGGAATCTCGCCGCGCTTGAGTGCGGCGACGGCGCGTTCGAGCATTTCCATATACAGCGAGAATCCAACGGAATGAATCTGGCCACTCTGTTCGTCGCCCAGCAGCTCCCCGGCGCCGCGAATCTCCAGATCGTGGGTGGCCAGCAGATAACCCGCACCCAGGTCTCCGGCCGCTTCAATCGCTTCCAGGCGTTTGCCGGCATCGGCGGTTATGGCGGAGCGCGGCGGGGTAAGCAGATAAGCATAGGCCTGGTGGTGAGAGCGCCCCACGCGGCCGCGCAACTGGTGTAACTGCGCCAGGCCAAATTTGTCGGCCCGTTCGATGATGATGGTGTTGGCATTGGGAATATCGATGCCGGTCTCGATGAGGGTTGTGCACACGAGAATGTGATGTCGCTGATGGTAAAAAGCTGACATCACCTGCTCCAGCTCCGTTTCGCGCATTTGCCCGTGGGCGATGCCGACAGACAGCTCCGGCACCAGTTCGCGAAGCTTGCGCGCGCTTTCCTCTATCGATTTCACCTCATTGTGCAGGTAGTAGACCTGCCCGCCGCGCAGCGTCTCGCGCAGAACAGCTTCCTTGATCAGGGCTACATTGTGTTCGCGGACAAAGGTCTTGATAGACAGTCGCCGAGCCGGCGGTGTGGCGATAATGGACAGATCACGCATGCCTCCCAATGCCATATTCAGTGTGCGTGGAATGGGCGTGGCTGTGAGGGTGAGAATATCAACCTCTGAGCGCAACGCCTTGATGGCCTCTTTCTGCTTGACCCCGAAGCGGTGCTCCTCGTCGATGACCAGCAGGCCAAGATCGTCAAACCTGAAATCGCTCTGCAGCAGCTTGTGGGTGCCCACCAGGATATCAACCTTGCCAGCGGCGATGCGCTTGCTGACTTCCCTGATCTGTGCCGGTGACTTGAAGCGCGAGACCACTTCTATGTTGACTGGCCAGCCGGCAAAGCGGTCGCAGAATGAGCTGTAGTGCTGCTGGGCAAGCAGTGTGGTGGGGACAAGCAGTGCCACCTGCTTGCGATTCTGTGTGGCGACAAAGGCTGCGCGCATGGCAACTTCGGTTTTGCCGAAGCCAACGTCGCCGCAGACCAGGCGGTCCATCACGCGTGGGCTGAGCATGTCGTCGATGACGGCGCGGATGGTGACCTCCTGGTCTGGTGTTTCCTCAAATGGGAAGGCGGCACAGAACTGCTCGTAGCCAGGCTGATCCAGGGAAAAGGCAAAGCCCTCGCGTGCCTCACGGCGCGCGTACACTTCCAGCAACTGTGCGGCGATGTCGTTGGCTTTCTCGCTGGCTTTGCGCCGCGCCTTGTCCCATTGTTCAGAGCCCAGTGTATGCAGGGGCGCGAGCTCCGGGTCGGATCCCGCATAGCGGCTGATAAGATGCAGGGATGCAACGGGTACATACAGTTTCGAGCCCCTGGCGTATTCCAGGGTGAGAAACTCGGTTTCCTGCCCATCCACAGCCAATGTCTGCAAGCCCACGTAGCGGCCCACGCCGTGCTCCAGGTGCACTACCGGCACACCCTCACGCAATTCATTGATGTCGCGGAATATGTTGGCGCTGGCGGCTTCTGTGCTGGCCCGGCGACGGCGACGTTGCGCTACCCGGCTGCCAAAGAGCTGTGCTTCGCATACCAGCGTCGGCATGCTCTCGCCAAAATACAAACCCCGATCCAGGGGGGCGGTGGCGATGGCGAAACGCTCGCCCGATGCCAGGAATTGTTGCCAGTTCTCCACGATGGGCGGTGTCAGGCCCTGTTCACGCAGAGACTCCAGCAGAATCTCCCTGCGTCCCGCCGACTCGGCACAGAGCAGCACCGGCGCATCATGCTCGAGAATGAACGCAGCGAGGTTGGCTGCAGCGGAAAACACTGTCTGGTCGGTGGACAGGTCTGGCGGCGGAAGCACGGGAGTAGGGCAGTGCACCGGGGCGTCAGGCTGGTGGCGAAGCTCCAGTACCGGGAAGGTTCCCAGCAACTGGTACAACTCTTCGACCGGCGTGAAACCATGTTTTGGTGGCAGCAGTGGTCTGCGGGGGTCAATCCCGTACTCTTCAAACCGGTTGCCGACCTCGCGCCAGAAATGATCGGCGGCATGATGGTGGTCGCCAATAGTAATGACCGCCGCGTTCTCGGGCAGGTAGTCAAAAAGTGTGGCGCAGTGTTCGAAAAAGAGCGGTAGATAGTACTCGCAGCCACCGGGACTGCGACCGGCGCTGACATCGGCATAGGTAGGGCAGCTGTCGTGGTCAACCTCGAAATGCTCCCACCAGTTCATCTGGAAACGGCTTATCGCGCTGTGGTCCAGAGGATACTCGCGGGCCGGTAACAGCCTGATAGCATTGACCTTGTCGACGGTGAGCTGCGTTTCCGGGTCGAATGTGCGCAGGGTATCCACCTCGTCATCGAGCAGGTCAATGCGGTAGGGCAGCTTCGAACCCATGGGGTAGATGTCGAACAGCGACCCGCGCAGGGCAAATTCACCGTGCTCGAACACGGTTTCCACGTTGCGGTAGCCGTTGCGTTCAAGGTTGCGGCGGAAACTGTCCAGGTCGATACCTTCCCCTGCTTCCAGCACCAGGCTGGACCCGGCAATGTAGTGGGTGGGTGGCAGGCGGTGCATCAGCGTAGGCACCGGCACGATAAGAATGCCGCCGCGGCAGCCCGGCAGTCGGTAAAGCGCACTCAGCCGTTCGGAAATAATGTCCTGGTGAGGCGAGAAGTGGTCGTAGGGCAGTGTTTCCCAGTCCGGGAAGGGGACGATCTCGATGTCCTTTTCGAGATAGAACGGCAATTCACGCTCCAGCGTCAGTGCGGCGCTGGTGTCAGCGGTGATCACTACCAGCAAGCGCTCGGGGCTTGCCAGCTCGGCAATACAGCGGGCGTCGCTGCCGCCATAGAACGGCCCCATTGCGGTGCGGGTGCCAGCCTTCTGTGGCCATGGGGTGTCCTGAATCAGGGCGCTAAACATGCGTGAGGGTCTGTTGTCAGCTTGCGGGCGCGCATTGTATCGCGCCCACGGGCGGCGCCTCCAGTGTATTGCCCGAACAGATTGTGAATATGCCCGGGGGCGGCTTGCGTCAATTCGGCCATATGACGATAATACGCGCCCCCATCAGAGCCAATGCCCAGGATCGAGTAACCGTGAACGACCGCAAGAGAGAACGTCCAGACGATTATTTCAAGGATTGGAAACAGCGTGAAGCGCTCGCCGAGGGCATGATTCCTATCGTGGGCAGCCTGTCCCGAGAGCACAATGTGAAGTGCTATATCTACGGGAAGTCTCTGGTCAATCGGTCCGTGACCGAGATCATGAAAGACCACCGCTACGTGCGTCAGTTGGAGGCCAATGAGCTGTCCGAGTTCGAGACGGCACCGGTACTGGCCGAGCTGGCCAGGCTGGACCTGGGGCCCGCGCATATCGATGTCGGCCGTATAGCGGTCAACTATTACGACAAGGGCAAGGGCCAGGGGTTATCGATAGAAGAGTACGTGCGCCAGGAAGTGGCTGGCGACATTGGTTCCACCACCCAGCCGCTGGATCAGCCGCAGGATGTAATTCTCTACGGCTTTGGCCGAATCGGCCGGCTCATGGCCCGTATCCTTATCGACAAAACCGATGGCGGCGACGGCTTGCGCCTGCGCGCTGTTGTGGTGCGCAAGGGCAAGGCTCCCAATGACCTGGTCAAGCGCGCAAGCCTGCTGCGACGTGATTCGGTTCACGGTGCGTTTGACGGCACTATCCGCGTCGACGAGGAGCGTCAGTCGTTTGTTGCCAACGGTAATGAGGTCAAGGTGATTTACGCAGATGCCCCTGACAGCATTGACTACACCCAATATGGCATCAGCAATGCCATTGTCGTCGATAACACGGGTGTATGGCGTGACGAGGCGGGCTTGTCGCTGCACCTGAAAAGCAAGGGCGTTTCCAAGGTCATTCTGACCGCGCCGGGCAAGGGCGACCTGAAGAACGTGGTGCACGGAATCAACCACGACATTATTGCGCCTGATGACGCCATCATCTCGGCGGCATCCTGCACCACCAACGCCATTGCGCCGCCGTTGAAGGCGATGGACGACGAATTTGGTATCACTGCCGGCCACGTGGAGACGGTGCATGCGTTTACCAATGACCAGAACCTGATAGACAATTACCACAAGGCATCACGTCGGGGTCGTGCTGCGCCGCTCAACATGGTGCTCACCGAAACCGGCGCTGCAACGGCTGTGGGCAAGGTCCTGCCTCAGCTGCTGGGCAAGCTTACCGGTAACGCCATTCGCGTACCCACTCCCAACGTCTCCATGGCCATTCTCAATCTGACCCTGAGCAGGGAAACCAGCATTGAGGAGGTCAACGAGTACATGCGCCATCAGGCCTTGCACTCGCCGCTACGCAAGCA
>JAUIMF010000046.1 GCA_030433415.1 Gammaproteobacteria bacterium | reverse complement strand
GGATGGACCTGCGCCGGTCAATCAGCGCTCGACACAGCGGGCGTCAACGTAATGCGCAGGTCATTGCCGACCTGGCGCCGATCCGAAATCTGCAGATCCAGCGCTTCACTCATACGTTCGAGCGGCAGGTCCAGCATCGGCCGGGCCTGACTGCCCAGCAGGCGCGGCGCGATGTAGACAATCAGTTCGTCCACCAACGCGGCGCGAATAAAGGCTCCCACCAATGTGGGGCCGGATTCTAGCAGAATGTCGTTGCAGTCCCGGCCAGCCAGCACCTTTAGCATGGCGGCGGGATCCAGGGCGTCATTCTGCACTGCCACCACGGTGGTTTCGGCGGCGAGAGCGGCGGGCGAAATCCCCTCGCCACCCCAGAGCAGCAGGCTAGGCTGCTCGCCCGCCAGTACCCGGGCCTGCGGCGGGGTCCGAAGCCGACGATCTGCGACCACCCGCAGGGCGCGCTGGGCGGGCGGCGGCAATGGCGCATCGCTATGAAGCTCGTCGGCACGCACGGTGAGGGCACAATCATCGGCGAGCACAGTGCCGATTCCCGTCACCACGGCGCAGCTCTCGGCACGCAGGCGCTGCACATCGGCACGCGCCGCGGGGCCGGTAATCCACTGGCTCTCACCCGAGGCCATGCCGGTGCGTCCATCCAGCGACATGGCGATCTTGGTTCGCAGGCGTCCCCGTCCCCGACGTTGGCGCAGCAGAAAGCCGGCCAGTTGGCGCTCCACCTGCCCGGCGAGAAGCCCCACCTCAACCTGTACACCAGCGTCGCGAAGACGCTGAGCGCCTCCACCGCTCACGCGGGGGTCGGGGTCTTCCAGGGCCACGACCACCCGGCTCACACCGGCGCTGATCAACGCATCGGCACAGGGCGGCGTGCGTCCAAAGTGGGCGCAGGGCTCGAGCGTGACATAGGCGGTGGCGCCCCGGGCACGTTCGCCGGCCTGGGCGAGCGCCTGCACCTCGGCATGGCCCTGCCCCGGGGGCTGGGTAAAGCCCTCCCCCACCACCTGTTCACCGTGGGTAATCACGCATCCCACATGGGGATTCGGGCGCGCCCAGTACCTGCCGCGCTCGGCAAGGCGCAGGGCTCGGGCCATCATTGCGTGATCGAGGGCCGAGAACATGATCGACGCCTCAGGCGTCCGGCTCGGAACTGCCTTCTGGTTCCGCCTGCAGGCCTTCGATGGCGGCCTGGAACTCGGCGATGTCCTCGAAGGACTTGTACACCGAGGCAAAGCGAACGTACGCCACCTTGTCCAGGGCCTTGAGACTGTCCATGACCAGTTCACCCAGCACCCGTGAATTGATCTCGCGCTCGCCCGTGGCGCGCAGATTCTGCTTGATATGGCTGATTTCAGCCTCGATTGCCTCGACGGATACGGGACGCTTTTCGAGGGCGCGCAGAAAACCGGCGCGCAGCTTGTCTTCGTTAAAGGGTTCACGGCTGCCGTTCTGCTTGATCACCCGAGGCATCACCAGCTCGGCGGCTTCATAGGTCGTGAAGCGCTCATGGCAGGACAGACACTCGCGACGCCGGCGCACCTGGGCGCCATCGGACACCAGGCGCGAATCGATCACCTTGGTGTCTTCAGCGGTGCAGAAAGGACAATGCATGACAGGGACCTGGCTGGCGGCTCAGGCCGCCACAGCACCCGCCGACGGCCGCTCGCCGTACACGGGGAAGCGCGCGCAGATAGCCAGCACCTTCTGCTTCACGCTGTCGATCGTGGCAGCGGCATCACCGCTTTCGAGCGCTTCAAGCACGTCGCACATCCAGCCCGCCAGCTCGCGCGTTTCGGCTTCGCCGAAGCCACGGGTCGTGATCGCGGGGGTACCCACGCGCAGGCCCGAGGTGATAAAGGGCGAACGGGGGTCGTTGGGCACCGCGTTCTTGTTCACGGTGATGTTAGCGTTGCCCAGGGCCTCATCCGCGTCCTTGCCGGTATAGGGCTTGCCGATGAGGTCCACCAGCATCAGATGGTTGTCGGTACCACCCGAGACAATGTTGATACCGCGGTCCATGAAAGTCGCGGCCATGGCTCGCGCGTTGGCGACCACCTGCTTCTGATACGTGACGAACTCGGGCTGCTGGGCTTCGAGAAAGCTCACGGCCTTGGCTGCGATCACGTGCATCAGGGGACCACCCTGGCCGCCGGGGAACACGGCGGAGTTGAATTTCTTCTCGAGTTCTTCGTTGGCGCGGGCCAGGATGATACCGCCGCGGGGTCCACGAAGCGTCTTGTGCGTGGTGGAGGTCACCACATCGGCGTGGGGCACCGGGTTGGGGTAGACCCCCGCCGCCACCAGTCCTGCCACGTGAGCCATGTCTACCAGCAGATAGGCACCGACTTCGTCAGCGATGGCACGGTAGCGCTCCCAGTCCACCACACGGCTGTAGGCCGAAAAACCGCCGATGATCATTTTGGGCTTGTGCTCGCGAGCCAGGGACTCGATCTGCGTGTAGTCGATCTCACCGGTGTTGCTGTCGAGCCCATACTGCACCGCGTTGTAGTGCTTGCCCGAAAAATTCGGCTTGGCACCGTGGGTGAGGTGGCCACCGTCGGCGAGACTCATGCCAAGAATCGTGTCACCGGGAGTTACCAGGGCCTGGAACACCGCCGAGTTGGCCTGGGAGCCGGAGTGGGGCTGCACATTGGCATAGGCCGCACCAAACAGGGCTTTGGCACGCTCCACCGCCAGCTCTTCGGCCTTGTCCACGAACTCACAGCCGCCGTAGTAACGCTTGTGGGGATAGCCCTCGGCGTACTTGTTGGTCAGCACGGAGCCCTGGGCCTGCAGTACGCGGGGACTGGCGTAGTTTTCTGAGGCGATGAGCTCGATATGCTCTTCCTGGCGACGTTCTTCGTCACGCATGGCGTCGAACAGGGCGTCATCGAATCCTTCAATGGCCATGGTGGTGTCAAACATCGATATCTCCTCACAATGCAGCGGGTGCAAAAGGGGCGCAATTCTAACCGATCCGACGGTCCCGCGAGTAGGCCCGCGGGGCCGACGCTGACGCTGCCCTTTGCTACACTCCGCGGCTCTTTCACACGCAGGAATCTCCTCCTCCAATGGCGCAGTACGTTTACACCATGAACCGCGTGGGCAAGGTTGTCCCGCCCAAAAAGACCATTCTCGAGAATATCTCGCTGTCTTTCTTTCCCGGCGCCAAGATCGGCGTGCTGGGACTTAACGGTGCCGGCAAGTCCACGCTGCTGAAAATCATGGCAGGCATCGACACCGACATCCTCGGTGAAGCCCGTCCCCAGCCGGGAATCAACATCGGCTATCTGCCCCAGGAGCCCCAGCTCGATCCGGAGAAGGATGTGCGTGGCAATGTTGAGGAAGGG
This sequence comes from Gammaproteobacteria bacterium, assembly GCA_030433415.1. GTDB lineage: Bacteria > Pseudomonadota > Gammaproteobacteria > Pseudomonadales > Halieaceae > Congregibacter. The sequence goes on along the minus strand of JAUIMF010000046.1, from coordinate 26,236 downwards.
CTCAAGGAAGCCCTGGATGCCCTGGCAGGTCTGGAAAAAGTCTATGCCGATTACGCCGAGCCAGACGCCGACTTCGACGCCCTGGCGAAGGAACAGGCGCGCCTCGAAGACATCATTCAGGCGACGGACGCCCACAACATCGACCATCGCCTTGAAGTCGCCGCCGACGCCCTGCGCCTGCCACCCTGGGACGCGGACGTCACGAAACTGTCTGGCGGTGAGCGCCGCCGCGTAGCCCTGTGCCGCCTGCTGCTGTCCAGCCCCGACATGCTGCTGCTGGACGAACCGACCAACCACCTGGACGCCGAGAGCGTGGGCTGGCTCGAGCGCTTCCTGCACGACTTCTCGGGCACCGTGGTCGCAATTACCCACGACCGCTACTTTCTGGACAACGCCGCGGGCTGGATCCTGGAGCTGGACCGGGGCCGGGGCATTCCCTACGAAGGCAATTATTCAGACTGGCTCGACGCCAAAGAGAAGCGCCTGGAGCAGGAGCAGCGCCAGGAAGCCTCGCACCAGAAGGCCATCAAGGCGGAGCTGGAGTGGGTGCGCCAGAACCCCAAGGGCCGCCAGGCCAAGAGCAAGGCGCGCCTGGCACGCTTTGAAGAGCTGCAGTCCCAGGAGTTCCAGACCCGCAACGAAACCAACGAAATTTACATTCCCCCGGGTCCGCGCCTGGGCGACAGCGTTATCGAGGTCAGCAACCTCAAAAAGACCTACGACGATCGTCTGCTCTTCGACAACGTGAGTTTTACCGTACCCAAGGGCAGCATCGTGGGCATTATCGGTGCCAACGGCATGGGTAAATCCACGCTGTTCCGTATTCTCATGGGGGCAGAGACGCCCGACGGCGGCGAGGTCAAGGTCGGCGAAACCGTGCAGCTGGGCTACGTGGACCAGTCCCGCGACGATCTGGACGGCAGCAAAACCGTGTGGGAAGAGGTCTCGGACGGGCTCGACATAATCCGTATCGGCAGTTACGAAGTGAATTCCCGCTCCTATGTGGGCCGCTTCAACTTCAAGGGATCCGACCAGCAGAAGTACGTAAAAGATCTGTCCGGGGGTGAGCGCAACCGCCTGCACCTGGCCAAGCTGCTGAAGCAGGGTGCCAACGTACTGTTGCTGGACGAACCGACGAACGACCTGGATGTAGAAACGCTGCGCGCCCTCGAAGAAGCGCTGCTGGCGTTCCCCGGCTCGGCCATGGTGATCTCTCACGACCGCTGGTTCCTGGATCGCATCGCCACCCACATCCTGGCCTATGAGGATGACGGGGGCGTGGTGTTTCACGAAGGCAACTTCAGTGACTACGAAGAGGACCGCAAGGCCCGCCTGGGCGCCGCTGCCGAGCAGCCGCACCGCGTGCCCTACCGCAAACTGAAGTAGTCCGGGTCTTTGTCGCGCCAGACGCCTGTGCTTCAATGGCGTCTGGCCATCACGGTGACTGATAAGAATGAGTGATTACCCCGGCGAACGCCGCGCCTTTTCGAGAGCCCACCTGGATCTGCCCGTTGAGGTCCACCAGGGTGGCAGCGTATGGCACCAGCGCCTTATCGACATCTGCCTTGCCGGTGTCTCGACGGACCAGCCCGACGTCTGGGATGCCCAGTACAACGAACCCTTCACCCTGCGCATCGACGCAGGCAACCATGGCGTGCTGGAACTGCATGCCTACCTGCAGCACGTCGAAGCCGATCGTCTGGGCTTTGCGGTACAGCATGTGGATCGGGTGACGATTGAACCCCTGCGACAACTGCTGGAAGAACATGTAGCCGATCCGGCGAAACTGGACGCAGAGATCAGCGCCCTCGATGACTGACGGCCAATCCCGGGGGCTGCTGCGCGAGCCCCTGCTTCATTTCGCCCTGCTGGGCGCGGGCCTGTTTGCTCTTTTCATCGCGCTGTCTGATGACACGGCCATCGATGACCAGACCATCGTCGTCAGCGCAGAACGCCAGGCGCAGCTCGCGGCATCATTCGAGCGCGTCTGGCGCCGCCCTCCTACCGAATCCGAGTTCAAGGGCCTACTTGATGACTGGCTGCGCGAAGAACTAGCCAATCGCGAGGCGCTGCAACTGGGCCTGGCCGAGCAGGACCCCATCGTCCGTCGCCGCCTGCGCCAGAAATACGAGGCCTTCGTGGATCAGCTGTCCATGGGCATCACACCCACCGATGAAGAGCTGCAGCGCTGGTACGACGAGCGACGTGGCGATTACGCCGAACAGCCCCGCTATACCCTGCAGCAGGTTTTTTTCAGCCAGGAGCGGCGGGAGCATGCCCGTAGCGATGCGCTGCGGGCGCTGGAAAATCTGGATCAGACGGATGTTGCCGCGGCTCTGAATATTGGCGATGGCCTGGCCCTGCCCCGACGCGTGCAGCAGGAGCGTGCCACCGCGGTCGCATCGGCCTTTGGCAACGCTTTTCTGCAGGCCCTGGATGAGCTCGACACCGGTCGCTGGTCAGGGCCCGTCAGCTCTGCCTACGGGGAACATCTGGTGTTTGTCGAGAAGCGCATAGCGGGTCGAGAGCCGGCGCTGGATGAAGTCCGCGACACCGTGCTGCGCGACTGGCGCGACGCCCAGCGCCGCGCTGCCCGGGATCGCATCTATGATGAACTGTTGCAGGGCTACGAAGTTGAGATCGCTTCACCGCAGCGCCCGACGACGCCTGAACCGGACGCCTGACTCAGACGCCTGACTCAGACGCCCAGGGCGCGCTAGAGCTCCAGCGCCAGCGCCTCGGCGAGGGACGCCACAGCATGCACCTGCATTCCCTCCGGTGCCTGTTTCGGTGCGTTGCCCCGCGGCACGATCGCCCGCCGAAAGCCATGCTTGACCGCCTCTGAAAGCCGTTCCTGCCCCGAGGGCACGGGGCGGATTTCGCCCGACAGACCCACCTCACCAAAGGTCACCAGGTCCCGCGGCAGGGGCCGATCCCGAAAACTCGAGACAATCGCCAGCAGCAGCGCCAGATCGACGCTGGTTTCCATCACCCGCACGCCACCCACTACGTTGGCAAACACGTCCTGATCACCCACCTGCAGCCCCCCGTGGCGATGCAAGACGGCGAGCAGCATCGCCAGGCGGTTCTGCTCCAGCCCCACCGCCAGACGGCGGGGATTGCCCAGGGGGCTGTCATCCACCAGCGCCTGTATCTCTACCAGCAAGGGTCGCGTGCCTTCCCAGAGCACCATGACGGCGCTGCCGGAGGACGCTGCCTCACCCCGCTCGAGGAAGATCGCCGAGGGGTTACGCACTTCGCGCAGCCCCTGTTCGGTCATCGCGAAAATACCCAGCTCGTTGACGGCGCCAAAGCGGTTCTTCTGACCGCGAAGGGTACGAAAGCGCTGGTCGTCAGAACTCTCAAGGAGTACCGAGCAATCGATCATGTGTTCCAGCACTTTGGGGCCGGCCAGATTGCCATCCTTGGTCACGTGGCCGACGAGGAGCAGCACGGTGCCATGTTCCTTCGCCGCCCGGGTCAGGCTCGCCGCGCAATCACGCACCTGCGACACGCTGCCGGGCGCCGACGTCAGGGCATCGCTGTAGACCACCTGAATCGAATCCACGACCAGCAGGCGCGGCTTTTTCTGCGCCATCGCTGTCAGGATCGCCTCGACCTGAGTTTCTGCCATCAACTCAAGCTGATCCATCGGCAGCCCCAGGCGACGGGCACGCAGGGCCACCTGCTGGGGGCTCTCTTCACCGGTGACATACAGGGCGGGCATGGTTCGCGCCAGATTACAGCTGGCCTGTAGCAACAACGTACTCTTGCCCGCACCGGGGTTACCACCGAGCAGGATTGCCGAACCCGGAACCAGACCACCGCCCAGGACCCGGTCCAGCTCCGCCATACCCGTGGGTATGCGCTGCACATCGGCCACATCGATATCAGCCAGGCGCCGCGCGGGAGCCAGCTCGCCAGCGAAGCCCTGACGCGCACCCCCGCGAGAGGGCCGTGAGCCGCTCTCAAGGCGAATTTCGCTCAGCGTATTCCACGCCCCGCAGTCAGAGCATTGTCCCTGCCACTTGGCGTAATCGGACCCGCAATCGCTACACACGAATGCCGTTTTGGCCTTGGCCATGGAGTCTCCGCGAAAGATTCGAGCGGCGATGCTACAACTAATGCGCCAAGCTGGGTATGCTGTGCGGCCGATTTTCTTGAGCCGAAACTGTCCATGAGCGGTCCCCGCCTCGTCCCCGATTGCCAGCTCGTGTTCTCTGCCGAACTCGCTGCCGCCGTGGGCCTCGAAGAAGCGGTGCTGCTGCAGCAGATTCGCAGCCTTTACCTGCACCAGCCCGCCACCCAGCGCGAGGGTCTGGCCTGGCTGCACATCAGCCGCGCCTATCTGCTGCAGCTCATGCCCTTCTGGAATGACGCTGATCTGCAGCGCATAGGCGACTCCCTTGAGGCCAAAGGCCTGATTCGCTGCGATCACCACGGAGCGGCGGCAGAGTGCCTGCTGCTGGCCCTGGACGAGGGGCGTGAGGGCCCGTCATCGCAGCCCTCGGCGCCGGTGCGGGTGAGCGCTGCGGCGCCTGCAACGCCGACTGTCCCTTCGGAATCGAGGGCTCCGGATTCCGCGGGCGGCGTCAACGCCAAAGCAGATACCCCCGCACGTCGCGGCAACCGGCCAGCGCGCGGCGAAGGCCAGCCTCTACCCCGGGACTTCCAGCCCAGCGAAGACATGCTGGAACTACTGGAGCGTTTTCACGGTGTGCCCCGCGCCTTTGCCCTGCAGCAACTCGAGGATTTCACCCTGTACTGGCGTGAGCGCGGCAGCGGTGGGCACGCATGGCAGAACAAGTTCAAACAGCATGTACAATTCCAGTGGGCACGACAGCAGCAGGAACAGGCGGGGTACGATCATGGAGGACAGCCAGGAACTGGCGGCACGCGCCGAACGCGCGATAGCAGCCTCGAGCAGGACCTCACCGACACCTCCTGGGCAGACTGATCCCGCGGCGCGCGAAGAGCGCAGCCGACGGGACCCGGCGCTGGTCGAAGCCATCAATCAGGTCTTTGCCCTGTTTCGACTGAACTTCAACAACCAGTACTACGCCGCATTTCGCGACGAAGAACAGCTACGGCAGATAAAAAAGCTGTGGCTCGATTCCCTGCGCGAGTTCCCCCCGGCACAGATTCTTCAGGGTGCCCGGAGCGCCATCGAAAACAGCGAATTCCTGCCCACGCTGCACCGCATGCGCAGCTGCTGCGAAGACAGCCTGCAGGCGCTGGGGTTTCCCGCACCGCGCCAGGCCTATCTCGAAGCCTGTGACGGCGGCTCACCGCCCGAAGCGCGCAGCTGGTCCCACCCGCTGGTGTACTGGGCAGGGCGAGACTGCAACTGGACCTTTCTGGCGAGCGCCTCGGAGGCGCAAAGCTGGCCACGTTTCAGTGCGGCCTACCAGGCGCGGTGTGCCGCGGTGTTGCGGGGAGAGACGGTGCCGGTTGTGCCCGAACCGCCGGCAGACCGCCTGGAAATCAAAGCCCTGGAGGGTGACGACGCCCTGCGGCAGATTGCGCGTCTGCGCAGCGAAAATCAGTTATAGGCCAACCGCCTCATTGACTTCCGGTCACATGCCAGGGTTTGAGCCCACCACTTTGGCCTATAGCAATTCATCGCACAGTTCATGGAAGCGCCATGCTTCCTCGCCCGTGTCGGCGCGATAGGCCGTGATGTAGCCGCGCGCGCCAAACTCAGCACCGCCGTTGCCGATGATCACCTTACCCCCTGAGATTCGGGACGCGACGGTGGTGTACATCACCCCGTCCATGACAATCGGCTTTGCCTTGACCACGCGGGCGACCTCATATTTGTAGCTTCACGCAAGGCCAAACCTGTCGACGTCGCCCTCGCTTATACACCTTGCAGGGTACGACGCAGTCAGTATCGAAGCTGTCCGTGAACTGACGCTTTTGACAGCCGACTTGCAGACAGAAGGTGAATAGGAGGCATCTGATACCGCGTTCCGCGTTCAGCCCTGCAACTCAGGCCCTTGAAACATGCCGAGCGAAATTCAGTACCAGATGCGAAATCCCGCAACGAAAGCCACTTCCCTTGGTTTACCTCCCGCTTCCTCGACGATATCCGCCGTCGCTCCGAAGTCGCCGCCCCAGCTAAGCCCGACGTAAGGTGCAAACTCCCGGCGCACTTCGTAACGCAGGCGCAGCTCAGCCACGGAATCAAAGAGGCCCTTAGCTATACCGATTTCGCGGTCAGAACTCGCCGCGATATTGATCTCCAGTCGCGGCTGCAGAATCAGGCGCTGCGTCAAAAACAGCTCATACTCCGCCTCGATGCGTGCCGTGACATGCCCTTCGTCGCTAAGAAACAGGGCCGCATCCATCTCAAACCAGTAGGGTGCCAGACCCTGTAGACCGATCGCCAGGTGAGAACGGTGCGGCGTGGGCTCCAGGTCATGGCGGATACCCACCTGAAAATCCCAGAATGCGCTGACGGCGTGGCTGTACAACAGCTGCAGCTCGACCTTCTCGGCGTCACCACTGTCACTGTACTCACCCTCGGTTTTAACCCAGATTTTGTTGGCGTCGGTACCCAGCCAACCCTGCGCCTCCCACAGCAAGGCGTCCTCGCTGTCGGCCGCGCGATATTCCAGGCGCTCGGCAATCACCAGGCTGTTGATCTGACTACCGTGCCCGGCCTGAAGTCGCCCCCGGGCGGCGGCCATGACCTGCGGATCATAGAATTCATCGGCGGCATCGTAGCTATCGCCCGCACGGCTTTCGCTCGGAATGCTCTCAGAATGGACGTTCGAGGCCAAAAAGACCGCGGGCAGCAAAGCCAGATTCGCGACCACGTTCATGCGGGCACAGGCTCATCGAGCACTGAGACCACACGCATCATGCCGGCGTGCATGTGGTACAGCAGATGGCAGTGAAAAGCCCAGTCTCCCACGGCATCGGCGGTAATATCGATGGACATTCTCTCACCGGGTTTCACCACAATCGTGTGCTTGCGGGGCTTGTAGTCGCCATCATCGGTCACGACGTCAAAGAACATGCCATGCAGATGGATGGGGTGGGGCATCATCGTGTCATTGACCAGCGTCAGGCGCAGGCGCTCTCCCCGGTAGAACCGGATGGGCTCATCGACCTCAGAAAACTTTCTGCCGTCAAAGGACCACATGTAGCGTTCCATGTTGCTGGTCAGATGCAGCTCCAGCTCTCGCCCGGGTGGCCGTACATCGGGGTTTTTCTCACGTGCCCGAAGGTCCGTGTAGACAAGCACGCGATGATTCACAGACTCCAGCCCCAGGGGGCGTTCCCCGAGACGATTTACGGGACGCTGGGCAAGTCCGACCACCCCAGGACCCACCGGGTGGTTGTGCTCCTGTGCGGGTACTTCCAGTGGCGCACCTGCCTCAAACGAACGCCCGGAGTTGTCCATGGCGCCATGGCTCATCCCATGATGCATTGCGCTCCCATGCCCCGTGGTACCGTGCTCCATCGCACTGTGATTCATCGAGCCATGATCCATCGCCTCGTGGCTTCTCGCTTCATGCCCCATCGCGCCATGATCCATCGCGCCATGGTCCATTGCGCCATGGTCCATTGCGCCATGGTCCATCGCCATATCTCTCATGGTGAGCGTCGGCCGCGTCCGCAGTGCCGGAACATCCGCTTGCACCCCTTCTTTGGGCGCGAGGGTTGCGCGGGCAAAACCGTAGCGGTCATTGCTTTCGGCCATAATCGTGTAGGCCTGATCACGGGGCTGAACAATCACGTCGAAGGTTTCGGCGACACCAATCTGAAATTCATCCGTTTCTACGGGATCGACCGGCAGTCCATCTGCCTGCACCACGGTCAGGGGCAGACCGGGGATGCGTACGTTGAAGATGCTCATGGCCGATGCGTTGATAAAACGCAGTCGCAGCCGTTCTCCCGGCGCGAAGAGTCCGGTCCAGTTATCCTCGGGGCCATGGCCGTTGACGAGGTAGGTGTAGGTCGCCGCCGTCACATCAGCGATGTCCGTGGCGTTCATACGCATCTGGCCCCACATGAGGCGCTCTTCCAGCGCACTGGCCAGGCCACGCTCCTTACTATCGCGTAGGAACTCTCCCACGGTACGCTGCTGAAAATTGTAGTTGTCCGGCATCTTCTTCAACTTGGCGAAGACGCGATGGGGGTCTTCGAAGGTCCAGTCCGAGAGCAGGATGACGTACTCCCGCTCGACAGCATCGGGATCGACACCCCGGGGTTCAATGATCAGCGGACCGTAATGACCACTCTGTTCCTGCAGCCCGGAATGACTGTGGTACCAGTAGGTTCCCGCCTGCTGCAGGGGAAACTCATAGACAAATGTTTCGCCGGGCCGGATACCTGGGAAGGTCACGCCCGGGACACCGTCCATCTGGAACGGCAGCAGGATTCCGTGCCAGTGGATCGACGTATCTACGTCGAGCTTGTTGGTCACACGCAGCGTTACGGTCTCGCCCTCGCGCCAACGCAATAACGGGGCCGGCAGCTGACCATTCACCAGAATTCCCTTGCCCGCACGACCATCAATCGTGCAGGTCGCCCTGTCTACGGTCAGATCAAATTGATTGCCCGCCGTGGTGGGCCGCAAACCGCTGAGGCTGGACGCGGTGCCACCACGAGCCCAGGGGGGTAGTAACAGGCTGATACCTGTCGCCGCAGTCGTGAACGCACTGCGGCGTATAAAGCGCCTTCGGTTCAAAAGCATCGGGTACGACAACTGCCGCTTCTCCTAACGGGTCCATCAGTATAGCGGGATTGTCGACACGGGCCGGACGGTGCGGTCTATCGCATACCGATGGAATAGCAGCCGTCGAATCGAAGGGCGGCCTCAGTAATGATCAGACGACCGCGCCAGATTTTCAAAGCGGGTGTACTCCCCACGGAAGGCCAGCCGCACCGTACCGATGGGTCCGTTCCGCTGCTTGCCCAGTATGATCTCAGCGACGCCCTGGTCTGCCGACTCCGGGTTATAAACCTCGTCCCGATAGATGAACATAATCACGTCGGCGTCCTGCTCGATGGCGCCGGATTCGCGCAGGTCCGAGTTCACGGGGCGCTTGTTGGGCCGCTGCTCCAGGGAGCGGTTGAGCTGCGACAGGGCCACCACGGGACACTTGAATTCCTTGGCGATGGCTTTGAGGCTGCGTGAGATCTCGGAGATTTCGGCGGTGCGACCTTCGGATGACCCCGCTACCTGCATCAACTGCAGGTAATCGATCATGATCATGGCCAGATCGCCGTGCTCACGTTTTATTCGGCGCGCCCTGGAGCGCACCTCGGTGGGCGTGAGGGCCGGCGTGTCATCGATGAGCAGCCCCGTATTGCGCAGCTTGCCGACGGCCTGCGAGAGCTTTTCCCAGCCGGACTGGTCCAGACGCCCGGTACGCACCAGAGTCTGGTCGATGCGCCCGATGGACGACAACAGACGCATCATGAGCTGCTCGGCGGGCATCTCCATCGAGAACACAAGCACGGGCGAGGACTGGTTCAGCACCGCATGCTCCACCAGGTTCATGGCAAACGAGGTTTTACCCATGGACGGGCGCCCCGCCACGATCACCAGATCGGACTTCTGCAGCCCGGAGGTGAACTTGTCCAGATCCAGATAGCCGGTGCTCAGGCCCGTGATATCACCGCCACTGGCACACAGCTCTTCGATGCGATCGACGGTCTCGCCCAGCAGGTGATCAACACCCTGGGGGCCGCCCGCCTTGGGGCCCTGCTCACTGATCTGCATGATCAGGCGTTCCGCCGCATCCACCAACTCAGATGAAGAACGCCCCTGGGGATTGAAGCCGCTGTCGGCGATCTCCTGCGCCGCCTCGATCAGGTGACGCAAACTGGAGCGCTCGCGCACGACCTCGGCATAGGCGCGAATGTTGGAGGCACTCGGGGTGTTCTGGGCCAGTTCGGTCAGGTAGCCAAGGCCGCCCGCCGCCTCCAGTTCGCCATTGGCCTGCAGCGCATCGGCCAGGGTCACCACATCAACGGGCTGGGAATCCTCGGCGAGATTACGAATCTGGCGAAAAATGAGGCGGTGGTCGGGACGATAGAAGTCATCGGCGCTGACCAGCTCTGCCACGCCGTCCCAGGCGTCGGTGGAAATCAGCAGCCCACCGAGCACGGACTGCTCGGCTTCCACGGACTGGGGCTGAAGCTTGATGCGCGCGACGTCCCCGTCATAGCCGGTATCGGGCTGGAAGCGTTGGGGACGAATGTCGGCCATGGGCAGTTCTCACCGGCGCAGGGCCGGTCAGGGTAGCCCACCGATCGGAATCTTGAAAGCGGGCACGGCGAAAACCGCGCCCGGAAGTGAGGGAGCTCCCGCCCGGGAGCCCCAACGGGGTCTTATTCGGGAACGACCGCGATGGTCAGTTCCGTGGTCACCTCGGGGTGAACCTGGATCGCCACGCTGAATTCACCGGTTTCACGCAGGGCACCATCGGGCAGGCGAACTTCGGCCTTGTCGATCTCACAGCCAGCGGCAGTGACCGCATCGGCGATATCACGCGTGCCGATGGAACCAAAGAGTTTGCCCTCTTCACCGGCATTCGCCTCGATGGTGATAACGCCGAGGCCAGCCAGGCCTTCGGCGCGGCTCTGGGCGGCGGTCAGCGCTTCGGCGGCGGCGCGCTCAAGCTCCGCGCGACGGGCCTCAAACTCAGCGACGTTCGCATCGGTAGCCGGTACTGCTTTGCCCTGGGGAATCAAAAAGTTACGACCGTAGCCGGGCTTGACGTTGACTGTGTCACCAAGGCCACCGAGGTTGCCGATGTTCTCAAGCAGAATCACTTCCATGATGTCTTCCTCTCTGTCGGGGTTCTGCAACCCCGCTGGTAAAAAATTTTATTCCTGGGACGGGCCGTTCCAGCGCTGCCTGAAGTTCATCAGCGCATCGACCAGCACCAGTCCTACCAGGGCGAGCTTGGCGGCATCAAAAACCAGCCATGCGGTGTAGATCCCGCCCATCCAAAAACTACTCTGTCCCCGGTATCGGGCCCGGGCATGCAGCAGGGCAAATCCCGCCACCGTGAGCGGCAGCAGCAGCGCTGCGCCCCAACTGCGCCAATCCAGCCCCAACGACATGATGCCCAGGGCCGCCAGCGCCAGACCCCAGACCATGGCCGGGGGAATGCGCAGAGCGCGAAACTCGTCCCCAAAACCGCCGGGGTTGTACAGGGCCGCCTGCCAGTACCGCGCCAGGGCCAGGCACAGATAACTGAGTGCCCCGTTCGCGGTGCCCATCATGCCTGCCAGCTGCAGACTTGACGGCGGCTCGAGACCCAGTGGGACGCCGCCGCTGGACTGCGCCTGGCTGTCCAGGCTCGCGAAAAACTCTGCAAACAACCGACTCAGCTCGTCGAGCATGGGCTGGCTGAACAACAGCAGGCTCCCTGCTGTAAGCAATGCCACCGCCGTAGTCGCGAGCGCGGTGAGCGTCATGCTCACGCTGCCTCGCAGCACCATGGCCAGCACCGCAGCACCAATAATCAGTGCCAGGCCACTGCTGTCACCCGTAACCCTGGCAACGATGGTTGCCGGCAACAGGGCCCACAGCGTGAGCCAGAGGCCTTCGCCATACCCTTTGCGCAGTATCACCAGGCCCGCCAGGGCCGCGGCAATCCATGCAAAGAGCAGGCTGCCCGAGGTCGCGACGGCAAGGAGCAGCGCCCGAAAACGCCCCTCCATGGCAAAACGTGCCAGCCCGACCATGTTTCAGTTACTCCCCGAAACGACGTAAAGCCGTTCCAGAGCAGCGATCAGCGGTGCCCGTCGGTGTAGGGCAACAGGGCCAGAAAGCGCGCGCGCTTCACAGCCGTGGACAGCTGACGCTGATACTTGGCCTTGGTGCCCGTGATGCGGCTGGGAACAATCTTGCCGGTCTCGGAAATGTAGGCCTTGAGCGTATCGAGATCCTTGTAATCGATCTCTTTCACACCCTCTGCCGTGAAGCGGCAGAACTTACGACGACGGAAAAAACGTGCCATCTCTGAATCTCCTATTCTGCGTTTCAGGCGTCAGCAGCGGGGGCTGCGTCTTCGCTCTTGGACTCGGCGGGCGCGTCGCTGTCTTCGCGACGGGGCTTGTCACCCTGACGCTCTTCGTAGCGGGACTTGCGCTCGCGGCTTTCTTTTTCGGCCTTCATGATCGGCGACTCGCCAACAACGGCCTCGTCACGACGGATCACGAGATTACGAATCACGGCGTCGTTATAACGGAAGGTGGTGGTGAGTTCGTCCATGGCTTCGTTGGAAGCCTCGACGTTCATGAGGATGTAGTGCGCCTTGTGAATCTTGGCGATCGGGAAAGCCAGCTGGCGGCGGCCCCAGTCTTCGAGGCGGTGAACCGAGCCACCGTCCTTGGTGATGGTGTTGCTGTAGCGCTCAATCATGCCCGGGACCTGCTCAGACTGGTCCGGATGCACCATGAACACGATTTCGTAGTGTCGCATCAACGATCTCCTTACGGGTTTAAGCTGCCCGGACGGACCGGTGCAGCAAGGAGGTGCGATCAAAAAATGACCGCCCAAATTTTTGAGGCGCGGAGTCTACCGCCTGCGAGGTCCTACCGCAAGCGGGAAATCACGGCGGCGGTCGAATCACGCCGCGAAGGATTCCAGATGCCCGCGCCCTGCCCTCATCGTGTCTCAGCCACGCGGCGCTGGCGCTGGATTTCGAACAGGCACACCCCCGTGGCCACACTCACGTTGAGGCTACTGACCGCGCCTGCCATCGGCAGTCTGACCAGCACATCGCAACGCTCCCGCGTCAGGCGACGCATGCCGGGGCCCTCGGCGCCCATCACCAGGGCGACGGGACCACTGAGGTCCGCGCTGTAGAGGTCCGTATCGGCCTCTCCTGCCGTACCGTAGATCCACACGCCGGCATCTTTTAGCTGATCGAGCATGCGCGCAAGATTGGTGACCCGCACCAGGGGGACCGATTCCGTCGCACCGCAGGCCACCTTGCGCACAACACCGGTGATATCTGCCGCGTTGTCCTTGGGGGTCACCACAGCGGTGACACCCGCAGCATCGGCGCTACGCAGGCAGGCGCCCAGATTGTGGGGATCAGTCACACCGTCGAGGACGAGAACCAATGCGGTGGGATTACCGTCGACCGCCTGCAGTAACTGTTTTTCGTCCCAGCGCAGATCCGACCCGGTCTCTGCCTCCGCACCGAGCTCTGCGACCACACCCTGGTGGCGCCCGGGAACCAGGTCATCCAGCTTGTTCCTGGCCATACGCCGCACCGGCACACCGGCGCTGTCAGCGATCTTCAGCAGCGCCTGCATACGTTTGTCGTCACGGCCCTTGGCCAGATACAGGCAGGACACAGACGCCGACTGACGACGCAGTAGCTCTTCTACCGCATGCAGGCCAAAAGCTCGTTCTGCCATACCTTAGCGTTGCCGCCCCTTTTTGCTGCGGGGCTTGTTGCTGCGGGCCTTATTACTACCGGCCGACTTACTCCGGGTCGAGCCGCTACGGGCTTTGTTGCTTTTGGACTTGGAACCGCCCTGGTCTGATTTGGACGAGCCGCCGCCCTTGGCGTTTTTGCCGCCCTTCGCCGCCTTGCCCGCATCCGCGTTCTTGCGACCCCTGGAACCGGGCTTTGCCGTGGATTGCGACGCGCCTTTGCCGCGACTCTGTTTACGCGATATCGGTAGCGCCACGGGCTCCAGGTCAATCTTGCGCTCGTCCAGATTGACGGACGCCACGAGAACGCGAATCGGTGCCCCCAGCTGAAAACTCTGGCCCGTGCGCTCACCCACCAGGCGCTGCTGAGCGTGGTCGAACCGGTAGTAGTCGCCAGGCAGGTTGGTAACGTGCACCAGACCTTCGATGTACAGGTCGTCGAGTTCCACAAACAGGCCAAAGCTGGTCACGGCGCTCACAACTCCGCTGAATTCATCGCCCACGTGCTCCCTGAGGTACTCGCACTTGAGCCAGGCCTGCACCTCGCGGGTGGCATCATCGGCACGGCGCTCGGTAAGCGAGCAGCGCTCGCCGAAGGCAACCATGGCGGCCTCGTCGTAGGGATAATCGCCGCCCGCAGACGCCGCGCCCCGCACCCGTTGCACCAGCTTGCTGCGCACCTTTGACTGAATGACGCTGCGAATCGCCCGGTGCACCAGCAGATCCGGATAGCGGCGGATCGGCGAGGTAAAGTGCACGTACTCGGGATAGTTCAGACCGAAGTGACCCAGATTGTCGGGCCGATACACCGCCTGACTGAGGGATCGCAGCAGCATGGTCTGCACCACCTGTCCGTCGTCGCGAGTCTGGATCTGCTCCAGCAGGCGCTGGTAGTCCTCAGGCGAGGGACTCTGGCCGCCGCGCAACCCCAGGCCCAGCTCACCAAGATAGGCGCGCAGATTCTCGAGTTTCTCTTCTGTGGGTCCTTCGTGCACGCGGTACAGCACTGGCAGCTGATGGCGATCAAAGAAGCGCGCCGCCGCAACGTTTGCGCAGAGCATGCATTCCTCGATGAGCTTGTGCGCGTCGTTGCGCTGCACGGGCACGATGGATTCGATCTTGCGCGTCTCGTCGAAGATGATGCGGGTCTCAACGGTGTCAAAATCGATAGCGCCACGCTCTTCACGGGCCTGGCGCAGCACACCGTAAAGCTTATGCAGTTCCTGCAGGTGAGGCACAAGCGATCCCTCAACCTGAGGGCTCCAGCCTTCTTCAAGCACCTCGGCCACGCGGGTGTAGGTGAGACGGGCGTGGGAATGAATCAGCGCCTCGCAGAACCTGAAGTCCAGCAGCTCGCCCTGTTTGGAGATGCTCATCTCTACTGCCATGGCCAGACGATCCACCTGGGGCTTGAGGGAACACAGACCGTTGGAGAGCACCTCGGGGAGCATGGGCACCACCCGCTCAGGGAAGTACACGGAATTGCCGCGCTCGATCGCCTCCTTGTCCAGCGCGCTGCCCACACCGACGTAATGGGACACATCGGCGATGGCCACCCATAGACGCCAGCCACCGCGACGGCGCTTTTCGCAATACACCGCGTCGTCGAAGTCCCGCGCATCCTCCCCGTCGATGGTGACAAAAGGCAGCTTGCGCAGGTCTACGCGGTGCTTTTTGTCGCTCTCGGCCGGCTCTTCGCTCAGCGCACTCGCCTCTTCGAGCACCGCATCGGGCCATTCGTAGGGGATGCCGTGGGAACGGATCGCAATATCGATCTCGAGCCCAGGGTCCAGATGCTCACCCAGCACCTCGACGATGCGGCCCTTGGCGCCGATGCGATTGTCGGGGTATTGAGTAATCTCGGCCGTCACAATCTGGCCGTTCTGCGCCTCGCCCTTCATTTTGGGCGGAATCAGAATGTCCTGATTGATACGCGCGTTGTCGGGCAGCACAAAGCCAATACCGCTCTCTTCTTGATAGCGCCCCACCACACGGGACACACCGCGCTCGAGCACCTCCACCACCTTGCCTTCGGGACGACCCCGGCGATCAAGGCCCGTGACCGCCACCAATACCGAATCGCCGTCGAACAGGCTGCGCATCTGTCGGGCGCTCAAATAGACGTCGTCGCCGCCTTCAATGGGCTGGGCAAAACCGTAGCCATCGCGATGCCCCTGCACGCGACAGCGCATGAGGTTCATGGCATCCACGAGTCCGTAGGCCCCGCGCCGACCAATATGCAGCTGGCCATCGCGCTGCATGGCGCGCAAACGTCGCCGTAGCGCTTCTTCGTCTCGCTCGCCCGACAACCCCAGGGCGCGAGCGATCTCGTCCTGCACCATGGGGGCCGGCGCCTCGCGGAGCAGGTTCATGATCGCCTCGCGGGAGGCGATGGGATGATCGTATTTCTGGGCTTCGCGCCCCGCATGGGGGTCCACGGGCGATTTGCGCGGTTTGCGCTGATTGGGCATAGGGAATCCGGTATGGGCGGCAGGGGCCGCGTTGAAAAGAGAGTATACGGGATGATTGACAAAGCCGGGACGCATACGTAATCTGCGCGCCCTCGAATCGGGTGATGTTGGTTGGCGCCGGGTTTGATTTACGATATACCCAAGTGGTGTATTGCCCAGGTGGTGAAATTGGTAGACACGCTAGCTTCAGGTGCTAGTGCTCGCAAGGGCGTGGAGGTTCAAGTCCTCTCCTGGGCACCATCCCATCAAGTTCCGGCTCTTCGGCTCTTCGGCTCTCCCCAATTAACGGGGGATAGACCGTTACTCACTAAACTCGGTTGATGATGCCATCCCATCCACAATGGGTCATCACTCTTAATCGATAGTTCTCAAAGTTCCTGAAGCCATAAGCCCTCCGGCTCATCATCTCCATCTTGTTGTGGAAACCCTCGGTGGGTCCATTGCTCTTGTTGCTGCGCCACATCATGACGATGGGTTCGAGCCATGAAGTGAGTGTCTTGGCGAGCTTTCTGAGCGGGGTCTGTCGCAGCTGTTCGATCAACTTGAGGAGTATGGACAGCTTTTGCTGTGCCCGCGGCTTCCTCAGGTTCTTGAGCAGTAACAGACGGTTGAGCTTCTGTCTGGCCTGGTACAAGGCGCCCAGTCCAGGATGCTCGCTGAGATAGCGCTGCAAGTTGGCGTGTTTGTCGGTCGACAGGTGCCACTCGTGGCGGCGCATCAGGCTGATCAGCCCCTGGTTCTTGCGCCCCTCGGGGTCGACGACCTTCCACGCATTGAGGAAGTGCTGGTTGACCAGCCGGACAACATGGAAGCGATCCGCCACGATCTTAGCCTGTGGGAAGTGTTGCCGAGCAATACTGCGATAGGTCTCGGACAGGTCCATCACGATCAGCTTGACGTTATCTTTGCCCGGCAAACGCCGCAAATAACTGTGCAGGCTGGCCTCTGAGCGGCCCAGGCGGACATCGAACACCTTGTTACGGTGGAGATCTACCAGCGTGGTCGCGTAGCCCTTCTTGCGGCTAAAGAAGTGCTCATCGATGCCGAGGACCTTCGGACAGGGCCGGTTCGACATCTCGGAGATCCTGGCCCGGCAATAGCTCTGATACCACCGCTCGGTCGTCGCTGCGCTGATCGTGTGGGTGCGCCTGAGCTTGGCTTGAGTCACTCCGCCATCGTGGGTCTCAAACACCTCGAGGCGGAACGCCTCTGAGGCCCGGTAGCGCGGTCTGACGCCCTTGAACCGGTGACGGAAGTACCGACCACAGCGCTGGCAGTGGTACTTGGGTGAGCGTACGTACAACGTGATCAACTGGTTACCTTGCCGGGTGTGCTTCCAGGTCCGCTGGTACGTCGCCTTGATCCGCACGTGGTCGTGACCACAGCGAATACAGCACGGGCGATGCTTGGGTCTCGCATACACACTGATCACGTCATTGCGATCAACGCGTTCGACCTCCAGCTCGGGAAGGCCTAGTATCAATCCTGCGTGGGACATCGGGTGTTCTCCATTAAACCGTTTCCGCAAAAACAGTCTAATGAGCCCCGGTGTCCCCCGTTAACGATGAAGAGCCCAAGTTCCTCAATAGCTCCAGATACTTAGGGCGACCGCAGCACTCGCTGGTCACAATTGTGACGAGAAGCTGTGACGAAATACGTTCTGAAACGCCCCTCCGGATACTACTTCCGGTACACCATCCCAACCTCATTGAGATACCTGCTGAACCAGCGGGAGCTACGGTATCCTCTCGGCACCCATGAGCACCGCAAGGCAGTAAACCATGAAGATTTACGGTATCGATTTCACGAGCGCGCCCTCTGCCAAAAAGCCGATCACCTGCCTTGCATGTGAACTCACCGGTACGGAGCTCACCGCAGGCACGCTGACCGAATGGCGGAGCTTCGAGGCCTTCGAGCGGGGATTACAGCGCCCCGGCCCCTGGATTGCCGGGATCGACTTTCCGTTCGGACAGGCACGGCGCTTTATCGAGACTATCGGCTGGCCAGAGACCTGGCACGGCTATGTCACGCATGCCAAGAGCCTGGGTAAAGCGGGGTTCGAAAAAGCGCTTGATGAATATGCCGCTGGCCGCCCTGACGGCGACAAGCATCATTTCAGGCGGGATGATAAACGGGCAAACTCCCAGAGCCCCCAGAAACTGCACTTTGTCCCGGTGGGCAAGATGTTTTTTCAGGGGGCCCCAAGGCTCATAAAGTCCGGCGTCACCATCCCCGGCCTTCAGCAAGGTGATCCCGAGCGGATCGTGGTCGAAGCCTATCCGGGCGTCCTCGCCCGCTACCTCATCGGGGGCAGGCCTTACAAAGCCGAAACCAAAAAGGGCCAGACGGCAGAAAAACACACGGCCCGGCGGGACATCCTCAAAGCCATCGAGACCGGCAAGCTTGCGGCCTCTCACGGCCTGGCAGTCTCAGCGCCAGAGACACTCGCCGATGATCCGACCGGGGACCATCTCGATGCCCTGCTCTGCGCCATCCAGACGGCATGGGCCTGGTCAAAACGTGACCATGGCTACGGCATGCCGGAGGACAGTGATCCGCTGGAAGGCTGGATTGCCGATCCCATGCCGGGCCGCTGACCTAAAACCCGCGCAAGGGATTGAAACCGCAAGGCCGAAACCCGCCTGCCGGGGTTCGGTTTATGAAAGCCCGGCACCGGCAGCGCCGGTGTGCGCCCTCATATAGAATTTCAAAAAACCATTTTCCCGGCTATACGCTCGTAATTGGCAATGGATTTTTGCAGGAACGCTTCATCACCATTTGCATATCCGGCCTCAAGAAGCCCTGCTTGTGTCTCCCCGGACTGAATACCCTGCAAAATACGATTTCGCACTGAACTATGCCATCCACTGCGCCCCACCGGGGTCCAGACATGATTATTGCGCCCTGGTTGCGCCAGCACCTCATCAAAATGGTCCATAGGGGTTGTTTCAAGGTAAGTCAGGGAACCGAGCACCTCGTAATATTCAAACAGATATTCGAAATCCGGCGTTACGCCGATATAGCTTTCGCCCCAATCCGTGAACAGTGTAAGCAAATGATCACTGAGCGGGGTCTTCCGGTCATTCAATCCGTCAATCATCCGCCAGTAATCCTTTTCACCACCAGCCCATGACCACAGAAACATAAAATCAACAAAGCGGGACGGCTCTCCGTGCTCGAATGTCGCAAGGGTGCTAAACAGCTTGTGCAATATGTCCCAGCGCTGAGAACGGACAAGCCCAAGACCATAGGCCGTGAACACCAATATAGCGGGGTAAGAGCGCAGGTTAATCCATAGAACACTACCGCTGCGTTCTTTTTCAGCATTCACCCATAGAGCGCGAATAATATCCTGAACAGCGGAGAGTTCACTGCCATCACCCCACCGGCCAAGGACTCCGGCCATGCGTGCAAGGGGTTCTGATAGCGCTTCATAGCGGGACACACGGCTTTGAAACTCTTGTGCATTGACGCTGCCATGGTTGGGAAACCGGGCGATATCCAGTTTTTCAAGAAGGTTCTGAGTTTCCCCGGAGATAAGCTCATCAAGCTGTATGCGGTACTCGGGCCGCGCCAAATATCGTTTGGTGCTGTTGGCGAGTAGCTCAATACTTAAGGGATTCTGCCGGTGGGTCTGGGCCAGAGTTGTCACACGTTCGCGTATCCCGGTGAAAAACCCGTCGGCATCATTGACAGATATAACGCGTGCGCCGCGCTGACTGATAAGTTCACGGGCCCCTTCTCCCGGCTCCCCGCGTGCCGCCCAGAACATCGGATAGCGCCGGTTAGGTGTAGCCATGAGGGCAGCACGCAAGGCATGGTCCCATTCCCCGGACCATCCGGTGACAATCAGCCCATAGTCATCAAAAATCCGGTCGAGCAGGGAAACATATTCCGGCGGATAATCTCCCAACTCCTCATCGGTATTGAGAATACGGGCGTCCTTGTAGTCGCCATGCAATTTGAGGATGTAACACGCGGTATGGGCTATCGGCTCTGCGCCATTTAACGCATCCACCGAGGCGACAACGGTCGGTTCGACACCTTTTTCACGCAGCGCATTCTCCAAAAGGCGGTCAAAATTGGTGGTCACGATAACTTTCACGTAACCTGCCTGGACAAGATCGGCTATGGCGTGATGGGCGGCAGTCGGGATTTTACGGCCCTCTTCACGGTCTTCTTCGGTGGGCTCGATATAGCTGTGAAGAATGGATCGGCGCTCCTCGGGCGAGGCTGCCAGCTCTTCCAGTAAGGCAGAATAATTCGGCTCCTCGCCCTCTTCATCGCGATACCACTGGGCCCAATCAGACTGATCTTCCACGCCCCCCGCAACCGCTACACGCCGGACAAGATCAAGGGTAATCTCCCATCCGGTAGGGATTTCTGCGGCACGCGAAATTCCCGACCCGAGCAGCAGAGCGAAGACACCTTTATTCTCATACACCGAGAAGGCAAGCTGTGTTAGCGGATCACCGGACAATAAGCTCAATGTCCCTCCCTGATCTTGTGCAAATCCATTATTTTCTCCTCTGGTTAATCGCTTTCACCCACGCCTCCAGCGCTTCAATATCATCCAACAACTCCTGGGGCTCGGGTACATCCTGATGAGCAGCGGCGGCCATATCGTGGCCGGGCAGCCATTTCGAGGTCTTGGTCATGGCCGCTTCAAGCTGCGCGCAGTCTTCGGGCGTAATATCTGCAATCTTTGCAATTTGCTGCGTATGTACACCCGGCCTGAATCTTTCTACCACGCTCACCAGAAGCACCTCTTCCAAGGCGCGTTCCCATGACTCGCGGAGAAGGCCATAGATATGAATTCCCTCCCGTTCATAGGCATTTTGATGTCCCTCGCGGAACAGCTTATCGACCGTCTGCCATTCGTTTTTCAGATACCCGATACGCTTACCCACCTTCATGGCAACCCATGGCAATTCTTCCGCACACAAGCCCGCACCCAAAGCCGCCTGCTGAAAGATATGCTGGTCCAGATAAGCGACACCAAGCTGCGCGGCATATTGATGCAGATAGAGCAAGAAAACGATATCGTGAGTGAAGACAATGACCTGCCGGTCCTTCGCCTCACGAACCAGACGACGGGCCACATTTTCCCGCCACTTGTAATCAAGCGATGACACGGGATCATCAAAGATAATCGCAGACGGGTTATCCGCCGTGCTCAACTCGGCAAAAAAAGCGGCAATCGACAGGCATCGCTGCTCCCCTTCACTGGCCACGCGGGGAAGATCAATGCCAGGCGCATTTGTTAAAATGAGGCGATGATATAAATTCCCTTGCGCACCCCCGACCTCCTTAAGTTCGACATTGATATGTCTGAACTTCAGCTCCTTGAGCTCGTCATTAAAGCTGCTCTTTAACTTTTCGGTGACAACGGCTTTGGTCACTTCCGTACTTTTCACAGTGACCGCATTATGTCTCGTATCGTTCTCGGCCAAACCGTAAGCCGCGATTTTCTTATGCCTTTCAATGTCATCAAGAACAATCTGAAGGTTTTTCGCCAGAATGGCTCTTGCTCTAAATTCGTTCAGCTCGGCTGCCAGCTTTTCCTTTAATTCAGGGGTGGCTTCTTTCTTCAATACCGCCGCCCGCTCATCAAGCTGAGCGCACATGGCCTCAAGGGGCTCTATCGGAAATGCACACGGCGGGTCGCCTTCGGGCTTTTCCTCTTTGTTCTTGAGGGCATTTATCAACGTGTCCTTATACTGCTGCGCGTTAGCAAGAGCGGCCTTGATGTCTTCAGAGAGGGCTTCATCTTCGATAAGCACTTCGGCAATAGCCTGCTCAATCGCCTCATCCGAAATAACAAGCGCTGACACACCCCGTGAACGCTCGCGGAAGTCCTGAACCGCTGCGCGGAGCTCTGCCTCTGCGGAAGACTGTATGAAGCTCTCGAACTGTTTGAGGCGCTCACAAGCGTCATGATCCAATCCCTGCTGACATAGAACACAGAGATTTTCATTCTCCACGGCAGGGAATTGCTGGTCGGGATACGCCTCTTCTGTAGAAAAGCTCCTGCCGGCCTCCCACAAGGCTACCCAGGATTCAGAGCCCGTACCATTCAGGAGCTCGCCGCCGAATGTCGCCGCCCGCAGGGCCTCCGCCGTCTCTTTCTTGCTCTTTGCGACATCCAAAGCCTTGAATATCTCCGTTATCGCCTCATCGGACAGGGCCGACCCTATAGACCTCAGTTTCTCGGTGAGGGTCCGAAGGCGACCGGAGCGGAGCTGAAGCTCTCGGGAAAGCTTTTCGGCATCCGCAGCTTGCAGGTCGGCAAGCTGCTTTCTCAAGGAGGCAATTCGCTGTTTTTCCTCATCAGAGAGGGTTGCCAGAGCGGTGACATCATCCGGCTTTGTAAGAGACGTAATTCCAGCCAGAAGCTTGGCAACTAACGTGCCGTCCGGCACCTCTATCCCTGGAACAGCACTTGCCGAGAGCGCCTGCTTTTCCTTGGTCAAATTTTCACGAACGGCCTTGCAAGCTTTTACGAGCTTATCAAAGAGGTCGAGTCCAAAAGGCCTGAAAGCGACATCCGTTTTTTCAGAAAGATAGACGGCAGCGGAATTCGTATCAAAGACGCTGACTTGAGATACGGCCTCATCGTCTTCCTCTCCCGTCCATTCCACCAATTCACCGTCCTGGCCCCTCTTGTATTTGAGAGAATATATCTGGTCTTGTGCAGCGGCTTCAGACGTTACATTACCAAGGATGTCCTCTACACCGCGTGCCCGGCAGGCACTTTTGAGTATTCTGATATATCCGGTTTTACCTGCGCCGTTATCGCCGTACACAATGGTCAGGTTCGGACCGAATTTAAGAGTCTGTTTTTGCGCGAGGTTATTAACGCCCTGGTGATGGTAGATTGAGTCTATAAAAACCTCTCCCGCATCGCCGCCTGCTTCGGGAATATGTTCCGCCGCCAATACGGAAGCATCCTCGCAATTGGCCAAGCCATGCGCCTTCTTGCAAAGTTCTGTCAGGGCGCTGACATCGTCTTCTGAGAGATCGCCCTGAACAAGAATCCGGCGCAAGGCATCGCGCTGCCAAAGCGGCAGCCCGGCAGACCATGCGAGAATTTCCGCTAAAACATCCATTATTCTTCGTTATTCCTTTTAGGTCCTAGACGGCCTGAAACGCCTCTTTTGCCGTGTTTTTCTGTGTAATCACCAGATGTGCAAAGACAGCATCGGTCTTTTCATCGATCTCCTCCGCCCCGAAGCTCTCTGGCAAGCCAGTCTTATCGTCCCAGAGATAGTTTTTGATCTGTATCTTCACTTCATCCCGCGTTGCCTGTTTGGCAAAGAAATCCTGAACGCGGGAAATTTCAGCATTGAGCGTTTTATAAAGACCTTCGGCAACCTTCTTGATCCGCGCGATGTCCTGCTTTGAAAGATCGGGCTTTAACAGCAAATCAAAGAGCGCGAGTGACTCTTCATCAAGCCCTTCCTTAACCGCCCGCTTTTCCTCTTCATTCAATTCTTGCGTGATCTTGAGCAAGGCTTCAAAGGTCTTTTCTATCGTCACTCTATCCTTTTCATTGTTATAGTCCGCGACGATTTCTTCATAGTGCTTCTGGAAGTCCGTGCGCATGGGGTTTTGCATCAGCATCTTGCGCAGCTTGCTCTCAATCATGTCCTTTAAAGCCTGGACCGTTGAATTCTTGGCAGGGCTTCTTTCAAACTCTTTTCGCAAGCGCTCAAAGTCGATCTGGCTGATATCGTAGAGCTTCTCCTCTGCCACGGCATCGGCCTTAGCGGTATCCACAGTTTCATCGATGATCTTGTGAAGCTCGCGGATGATGTCCGATATATCGGCCTTCTCCACATCCTGCTGGAGGCTCTTATAGATGATATTGATCGCATCGTAGCTGTGGCGGTAGGCGTTCACGCCCTTGATCGTCAGGCAGGCCTTGAACTTTTTGAAGACCTCCCGGCACATGATCTCGAACCGCTTGCGGGTTTCATCATTGATATTGACCGCTTCCTTGGCCTCCATGATGGCCTTATTGCGCTCAAAACCGGTTTTATCGTGAATGTCTGTAAGATTAAATTCATGAGCTTCCAGATAGGCCTTCACCGCTTCTATGGCCTCCTCCAGATCGGCCAGGAGTTCCTCCTCGGGCCGGACCGGATCAGTCTCGGGCGGGATGTCATCACCGCCAAGCACGCCCTCGCCGGTATGACCTGCGAAAGTTGCCAGCGCCTTGCGCAGATTCTTCAAGATGCCGCAATAATCAACGATCAACCCGTTATTCTTGCCTTCATGGATACGGTTCGCCCGGGCAATGGCCTGCATGAGGGTATGGGCTTTAAGCGGCTTATCGAGATACAGCGTAGACATACTCGGCACATCAAAGCCGGTAAGCCACATCGCACAGACGATGGCAACGCGAAAAGGATGCTCTTCCTTCTTAAACGCACTTTCCATGTCAATGCGCTTGCCGTCATCTGTCTCAAATCCTTCCTTGATCAGCTTGCGGTGGGGCGTGATATCAAAGCCCCATTTACGGAACTTATCAACCTCGCCCTGCTCCTCACTCACCACGACTGACATCAGGGTGTCACGCATCCAGTCAAGCTGGCGCTGCCGCTTCGCGAGCTCCTGCTCATCGGTGCAAGCAGAGAGCTCCTTTTCCAGCTTTGCGATGCGCTTTTCCCAGCACGCCATGATTAGACCGTGGATCTTCACGCAGGTGATCTTGTCGATACAGACAAACATCGCCTTGCCGGTCTCCCATTGCGTGCTGTAATGAGTCACAAAATCCTGGGCAATCTGTTCCAATCGGCTTTCCGCTGTAATCAGGTGATAATCACGCTTAAGCTCCTTCTCCAACCTTTCCGCTGTATCAACATCCTCGGCCTCATATTCTTCCAGCTTTTCTGCGATACGCTCATTGAGATCATTGGTCTCAAGTCCCAGCTTCTCGCCGCGCGCGTCGTAATAAAGGGGCACGGTGGCCTTGTCTTCGACCGCCCGCTGAAAATCATAGGTCGAGATATAATCCCCGAAGACGCGACGGGTGATTTCATCATCCTTGAAGAGCGGCGTGCCGGTAAAGCCAATCCGGCTGGCATTGGGCAAGGCATTGCGCAAATTGAGCGCCAGCCGCCCATATTGCGTGCGGTGCGCTTCATCCGTGATAACGATAATGTCATCCCGATCCGAATACGGCTCGTTCGGGTCTACATCCTTGTTAAATTTCTGGACCAGCGTAAAGACATAGGCTTTATGCTGGTTTAAGAGCTGCTGCAAATTATCACCGGAGCTTGCCCGGCACGGATCGACATCGTTATCGACAAGACCGCATCCGGCAAAGGTCTTGTATATCTGCCCATCCAAATCTTCCCGGTCCGTACAGATCAGGAAGGTAAAATTGCTTCCCAGCTTCCGGTGAATCTTCCTTGTAAAGAAGGCGATGGAATAGGACTTGCCTGAACCTTGCGTATGCCAGAAGACACCGAGCTTGCCTTCCCGGCTCTTCCGGTCCTTGGTTGCTTCAATGGCTCTATTCACGCCCAGGAACTGGTGGTTGCGCGCCACGATCTTGATCAGCCCGCCACTGCTTTCATCAAAGAGAATGAAGTTCTCGAAGAGATCAAGGAAGTCGCGCTTGTTACAGACACCTTTGAGCAAGGTCTCCATATCAACAACACCGGGCTCATCTTCAGCCAGGCGCTTCCACTCGTTGAAGTGCTCGAACTTGCTGGATATCGATCCGATCTTGGCATTGACACCATTACCGAGCACAACAAAAGCATTATGATGAAATAAATGCGGCACCGTGTCCTTGTAATCGGACAGGTTCTCTTCATAGGCGCGGCGGATATCTTTATGGACGGTCTTACACTCGATGAACAGTAAGGGAAGGCCATTCACAAACCCCATGATGTCGGCGCGGCGGCGATAGATGTCACCCCGCACCCACAATTCACGAACGCATAGGAAATGGTTATTCTCGGGATTTTCAAAATCGATGATTTTCAGCCGCTTCTTAACAAGCGCGCCTTTTTCGTTCTTAAACTGGACCTGCACACCGCTTTTAATGAGCTCGTACTTTTCGCGGTTGATCTGCAATGTATTAGCAAAGGAAGAACTATCTGTGATCTGCCGTATAGCGTCCCGATAAGCCGCCTGCGGCAGGCCGGGATTAAGCGTTACGAGCGCTTCCCCCAGATAGCGCGTTAGAACCACATCTTTATCGGAACTGCGCCCCAGAGTTCCTTCAGGGCCAAAAGTTTCATTGTTATATGCGAAGACATTTTCATCCCAGGCCAGATTATCCTCCAGATAATCAGCCGTGGTCGGCTGCACCAATGTGTCTTCATTCATT
>JAUIMF010000045.1 GCA_030433415.1 Gammaproteobacteria bacterium | reverse complement strand
GGTCTACGTCACCTACTCCGAGGGTTATCGGAACGGTGGCGTGAACGCGGTACCGGCCTGTACCGACGATCAGATCAACAGCGGCACCCAGCAGTTATGCGCCTTGCCCGATGAGGTCTTCATCTCGCCGGACCAGATCGAGAACTACGAGTTTGGCTATAAGGGCAACCTGATGGATGGCGCCCTGTCGATCACGGCGGCCCTGTTCTTTATTGACTGGACCGACCTGCAGGTGGATACGGTAACGACCTTCGGTGATCTGCCCATTACCGGCAACGGTTCGTCTGCCGAGAGTAAAGGCCTGGAATTCCAGGGCACCTGGGCGATTTCAACGAGCCTGCAGGCCGCGGTGAGCTATGCCTATACCGATGCCGAGCTGGTAGAAGATGCGCCCGGCCTGGTGGGTGATTTTACGGCCCTCAGGGGCGCTCGCCTTCCCGGGCACGCCAAGCATCAGGGTACGTTTAACCTGACGTACTTCACTGACGTGGGAGATATGGATCTTGCGGTGAACTACGGCTTTGTTTACTCGGGAGAAATCTACAACATCACCGGCGGCGACGATGACCCGTTGGTCGATGAATCCGGGGCCCCGGCAGACTTTGGTGGCGAGGCGATTCCGTCCTACGACGTACACCATCTCTCGGCGACCTTGAGCAAAGACACGTGGACACTGCAGGCCTTCGTCGACAATCTGTTCGACGAAACCTACGTTACCGGTACGCGGGCGACGCGACGCTTCCTGAGGAACGAACAAACGGGACCGGGCAACGACATCGGTGGCTTTACCGTGCGCAGCTACGGGCAGTACGTCGGCGCACCCCGAACCATTGGGGTGAGGGCAACCTACAGCTTTTAGTCTGTGACCCGGTAACCGCTCCGCTCCAGCGCATCGCGCAGGGGCTGGAGCGCTTCGCTGTAGCGTTTCCAGCGCGCCACCGCGGTGCGGTAGACGGGTTGGCGTACCTGGCTGTTGCTTGGCGTGGCTATGGCGCCGGAACCGGCATGAAAGTTCAGGCACTGGTCCTGCCAGGGTAGCTGCAGATAGGCCAGTGCCTCGCGCAGGCGTTGCTCCGGCTCTGCCACCAGGTCCTCGTAATCCACTACGTGCAGGCGGTTCCCCAGTACGCCGCGCCAGTGCGTCATGAGCGCCTCGAAAGCGGCGATGTAGCGACCCGTGTCCTGCAGGTCGTAGCTGTAGTTGTAGTACGAGTAATCCAGCGAAAACAGCTGCCGAAAATTGGACAGCCCCGCATCCATTGCATGGCGACGCAGCAGAATGATTTTTGCATCGGGCAGGTGCCGAGCTATGTGCCCGACCAGCAGCGCATTTAACGGGGTCTTGTCGATGTGGTAGCTCAACTCATCGCCGAGCGCCTGGGTGCGTGTTGCGATGGATTGCCGATAGGCATCGCGCAGCGGGATGGGCGCCGTAGCGGTGGCTTCGATCACCTCTTGCGAGAGCACCCGTGGGCCCGACGTGCCCGATAGTTTTTTGAGCGCCATGGGCAGGTCCTGAAGCTCGCCCAGAGTGTCTACCGCGCTGTGAGCACACAGCATGCGCTCAAGGAGCGTGGTTCCGGTGCGTGGAAGGCCCACAATAAACAGGGGTTTGGTGGTGGTCTCGCTAACGAGGGATGGCGTTGCATCGACCTGCTTAAACGAGCGTTGCAGCGCGTCAAACACCTGCCGGTCTTCTTCAAAGTTGTAGTTCAGTTCGGCACGCCGGCGCGCCTTGGCCTCGCTGAGGCGAGCAATGGCCGTTGAGTAGTCACCGCGATGTTCGTCGATACGCGCCAGGGCATGGGCCAGGTAGAGGCCGTCGTTGACACCCAGTGAAGACGAACCCGCCAGGCGGCGCATCGCATCTTCGTAGCGCTCGTTTACCGCGTTCTTGTCCAACTCAGACAGGGCCCAGTAGCTGCGGGCGTTGTCGGGCTGCAGGCGGATCACCGCCTCGTAGTGGGTTCTGGCAGCATCGTCGTTGCCAAGGAACTGTTCGGCGGCGGCAAGATTAAACCGGGAATGCGGGTTGTTGGCGTCCGCTTCGACCGACTGGCGCAGTGCCTTCGCCGCGGCCTCGTGGGCGCCGAGGCGGGTAAACACCACGCCCAGCGTATTCATCTGTGCCGCGCCCCGGGCGCCGGCGGCAAACGCCGCATCGGCACTCTCGCGGGCATCACTCATCTGTCCTGCGATCGCGTGGTACCTGGCCTTCTGCACCAGGTATTCAGGGTTGGCCGGCGCGAGGGTGAGGGCGCGGTCGACCAGCTTCAGGGCAGCACCGAGATTGCGTCCCGCTTCGGCTGCGACGGACTCCAGAAACCAGGCATCGGCGAATGTGGGCTGCGCGGCGCGCATTTCCCGGCAGAGGGCAACCAGGCGCCGGTAATCCCGGGTCTGGAGTGCGCGAGCGCTAGCGCGCTGGAAGTCCTTGGGGTTCATGATCGAAGCAGGTTGGCGCAAAGGCGCTACGCTGGCAAGGCTGGTGCTTCTGAGAGCTCAGGCAAGGCGCTGGTATACCCGGGTGATGAGTTCCTCGGCGCCAAGCATAGCCACGACGACTGCGATGAAGGCACCGGCTCCGTGCATTGGGCCCAGAAAATGCACGCTGTCGCCAAACACCTGATCGATGACGCCCAGCATCACAAATTTTGATCCGAACAGGATCAGCCAGGCGCTGAAGAATCGTAAAAAGGTCCACAGGGCCCCGCTGCGTTGTTCAAACACTTGGGCGACGCGATGCTCTAGTGCCAGCGTCGCCTGCAGCAGCACCTGAAGCAGCACCGCCGCGATGAGGGAGACGCTGAATCCGTCGATGTGAACCCGGTGCCAGTGCTCCGCAAACAGGTTCAGCACAATCAGGTCAACGAGGATTGCCATGAAGTAGCGGCTGAACAGGCGCTGCTGCGTATTGGGTGCTTCCGCCGAGGCGGCCACAACGTGGTGATGGGGTTTGATGGGTGAATCCTCCGAGGCTGCTCGGCGCAGCTTAATCGTCGGACCGCATTGCTGCAAAGCCTTGTGACGGATCGCCCGGGCGTATTGGGTCAGAGACGTTTGGTAGAACGTGTCAGGCGCGGTCGAGGCGCGATAGCAGACATTTATAGTCGCGTCGAGTGACCGCCGTTATCGGCCAGCAGCGGACATAAAAAAGCCCGCCGAGGCGGGCTGTACATCAGGAGTTCTGGTTAAGCCTTGTGGCGCAGTCTCATGCCGAGAAGCCCGAGGGCGAGCAGTGCGACGGTAGTCGGGAGAGGAACCTGCCCAACGGATGGCCGAAATGCGAGCCCGCTGAAATCGATACCAATGTTTGTGGGCGCGGCTGCCACCCCGGTGCTGAAATCGATTGTAGTGAGACCCTGATTTACGAACGCAAAAGCGCCATACAGATTGCCCGCTGGGTCAAATGCAATTCCTCCACCATTCGTCGACAAGCCTAGGGAGCCGACGGCGGTTGCGGCCCCTGTGGTGGTGTCTATAGTTACTAACTGATCGCCGCCGGTGTCAACCAGACCAAACAGCGTGCCGCCAGAAGAAAATGACAGCCCCGCAACCCCCGTTGTTCCTGTTGAGCCTATAACCGATGCAGCGCCTGTTAGTGGGTCAATAGAGTATAAATTGGCGGAACCGTTGTCATCCGATGCAAACAGATTGCCTGCAGAATCAAAAGCGAGTCCAACCTCAAACAAATCTACACCCAGACTGCCTATAGCAGTACCTGCGCCGGTAGTTGTGTTAATTGTGATGAGTTGGTCTGAGGCGGTGTCTATACCAAATAGCGTACCCGTTCCAGGCTGAAACGAAATGCCAGCAACTTGACTGAACCCCGTGTTCCCGATCAGCGTCGCGGTGTTTGCGCCAAAATCAACTTCATAGAGATTACCGTCCAGCCAGTCTGTCGCAACCCCTATCGGGCCGGCATTCACAGTTCCAGCGACGGTCAAAACGGCGGCGCTGAAAATGTTCCTCAATCCTTTGAATACAGCCATTAGCATGCTCCTGTGTGTTCCCTGTGGGCGACCGACGCGTTTCTTGTCCAGCGTGCGGTAGACGTTGAATCTCAATTGTGCGGCAGACGTTGAATCTCAATGACGAGGGTTCCTACATGCATTTGGTAGATCAACAACGACCGCTGAAAGCCAACGCGCAAGAAGCGAGCCTCCGAAAAAATTAGCTATAAGTTTCAGGGGGTTGCTTCCCACGGATTCCTAAAGCATTTATTTAGTGTAAGGAATCCTGACGCCACAGCTGCACGGAGGTCTGAGCAGGGTGATTACGAGTCATCTCCGCCCATGACTCTTCAACGGGTGCTTCTGAAGAAACTCTGACACTGTCCACCACATCACCTCGAATCCACTATACCTAGGTAATGGCAGGAGCACCGGGCATTAGATGGGCGCAGGCGATGGCGATTGGCAACGCAATCGTCGTGCGAAGGGCGAACACGAGCAGCAGCATACGCAGACCTACGCGCAGGGGCGCTCTCAGCAACAACGCGCCGACCTCCGAGAGATAGATCAGCTGCGAGAGCGATACCGCGGCCACCACGAAGCGGGTGAACTCGCTGTCGATGTCCTGAGCCATCACTGCAGGCAGAAACATATCCAGAAATCCCACGATCAGGGCCGGTGCTGCCGCGTCAGCTTCGGGTACACCCAGTATCGCGAGCACGGGTGCCAGCGGTTTTGCCAGGACCTCCATTACCGGCGTGAATTCCGCAATCGCCAGCCCCAGGGTTCCCAGCAGAACCACCAGGGGTAACAGACCCATCCAGATATCGAGGACGTGTTGGGCGGCACTACGCAGGTACGCAGCGGGGGCGGGGCCTGCCGCCGCGCGTTGGCAGGCGGCGTCCAGGGCCGCTGAAAATGCTGAACCAGATGGCGGTCCTTCGGCCGGTGTATCCACCGATTCAGCGTGTGTGACATACCCCTGACTATCGTGTCTGGGCTGGTTTCTCAGCGGCGGCAGCCGGGGCAGCAATATAGCGCAGCATAAACCGATGAGAATCACGGTGGCGTAGGTGGTGAAAAACAGCTCTCGTAGGCCCACGAAACTGATGACGAACAGGCAGAACGGCAGGCTGGTAACCGAGAAATTGGTGGCGATGACGATGGCGTCGCGCCGATCGTAAAACCCTCGCTCATACTGACTGATGGTAATGAGTACGCCCACCGCCGCGGACGATAGCCAACTGGCCAGAGCATCGACGGCAGCGCGTCCAGGCAGGGTGAACAGGCGCCGAAATACGGGTTGCAGCAGCGTCCCGGCAAACTCCATGAGGCCGTAGTCTGTCAGCAGTGGGAGAAAGAGAGCCGCGCAGAGGAATATGGTCACGATCTGGCCGGCGAGTTGGTAGAGCGCCACGCCGCCGGTGTTTTCGGACCAGATAAAGATCGGTCCCGTCTCCAAAACGATCAGCCAGGCGCAAAGAAATCCCAACGTTCGCAAAACCAGCCACGGCAAGGGCACCAGAAACACACGGCCGAGTGATGAGCGTTCGCAGCACCGGCGCCACCGCGGCAGTAACAGTGCAGCGATGCTCAGGCTCGCCGACAGGCTGATAAGCGCCAGTAGCAATGTGGGCATGGCATTGCCGATGAGTCTGGTCAGCGTATCCGTCGCGATACCAAGCGCAATGGTCCAGGCACCGTCGTGATACAGGGGAACAAGGAACAGAAGGGCGCCGACCGCCGAGGGCAGCAGAAAACGGTGCAGGGGTGCCGGATTCGTCTCCGAGCGATCGATAGCGTCCAAAACGGACTCCGTAGCGTTTGGATTTACGCGGTGCTGCGAAACACCCCTACCAGTCTGCTACAGCTGGTTCAGCGTTGCATGCTTTCCTGGGGTGCAAGTTCGGTATCGGGCTGCGTGCGCTGGATCTCCTGCGCCGCCATTTGCGCCAGGTCACTGAGGGTCTGGCGATCCTCCTGGCTGAAAGCCCGCGGTTTGTCATCGATGACACACAAGGTGCCCAGGGCATAACCGTCGGCGGTGCGCAGCGGGCAGCCCGCGTAAAAACGGATCTTGGGTCCGTCCAGCACGAGGGGGTTGTCGTCAAAACGAGGATCGTTAAACGTGTCTTCGACGCAGAAAACGTCCTCACCAAGGATCGTGTGGCCACAAAAAGACACGTGGCGCGGTGTTTCCTTTACGCCCAGGCCCTGGCGGGACTTGAACCACTGACGATCTTTGTCGACGAGGCTGACAAGGGCGATGGGTACATCGAAGGTGCGCTGGGCAAGGCGGGTGATGCGATCGAAACGTTCCTCTGCTGCACTGTCGAGCAGGCACGTATCGTGCAGTTTGCGCAGGCGCTCGGGCTCGATGTGAGGAATAGGTGGGGCGCGCACTGTCGTTTCCTGCTGGGCTGACCTGACCGGATTAAGCAAAATCACACTGCAAGACCCTTACCGGCCGTACAGCATATACACAACCTCTTTATACAGAGTTTAGTAGAAAAAAACTTTAAGTAGTGTCTATTTTTTTTACACTTTATGGACTAGACTGGTCGGCTCGCACCAGCTGACAGTGCGTCACCCCCGTCAGCATGGATGGTCCGGCAGCGGAGTAACTCTGCGTCTGGCCACCGAATTGATGCCCGGCAGGCACTTTGGAGCCTGACATTGTGGCAACACTGTTGACGGATATAGCTATGAATTTTGATGATCTGGGACTCGCACCGGACCTGGTGAGAGTCCTCGGGGAACGCCGCTACCGCGATCCCACCCCAATCCAACGCCGCACCATTCCCCTCGTGCTTGATGGCTGTGATTTGCTCGCAGCGGCGCAGACCGGTACCGGTAAAACCGCCGCGTTTGTTCTACCTATACTGCAGCGCCTGGCATTTGTCGGGCAGGCGCGTCGGCGCCAGGTGCGTGCACTGGTGCTTGCGCCGACCCGCGAGCTGGCCCTGCAGGTACACGAATCTGTATTGGCCTATGGCCACTACCTGCAGCTTCGCAGCGCCGTCGTCTTCGGTGGCGTCAAGGCAGGCCCCCAGATTCAGGCCCTGGCGCAGGGCGTGGATACGCTGGTGGCCACGCCTGGACGCTTGCTGGACCTGGCTCAGCAGGGCGCGGTGGATTTCTCAGCGCTGGAAGTGCTTGTGCTCGATGAAGCGGATCGCATGCTCGATATGGGATTTATTCACGATATTCGGCGCATCGTCGATCAGCTGCCCCGCAATCGCCAGACGCTGATGTTTTCCGCCACTTTTTCCAAGGATATCCGTGCCCTGGCGACGCGCTATCTCATCGAGCCTGAGACGGTAGAGATCAGTCCACCCAACAGCACTACGGAGCTTGTGCAGCAGTCCGTTTACCGCGTCTCTCGCGAAGGCAAGACCGCCTTGCTGACACAGCTGGTAAAAGAGCAGAACTGGCAGCAGGTGCTCGTCTTTACGCGTACCAAACACGGCGCCAATCGCCTGTGTAAAAAACTGCTGCGCGAGGGCATTGAGTCGGCCGCAATTCACGGCAACAAGAGCCAGAATGCCCGGCAGCGTGCGCTTGCGGCGTTTAAAGAGGGAGCACTGCAGGTACTGGTCGCTACCGATATCGCGGCCCGGGGTCTCGATATCGACCAATTGCCCCACGTGGTCAATTTCGATCTGCCTGCCGTGCCCGAAGACTACGTACATCGTATCGGGCGCACGGGGCGGGCGGGTGCCACGGGCCAGTCCCACTCCCTGGTAACCGATGAAGACGAGCCGCTGCTGCGTGCTATCGAGAAGCTCACGCGGCAAAAGGTCCGTCGTTTGTCACTGCCCGAGGGGTTTCAGGCGCCCGCGCCCGAACCTGAAGCGCAGCGGGACGAGGAGCGGCCGCGCCGAACCTCTACCGAAAGACGCGCATCGAATACCGCGGATGCGCCCGGCAAAAAGGCCCCCACCCGACGTCGTCGACGTCGGCGTCGGTCGCGTTCCGATGCGAATCCGGCAGCGGGAGCGGGTAACAGAGAAGCGCGCGCCCGGGCCTGATGTAACCACCTCGCTTTCTGTGTTTTACTCCGCAGCCTCTGGCCTTTTTCAGGAGTAACACAATGAAGACACGCGCCGCCGTAGCCCTTGCCGCCGGTAAACCGCTTGAAATCATGGAGGTGGACCTTGAAGGCCCCCGCGCCGGTGAAGTACTCGTTGAGATAAAGGCCACGGGTGTCTGCCACACCGATGCATTCACCTTGTCAGGCGATGACCCCGAGGGCGCTTTTCCCGCGATTCTCGGACATGAGGGTGCCGGTGTTGTGGTAGAAACCGGACCGGGGGTCACCAGCGTCCAGCCCGGTGATCACGTGATTCCCCTGTACACCCCCGAGTGCCGCGAGTGCGATTTCTGTCTGCATCCGAAAACGAATTTGTGTCAGGCGATCCGTGAAACCCAGGGCAAGGGTGTAATGCCCGACGGCAGCAGCCGTTTTTCGGTGGATGGTAAGCCGCTGTTGCATTACATGGGCTGCTCCACATTTTCGAATTACACCGTGCTTCCCGAGATCGCCCTTGCCAAAGTCCGCAAAGACGCGCCCTTTGACAAGATCTGCTACATCGGTTGTGGCGTCACAACGGGTATCGGTGCCGTCGCCTTCACCATGGAGGTCGAGCCTGGCGCCACCGTCGCGGTCTTTGGTCTTGGGGGCATCGGCCTGAATGTGATTCAGGGCGCCAAGTTGGTGGGCGCTGGTCGGATCATCGGCGTTGACCTGAACCCCGAGCGCGAGGCGTTGGGGCGTCATTTCGGTATGACGGACTTCGTTAATCCCTCAGAGGTCGACGACGTCGTGGGCCACCTCGTGGAGCTTACCGGCGGCGGCGTGGACTACAGCTTTGAGTGCATCGGCAATGTGAACGTCATGCGCCAGGCCCTGGAGTGCTGCCACAAGGGTTGGGGTCAGAGCTGCATCATTGGTGTTGCCGGCGCCGGGCAGGAGATCAGCACCCGACCGTTCCAGCTCGTTACGGGACGGAGTTGGCGCGGCACGGCCTTTGGCGGTGCCCGGGGACGAACCGATGTGCCGAAGATTGTGGACTGGTACATGGACGGTCGCATCAACATCGACGACCTGATTACCCACACCATGCCGCTGGACGACATCAACAACGCCTTTGACCTGATGCATGCGGGTGAGAGCATCCGCTCCGTGGTGCTTTACTGATATGTCGGTGGAGCAGATCGGCGAGAACCGCAGCTTCGGCGGCCGCCAACTGCGCTTTCAGCATCGCTCCGAGGTGCTGGGATGCGACATGACTTTCTCGCTGTATCTGCCGCCCCAGGTGCAGGAGCAACCGGTGCCCCTGTTGACCTGGCTCTCTGGGCTGACCTGCACCGACGAGAACTTTGTGCACAAGGCCGGCGCCCAACGCGCGGCGGCCCAGCACGGTGTTGCCGTTCTGGCCCCGGATACCAGTCCCCGTGGCGATGAGGTGCCCGATGACCCCGACGGCGCCTGGGATTTCGGTCTGGGGGCGGGGTTTTACGTCAACGCCACGCAAATGCCCTGGCGGGACCACTACCGGATGTATGACTACATCGTGCACGAGTTACCGGGGTTGATGGCGGGGGATACGTTCTGCGATCAGCTCGATCTGAGCCGCCAGGCCCTGTTCGGTCACTCCATGGGCGGACACGGGGCCATCACCATCGCGCTGCGTAACCCCCAAACCTATCGCAGCGTCTCGGCCTTTGCGCCGATCTGCTCGCCCCTGTCCTGTCCCTGGGGTGAAAAAGCGCTGGGAGGGTACCTTGGGGATGACCGGGCACTCTGGGCTCACCACGATAGTTGCGCTCTGATACGCAATGCTGATCGCCAGCTGCCGCTGCTGGTGGACCAGGGTAGTGCGGATGGTTTTCTCGAGGAGCAATTGAAAACACCCCTGCTGGAACAGGCCTGCGCCGAGGCTGGCTACAAGGCCACCATCCGCATGCAGGAAGGCTATGACCACAGCTATTTCTTCATCGCCTCGTTTGTCGACGAACATATAGCTTTTCATGCGAGAAACCTTGTCTAGGCTCTGAATCCGGCGTTTCGTTCGGGCTGTCACCTACGGTCTATTTTCCTAACCCCCTGGATCATTGAGCGAGGCAGTGGCGGCGGTCAGTATCCGGGTCCCTGATTTCAGCCAGGAGTCTCTCTGATGCCTCACACTGCCTACATCTACGACGCCGTGCGCACCCCTCGAAGCAAGGGCAAACCCGGCGGTACGCTGCACGAAGTCAAACCCATCGATCTGGGCGCGGGTCTGCTGCGCGGCCTGCAGGTACGCCACGATCTGGACACTGCGTATGTCGACGACGTTGTCATGGGCTGCGTTACGCCCATCGGCGAGCAGGGTTCCGATATTTCAAAAATGATCGTGCAGAACGCGGATTGGGATGAGTCTGTTGCCGGCGTGCAGCTGGATCGCTTTTGCGCGTCGGGTCTGGAGGCGGTGAATATCGCCGCACAGAAAATTGCCTCGGGCTGGGAAGACCTGGTTGTCGCCGGCGGTGTGGAGTGCATGTCCCGTGTTCCCATGGGTTCCAACGGTGGTCCCATGGGCTCTGATCCTGCCTTTGCCGCTAAAACCGGCTTTGTGCCCCAGGGCATCGGCGCCGATACCATCGCGACGCTCGAAGGCTGGGACCGCGAAGCGGTGGATCGCTTTGCCCTTGAGTCCCAGCGGCGCGCGGCCAACGCGCGCGACAACGGCTGGTTCGATCGCTCTGTGATTCCCGTGCGCGACGAAAGCGGTGTCACGATTCTTGAGCGGGATGATTTCATCAAACCCGACACGACCATGGAAGGCCTTGGTGGCCTGAACGCCTCATTCGAGATGATCGGTCAGTTTGGCTTTGACGACGTGATCCTGCGCAAGTACCCGATGCTGGATCGGGTTAACCACGTACATACTCCCGGCAACTCGTCGGGGATCGTCGATGGGTCCAGTGCTGTGCTTATCGGCAGCGAAAAAGCGGGCAAGGATCTGGGCCTCACGCCCCGGGCACGCATTGTGGCCACCGCGGTGCTCGCCACGGACCCGGTGATCATGCTCACGGGCCCCGGCCCGGCCGCTAAGAAGTGCCTCGAAAAAGCTGGCCTGAAAAAGGAAGACATCGACCTCTGGGAAATCAACGAGGCTTTCGCCTCCGTCGCCCTGCGTTACATGCGCGATCTCGACATTGACGCTGAGATTACCAACGTCAATGGCGGTGCCATCGCCATGGGGCATCCTCTTGGTGCGACCGGTGCCATGCTGGTGAGCGTTGTACTGGACGAACTGGAGCGTCGCGATCTCAAGCGCGGCATGTTGAGCCTCTGCGTCGGTGGTGGCATGGGTATCTCAACCATCATCGAACGCGTTTGAGCGGCAGGAGAAGCACGCAATGACTATGCACTATGACAAGGATGGTGATGGCATCGTCACCATCACCATGGACATGAGCGGTCCTGTGAACGCCATGAACGACGAGTTCCGCCAGGACTTTGGCGAGGTGGTCGACAAGCTTGGCGCTGAAGAGGGACTGACCGGTGTCGTGATTGCCTCGGCAAAGAAAGTGTTTTTCGCCGGCGGTGATCTCAACGAACTCATCGCGGTCACACCCGACCGGGTCGAGGAGTTCATGCAGGGCATCACGCGGATCAAGAACATGATGCGCCGCCTCGAAAAGCTGCCGGTGCCCGTAGTGGCCGCGATCAATGGTGCGGCGCTCGGTGGCGGTTATGAGCTCACGTTGGCCTGCAACCACCGTATTGCCTACAACCATCGCTCGGTTCAGATCGGGCTGCCCGAGGTGACGCTGGGTCTGCTGCCCGGGGGAGGTGGCGTTGTGCGCCTTACCAAGCTGCTCGGTCTGCAGGCAGCCTTACCTTTCCTGCTCGAAGGCAAGCGTGTCGATCCGGTCAAGGCACTGGATGCCGGCATGATCCATGATCTGGTGACGGACCTGGAGCAGTTGGTTCCTCAGGCGAAGGCCTGGATTCTGGAGAATCGCGATAATCCGGATGCCGCCGTGCAGCCCTGGGATCGCAAGGGCTACAAGATTCCCGGTGGGGGTGCGACCTCGCCGGCAATTCAGCAGGCAATCACCGGCGGCACCGCCATGCTGATGCAGAAAACCCGTGGACTGCTGCCGGCACCCGAGAAAATCCTGGATATCGCGGTGCAGGCCCTGAGCCTGGACCTCGAAACGGCGCTGAAGATCGAGTCGCGGGGTCTTGCGGCACTGACGCTGACGCCGCAGGCAAAGAACATGATCAGCACCTTCTTCTTCGGACTCAACAAGATCAACTCCGGGGCCAGCCGCCCCGATGTGCCGAAGCAGAAGACCAGCAAGGTCGGTGTGCTGGGTGCGGGCATGATGGGGCAGGGCATCGCCTACGTCTCAGCCATGGCAGGCATCGATGTGGTGCTCAAAGACATGACCCAGGAAGCGGCGGAGAAGGGCAAAGCCTATACGGCGAAGCTGCTGGACAAGAGAGTTGAGCGCGGCCGCACGACGCCCGAGCAGCGTGACGAGATACTCGGGCGCATTCTTGCTACCAACAAAGATGAAGACCTGGCGGGCTGTGACCTGATCATCGAGGCGGTGTTTGAGAATATGGAACTCAAGCACAATGTGACCCGGCAACTCGAGGGCTACCTTGCCGAGGGCGGTACCTGGGGCTCCAATACCTCTACGCTTCCCATCACGCAGCTTGCCGAAGCGAGCAGCAAGCCAGAGAACTTCGTCGGCATCCACTTCTTCTCTCCCGTGGACAAAATGCCTCTGGTCGAGATCATCGTGGGCGAGAAGACCTCCGATGAGGCCCTCGCCAAGGCCTTTGACTACACCCAGCAGATCAAAAAGACCCCGATTGTGGTCAATGACTCTCTGGGCTTCTTTACTTCCCGGACCTTCGGCACCTATCTCGACGAGGGCGTGCGCCTGCTGCACGAGGGCGTGCATCCCGTGCTCATCGACAATATGGGCAAGGCGATCGGTATGCCGGTGGGGTCTCTGCAGGTCTACGACGAGGTCAGCATGGAGCTGTCGCGCAAGGCGCAGGCCACGTGGCGTGAGATGGGGGTGGAAGACAAGTGGGGTGATGGTACGATTCTGCGCGAAGTCGTGGACACCATGGTGGTGAAGAACGGTCGCGGTGGTCGCCACCACGGCGGCGGGTTCTATGAGTATGGTGACGATGGCAGCCGCAAGGTCTGGCCGGGGCTTCTGGACCTGTATTACCGGTCCGACGTTTGCCTGCCCGAAGACGACATGAAGGACCGCCTGCTATTCCGCCAAGTGATCGAGGCTCTGAAGTGTCTCGAAACGGGCGTGCTGCGTTCTGAGGAAGACGGCAATATCGGCTCGATCATGGGCATCGGTGCGCCGGTATGGACCGGGGGTCTGATTCAGTTTGTCAGCACCTACGGCTACGACCGTTTTGTTGCGCGTTGCCGTGAGCTTGCCGCCGCCTATGGCGATCGCTTCGATCCGCCGCAGATTGCGGTGGAACGTGCCAGCCAGGAGCAGTCCCGGGCGGCGTGATTTTATTTTGGGAAGGCGGAGCGGTTTCGCTTTCCCCCAATCCTGTCTATCAAGGAGATAACTATGGATATCAACGGCAAAGTCGCCATCGTGACCGGCGGTGCCTCGGGCCTGGGTGAGGCCACGGTGCGCCGTTACCTCGGCCTTGGCGCCCGCGTCGCCATCTTCGATATGAACGAAGCGCGGGGCAAGGCGCTGATCGAGGAACTGGGCGACAACGTTATCTACCAGCAGGTAAATGTGGCCGACGAAGAGCAGGTGGCCGCTGCTCTGGCCGCGACCGTCGACGCGTTCGGTGCGGTGCATATCTGTAATAATTTTGCGGGCATCGGCGATGCAGCGAAAACCGTTAGCCGCGGAGAGCCCCTGGCCCTGGCCAAGTTCCAGCGCGTGATTGACGTCAACCTGATCGGCACCTTCAACGTGCTGCGCCTTGTGGCCGCGCAGATGGGCAAGCAGGACCCGGTGACGGAAGATGGCGGCCGCGGTGTGATTATCAACACCGCCTCGGTAGCGGCTTTCGAAGGGCAGGTGGGTCAGGCGGCGTACAGTGCCTCAAAAGGCGGCATCGTGGGCATGACCCTACCGATCGCCCGGGACCTTGCTTCTCTGGGTATTCGCGTGAACACCATCGCGCCGGGCCTCATTCACACGCCGCTTTTCGAGTCCCTGCCCAAAGAGGCCTATGACAGCCTGTCGGCGCAGCCGGTGTTTCCCAAGCGTCTGGGTAAGCCCGACGAGATCGCCCAGTTGTCCCAGTACCTCGTCGAAAACGACTACACCAACGGCGAGACCATCCGCATGGATGGTGCCATCCGCATGCAGCCGCGCTAGGCGGTTTTCTCCAGCACGCGGCGAGTGCCGTCAAAGGCTCTCGTCGCGGCTTCTTCCACCGCCATCTGGCGGAACGCATCCGACAGAATCTCTACGCCGTACAGGCCCTGGTATCCGGTTGCCGCAACGGCAGCCAGAAAGTTCTGCACGGGCATTTCTCCCTCGCCGGGTGCACAGCGTTTACTGATCGTATCGGTGGCGTAATTCGCCATGGGTAGCAGGGGGCCGTCGTCGAGTTCGATGTGGTTGATTACGCCTTCATCGAGCGAGGCAATGGCGGCAAGACTGATGTTGCCCCGCAGCATGTGCCAAACATCGAGCAAGAGGCCTCCATTGGCGCAGTTGGCACCCTGCACCACGGTAGCGCCGGTTTGCAGGTCCGCCAGATTCGAGGTGGGGTAGAGCTCAATGGTGATTGCGCTGCCCACGGCTGCCGCCTCGGTGCACAGCTGACCGAACTCATCGATGATGCGGGGCATGGGATGGATAGCGCCGGTGACGTCGCCCACGACCTTGATATGCCTTGCGCCGATGTCGGCGGCAGCACGCAGCAATTGCTGACGCTGTTGATCGGAGTCGCGGCGGCGCTCTCCGTCGACGAACCAGTCGGCGAGGACTTCCAGTTCCCGGTGGATCAGGCCCAGGCGGTCGAGCGTGGCATTGAACTCAGCGATGCTGACGCGGCCCAGTATGCGGTGAATGTCGTCCAGCGAGAATCCCATGCCGCAGAACCCCGCCTCGGCACACGCCTCGGCGCGCCGGTGAAAATCGATGGGGCTGGCCGTATTGGCCGCGAAGGGGCTGATGTCACCCGCATGGGTGAAGTAGGTGCAGATTACCCGCTCGCGGGCGTTAAGTGGGTTCGCAGTCATCGTTAAAGCGTCCAGCCTGCCTGGGTCAGAGTTTGCGAGGTGCCATCGAAGCAGCGCTGCGCTGCTGCAAGGGCGGTGAGGCTGTCCAGCTCCGTAGAGAAGATCTCGGGACCAACATCGAGTACCTGCTGCTGGGCCAGCGCGCCCAGAAACGCCTGCAGGTCCAGCTCCCCATCACCGGGAGATCGCCGGTAAAGCAAGCAGTCCTCGAATAGATCGTCGCTCAGGCGCTGCTGCAGCGCGTCGGCGAGCTGTACCGTCTCGATGGTGCCAGAAGGAAGACTGGCCAGCAGGTCGAGGTCAGGCGCGCCGCGGTAGAAGTGCCAGCTGTCGATCATCAGGTGGGCGTTGTCCGGTCGCGCGTCCGTAAGAATGTTCCAGGCGGTGCGTAGATCGGGGATACCCCACATGGGCAGAAACTCCAGATCCACGTGCACGTCCGCGTTTCTGGCCTGCTCACAGAAGCGGTGCAAACTCTCGCTCAGTTCCGTCAGGGAATACTGCCCGACGTTGAAGGTTCCCGTGGCACACATGCGGTCGATGCCCAGGGCGGCGCAGATTTCCAGGCTTTCGTCCGCCGAGGCGTCGAAAACGGCCTTGGCCTCGTCCGGCAGATCATCGTTGAACCGCACGGGTGCCCAGGCGCTGAAGCCGTCGTAATGTCCCGGCGCGATACCGTAGTCCCGGTACAGTTGCCGGATATCACCGTCGCTGAGACCCTCGTTGCGCAGGGCCTTGTAAGTCACCAGGCCAATGGGCAAATGGGTGTAGCCCGCTGCTGCTGCGGCAGCAAGTTGGTCGCGAAAGCTGTGGGTTCGTACACAGGCAGGCCAGAGGCTCAGGCGCATGGTGGCTCCATCGTTTTATTGTTGTGCCGGCGCACGCCGCCGGTCGGCTCCGGGCTTTGCTTGAAAGGCAGGGCTCGGCAGGCATGGCTCGACAGGCAGGGCCAGGCTGATTGAGCGTCAGAGTATCATCGTTCACAATTCACACCAGTGGTTTACATACCGTCACTTGGACCGCCTCGATGGACCAGGACTTTTCTCAGTCGGCACTACTGAATTTTCTACGCGAGGAATCCGTGAGTGGCCGCTTGCACCCGGCGACGGCGCGTAGCTGGCGCAAGGCCACGGAGGCGTTGTTTCCGTTTCTGAATGAACAGGAGCAGCAGGACCTGCGTGCACTTTCGCTGGGTGACCTGATGCAACGCATTCACGATGCGCAGGAACGTGATTTGCGCGATGAGCTGGTGGAGCTCTATACGACGCGCCTGCGGGCAGCCCTGGACGTGTTTCTCGGTGATAGTGGCGGTGCCGAACCTGGGTTTCGGTCAGTTGCGGCGGTGCAGACACACCCGGATAGCAGTGTGTCGGCATCCGAGGCCTCGGCCCTCGAGGCCGTAAGCCTGGCCTTTGACCGTCAGCGCGCGGACGTTGTTCCGATTCCCTTGGATCATGGTCGCGTGGTGTATCTTCACGGCCTGCCGCGGGACCTGAGCAGCCGGGACGCCCAGCGTATTGTTCGCGTCGTAGAGGCGTACGTGAACGACGAGTCGCCGTCGTGAATCGCTGGTTGCTGGTGTTGCCGCTGGCGATATTCGGGCTCAGCGGTATCGGGCTGTATTTGTTCTGGTTGTCTCAGGCCGACGACACCGCGTTTCGCGACAACCTGTTGCCAGAGCTTATCGGGTTCTGCCTTGAGGGGTTTTTTCTCGTCGGCCTGTTCACCTTTGTGCAGCAGTTGCGGGAGTACTATCGGCGCCGTGAGTTATGGCTGAACCTGCGCAGCGTGCTGCGAGATTTTCTGTCGCACCTGGACCTGGCGTTTCTTGCCGCCGAGGCGGATCCGGCAGAAACGCGCGAGCTCGAGACGCAGCCGCAATTGGTACTGCGCCTGCAGCAGCGCCTTCAGGAGCAGCCCCTGGCGATTGAGCATCTGGTGGCGTTAAAGCGGGTAGCGCTGGTGACGTTGCCGCTGGCGCGGGATCTGATCAACATCGCCGCGCAGTTGAGCACGCAGCACATGCGCAGCTGGATCGGTATTGTCGAGGCGATTCAGCAGCTCACGGAAGCGGATGCCCGCGACGAGGTCGAGCGACCTCTCAATGAATTGCTGAAGGCGCTGATTACCTTTGACCGACTGAAGCTCTAGCCGGCCTTGAGGCGGCTCGTGAGCGTGTCGGCGAGGGCGCCCTTGTTGTTGATGATTTCCTGCTGGGTCAGACCGACGAGTTCGTGCGGGAACACCAGCCACGCATCGGTCTCATGCACGTAGTAGTCCGGGGTGATGTCGGTAATATTCTTGGCAGGTTTATACCAAGGCGTTGCCACCTTCATGTTCTGGGGCATGTTACGTCGGCACTTGCTCCGCATTTTTTCGAAAATCGCGC
Source organism: Gammaproteobacteria bacterium (assembly GCA_030433415.1). GTDB lineage: Bacteria > Pseudomonadota > Gammaproteobacteria > Pseudomonadales > Halieaceae > Congregibacter. The sequence goes on along the minus strand of JAUIMF010000045.1, from coordinate 12,106 downwards.
GCACGCTGCGGCCTGAATCGAATACATCGTCGACCAGCAGCACGTCATCTTCGGCGTTGACGTTGTCGATGATGTAATCCAGGCCATGCACCCGCACGGTTTTTTCCTGCTGGTTGATACCGGTATAGGAGGAGGTGCGAATGGCGATGTGGTCCGTATCGACACCGACGTAGGACAGGTACTCCTGGATGGCAATGCCCACCGGCGCGCCGCCGCGCCATACACCGATGATGAAGTCGGGTCGAAAGCCGCTCTCGACGATTTTTTCTGCCAGGCGGAATGAGTCCAGCAGCAGGTCGTTGGCTGAGATGTAAACTTTGTCCATAGAAGTCCGTGCAGAGTGTCGCGCTGTTGGATTTATGCGTGAGAGCGGCCCGAGGCGCTCAGGCGAGGAACGCGAACTTTAGCACAAAGATTCCCGCCACCAGATAGACCGCCAGCGGACAGCGGGCCGCGTTGCCCGAGAGCACTTTGACCAGGGCGTAAGCGATGAATCCCAGGCCGATACCGTCGGCGATGGAGTAGCTCAGGGGCACCGCGATGGCGGTCACCACCGCCGGTGCGCTTTCGGCGACATCGGTCCACTCCAGGTCCTCGAGGGCCCGGGCCATGATGGTGGCGACGAACAGTAGCGCCGCGCCGGTGGCAAAAGCGGGAATACTCTGGGCGAGGGGCGCGACAAAAAGGCAGAGCAGGAACAACACAGCGGTCGTGACGGCGGTCAGGCCCGTGCGGCCGCCAGCTTCGACACCGGCAGCGCTCTCGATAAAACTGGTGGTGGACGATGTGCCGAGTAACGCGCCGACGGCGGTAGCGCTCGAATCCGACAGCAGCGCTCGCCTCAGTCGCGGCAGGTGCCCGTTCTCGTCCAGCATGCCCGCGCGATTCGCGACGCCGACCAGCGTACCGGCAGTGTCGAATACATCCACCAGCAGCAGCGTGAGAATGACCGTTACCATGGACAGGTCGAAGGCGGCGCGCAGGTCGAGCTCGAGGAACGTGCTCATGGACGGCGGCGCCGACACCAGTCCCTTGAACTCGGCGGCACCAGTCAGCCAGCCCACCACCGTCACTAGCAGCATACCGATGATGACAGCGCCGATGGTCTTGCGTGCCGATAGCGCGGCGATAACCACAAATCCCAGCAGCATGAGCATGGCCGGTGCCTTGGTGAGGTCTCCCAGGCCCACGATGGTGGCGTCGTTGGCGACTATCACGCCGCTGCCCGAGAGGGCAATGATGCCCAGGAACAGGCCGATACCGGCGGAGATGCCCAGCTTCATGGAGCGCGGTATGGCGTTGATCAGCCATTCGCGAACGGGAAGCACCGAGAGCAGGATAAAGATCAGACCGGACAGGAAGACGGCGCCCAGCGCACCCTGCCAGCTATGCCCCATGCCCAGCACCACGCCATAGGTGAAGAAGGCGTTCTGTCCCATGCCCGGTGCCTGTGCCACGGGGTAGTTGGCGTAGAGACCCATAACCAGAGTGCCGAGGGCGGCGGCGAGGCAGGTGGCGACGAAAACAGCCCCGAAATCCATGCCGGCATCCGACAGGATCGCGGGATTCACCACCGTGATGTAGGCCATGGCCAGAAACGTCGTGATCCCCGCCATAACCTCCTGGCGAACGGAACTGCCCTGGGCCTGCAGGCCAAAAAACCGGTCAATCGCGGTATTCATGCTTGGCCAACCTTTGCCAGTTGTTCGTAGTAGTGACCTTTGCGTGCGTCACTGAGCCAGCTGACCTCGAAGGCGTTGCGGGTCAGCGTGAGCAGTTCGTCGCGGGTGAATCCGGCCTCATCTGCCAGCACCTGAAGGTTCTCGTTCATGTAGGCGCGAAAATAGGCGGGGTCATCGGAATTGATGGTGGCCTTCATCCCCCGGGCCAGCATGGCGCGGATTTCATCGCCGGTGAGATTCTGCACCACAAAGCGGTTCGACACGGGGCAGACCGTCAGACCCAGGCCCCGGCGCGCTATCTCGGTGCACAAGTCGTCGCTTTCGAGGGCATTGATGCCATGGTCGATGCGGTCCACCTCAATGAGTTCAAGGCATTCGCGAATGTGCTCGACGATGTCTTTCTGATTCACGTCGCAGTGCATGGTCAGCTTCAGGCCCAGACTTCTCGCGTGGGCGAAGACGTCGGCAAACTTGGATGGCGGATTGTCTTTTTCGTCCGAGTCCAAACCCACGCCGATGAGCTTGTCCAGATGGGGCTCGGCCATGGCGAGGTGCTCTGCGGCAGACTCCGCGCTCATATCCCTGAGAAAACACAGGATGAGATTGCTCTCGACCCCGAGCTCGGTTGCTGCGTCGTTCTGCGCTCGATGGATGCCGTTGATGACCGTGTCGAAGGGAATACCTCGCGAGGTATGGGCCTGGGGGTCAAAAAACGGCTCGACGTACACCACGTTCTGCTCGGCGGCGCGGCGGAAGTAGTGCATGGCCAGATCGTAAAAATCCTCTTCGGTGCGCAGCACGTCCATGGCGGCGTAATAGATTTTCAGAAACGAGGGCAGGTCGTGAAAGTCGTAGGCGGCGACCACGTCTTCGGGATTGTCGTACTCCAGTTCTATACCGTTTCGCGCCGCCAGGCTGAAAATATGCTCCGGTTCAAGGGTTCCCTCGAGGTGCACATGCAGCTCGGCCTTGGGTAGCGACTGAATAAAATCCTGGGTGACCGCGGTCATGCTTTCTCCATCTGTATTTGTGATGTGCTGGTGAAGTACTGGTGAAGTGCTGATGAGACGCTGGTGTTGCGCGTACCTGAAAAGCCTCGCAAAGAGTATGCCATTGAATACGGGACACGCCTACGCGAAGCGGCGTCAGTGGCGATGATGCTGTAACGATGAACCGGGATTGAGCATGAGCGTCGCTGTCGCAGGTGTGTGGGTATCGGTTGTGACGCAGCGCCACAGTATCGCGTACTGCTCGCGAGTCGGCGCGGTGCCTGCGCTGCCCCACGCATGCGCGAGCAGAGCCTCCAACGCCGATGCTCCACCGCTTGAGCGGGCAACGTGTTTGCTCAGTTCAGGTCCTGCCCCCAACTGGGCGAGGCGTTTGTAGAGCAGCTCCAGGCAGCGGGCACTGTCTTCATGGCGCGCGGCGGTGTGGTAGCGACGCCGGAGTTTCAGCTGCCGAAGGAACACGGAGAACTTCGCCTGACCGACGAGCACCCAGGAGCGACCGCGAAGCGAATAGAGCAGCATAGCGACCAGGCACAACACCAGCGCCGGTGTCAGATAGCGCAGCCTATTCGAGGACCGCGGGATCGACGACGATGGCTCGGCCGCGACTCCACCTACCGAAAACTGTCGTGACGGGATGGAAATCTGGTGGACTTCACCCGAGTCCGTGTCGAGCCAGTGGTAAGTAAGACCGGGTAGCTCATAATCACCGGGCGCAGTGAAGGTCACGATCAGGCGTTCTTCGCGCTCGCCCTGAAGCTGCCCGCGGTTCTGGCTGTCTTTTACGACCGGCGGCGCGCGATACAGCGACAGTCCGTCGATATCGGGTGTCGGCGGCGCGACCAGTACCATGGCCGGCGCATCGCTGATTTGGTAGCGACGAACCCGCGTGACCGCATCCCCCGCCTGATAGTCTTCCAGCTCGCCTTCCCAGGATTCTTCAATGGTGAGACTGCTCGCCGAGACCCAGGGGGCCAGGCCTTCGATCCCCGGTGGCCATTCGATCGAGAGCGTTCTGGCGGGTAGCATCACCTCACCCTCTACATTGCCTGCATCGCCGCCATTCACCGCGACCGCTACGGACAGCTTGGGAATAACAATGTCGCCGGCTTCCTGGGCGAATAGCCGGTAGCGCCAGCGCTGTACGCTCCAGCTTTCGTTGCCGCGACGCTGGGTCTGGTTGTCAGCGAAGGAAGACACGGGGCGTACCACCGCGCCCGGCACACGAAAATCTCGTATGCGGGTTCCCCGGCTGAACCAGCGGGGCGTGGCGACTTCAACAGCGATGATGATGGGGCTGCGCGCATAGAGCGGGCCCTCGGTCTCGACCAGCAGGTCAACGCTGAGGCGACCTTCGTCAATCAGCTGCTGGGGCGTGGCAGCGTGACCCGATGCCATGCTGACCAGCAGCAACAGGCATACAGACAGAACAGTCATTGGTCGTTGCAGGGGCCGGGGTTTGCTCACGGTTCGCGTCCCTCGCGGCGTTCCATTTGAAGATAGAACTTGGTGCTCAGAAATTCCGAGGGATCGCGTTGTACCTGACGCAGCCACATATCGGTGAGCGCCGGGTCCTGCAGCAGTTCGTCGGCGCTGAATTGCTCGCGTTCAATCATGGATACCCGTTCGTCCCCTTCCGACGATCGGGGTCCCTCGTCCTGTTCTGAGCTCATATCACCGGGTTCCGAGGCCTGGCTTTCAGACAGACGCTGGTTGTCATCGATCAGCGTCTGCACAATGGGCAGATTGACCCCTGGCGCGGGGTGCTGTGGAAAGCGCTCTTGCAGCTCCAGATAGGCCGCTTTCGCATCCAGGTATTCCCTCCCATGGGCCAGGGCGTTGGCACGGGCCAGCAGGGATGAGGCATCCTGATACTGACTGAAGTAGAGCGCGGCCCCGGCAAAATCCTGCGCTGCATACAGACTCATGCCCTTCCAGCGCGGGTTATCAAAGCTGCGGGCAGCGCGTTCGTAATCACCCGCATAAAACCAGAGCTGCCCCTGCTGGTCGGGGGTCAGCCAGAGTCCCAGGAAGGCGCGTGGTTGGAGCGCCGCCCACACCAGCACCGCCGCTACCATCAGCAGTATCAACGGACGCGGGCGCTGCAATGCCGATGGCAGTGCGGTCCTTACGATCCCGGAACTTACCATCGCAGGACCCACCCGGCCCGGAACCAGAGTACGAACAGCAGCATGATGATGGGCAGCAGGTGATAACCGCCGTCCACCCAGGGCCGGGCACTGTCGTCGCTGAGTTGATAGTGACGATCTATGCGCCGGGTGATATCCCGAAGGTCGCTGTCATCGGTCGACAGGCGGCGATAATAGCCGTCGCCTGCGTCAGCAATGGCGCGAAGCTGCTTCTCCTGCAGCGCCGGTGCTCGGCTGTCGAGCCCCCGGGCCAGATCCTCGTCGAGCTCCCCCTGGGTGCGTCCCATACCCCATACCAGAAGTTGCACATCAGCCGTGTCCCGCAGGCGAGCGAAGGCCTCGGCAGACGCATCGCTGGCGCCATCGCCCACAATGAGCAGCGTGCCGCCATTGCGCTGCTCCAGTAGATTCAGCGCGGCATCCAGCACCGCCTCGGGGGCCTTGCCACGGCGCGGCAGCATGCCGACGCGCAGTGCGTCCAGGTAGTGCAGCAAGACCGACGAGTCATTACTCAGCGGCAGTACCGTGTGCCCCGTGCCGGCGTAGGCGAGCAGGGCGGTGTAGGCGTCGCCCCGGGATTCGGCGAGCTTGAGAATCTTGTCGCGGGCGCGCTGCAGTCGGTTCGGTTGCAGGTCCGTACTGTTCATGGATTCGCTCAGATCAACGGCAATCACCAGGGCGGCGGAATCCTCCGCAAAGGGGGACTCGCCACGCGTCCAGCTCGGTCCCGCCAGCGCGATCACTACCAGAGGGCTTAAAACGACGGAGACCCAAAGCGGAGAGAACAGTCGGCGCTGGCTGCCTGGCACGATCATGCGTGGTAGCAGGTGCGCGGCAATAACGGGCTCCCACTGCCGCGACAGGTCCCGGCGCCGCCACTGGATCACGCTCATGACGGTGAAGGGAATGATCAGCAGGAGCCAGGCAGGCCGCAGAAAATGAAGATTCGCCAGTAGCTCAGTCATGTACGCTCCTGCGCTGGCGCCGGGCCAGCAGGGCAAACAACGGCAGGGCGATCAAGTACAGCAGGGCAAAGGCCGCGAGGGGCAGGTGGAACATCGTTGTTCGCGGCCGGTAAGACAGGGAGTCGTACTCGGCGGGTTCCAGCTCGTCGATGCGAGCGTAGGCTGCACGTAGGGCCTGTCGGTCCAGCGCCTGGAAAGTCACACCTCCTGTGGTGTCGGCTACGGTTTCGAGCGTCTCCAGATCAAGGGCTTCTTCACCGACGGTTTCGGGGTCACCGACGGCCACGGTGTATACCGTCACATTCTTCGCCGCTGCGATCGCTGCAGCATCGACCGGCGGTACGCGCGAGCCCGTGTCGTTGCCGTCGGTCAGCACGATGAGGACCCGGTTCTCGGTAGAAGAAGCCTCAAACAGGGCGATGGACAGACCGATGGCGTCGCCAAGGGCTGTACTCTGGCCCGCCATGGCAACCTCGCTTTCATTCAGCAGCGTAAGCCACGTGGCGTGATCGTCGGTGAAGGGAGCCTGCAGATAGGCCGCGTTGCCGAAGACGATCAGGCCCAGGCGGTCACCATCGCGGCCGAGGGCAAAGTCCCTCAGAACCGCCTTTGCGGCGCTCAGCCGGTCGCTTGCCTGGCCGGCCTCGTCACGAAAATCCGTGGCGCCCATGGAGCCCGAGAGATCCAGCGCCAGCATCAGGTCACGCGCGGACTTCTGCAGCGTGACGGGCTCGCCCACCCATTCGGGACGCGCGAGCGCCAGCACGAGCAATAGCCAGCCCAGCACCGACGCCAGACTCTGGATGCGACGGCGTGTGAGCACACTCGCACCGGCGCGCGGTACTTCACCGCTGAGGCTGACCAGACGCTGGAAGTAGGGAACCTGCAATGAATCCTGACTCTCGCGGTGGGCGGGTAGCAACCAACGCACCAGCAGCGGCAGGGCGACCAGTACAAAGGCCCAGGGCTGGGTGAACTCAAGCATCGCTGCGGTGCCTTTGAATCCACTCGGCAAGCCCCGCGAAGAGTGTGAGCGCTTCGTCGGGACTCTGCGAGCCCTGGCCATACGCCAGGGCATCGAGGGTTGCGACATCTAGCGGCTTTGCATCGGGTGCCATAGTGCGCAATTCATCCGCCCAGGCCTGCCCGCGAACCGAGGCGAGACGACGGTCCCCGCAGGCTGCCAGCGCTGTGGCCCGCAGCAGCGGCGCGAGGTCTCGCAATGCCTGCGCGTCACCCCCCTCATAGCGCTGGCGCAGTTTCTGCAATGCGGCCAGGGCATCGCGACGGTAACGATCCCGCAGCCAGCGTTGGCGCCGCTGCCAACCTTTGTAGGCCAGAAAGAGCGTCAGGAATCCCAGGAGTATCAACCAGCCCACGGTCTGTGGCATGAGGGACACGGCCTCGGGGAGCGTTGTCTCGACGATCCCCTGAATCGCGTAATTGCCCCAGCCAGGGCCGAACAGCGGGGTCATCGAGACCCCCCGAGGGCGCGCAAGAGCTGGTCCACGGGATCATTCTCGGTATCAACCTCGATGAGTGGCAGCCCGTAGCGCCGCAGCACATCACGCATATGCGTTACGTGCTGGCTGAAGCTGTCGCGAAACTGCGACTGCAGTTCTTCACGCGTGCCCGACACGGCGATCTGCAGATCGCCGTCGGACACCACCAGTTCATCGAGCGCGGGTAGCGTGACTTCGGCGGGGTCGAACACGTTGATTACTATCACGTCGTTATGTTGCGACAGGCGCTTGAGCATCTCGTCGCTACGGTCATCCCAGCCGTAGCCATCGCCGATGTAGATCACCAGGGCATCGTGGCCGAGGCTGCGACTGAGTCGGTCCAGCGCGTGATTAAGCTGGTCGGGACGGGAGCGCTGGCCCGCACCGAGCGCGGCATTGCAGTTTGCCAGGCGCGACAGCAGATTGATCACTGCTTCGCGACTGCGCCGTGGCTTGAGGCTGTGGCACTGCTGATCGTCGAACACCAGGGCACCCAGGCGATCACCGACGGCCAGTACTCGCCATGCGGCGAGCGCGGCCACCTCGGCGGCGACCACGGATTTCATCGCGCGGCGACTGCCAAAAAACATGCTGACCCGTTGGTCTACGAGCAGGTGCACACTGCGCTCCCGCTCCTCGGTGTAGACCCGTACATGGGGCTTGCCCGTGCGATTGGTCACCTTCCAGTCCATGGTGCGAATATCATCGCCGGGGCGATAGTGCCGAAGCTCTTCGAAGTTCAGGCCGCGCCCGCGCAGCCGCGAACCGTGGCGTCCGGTGAGTACGCTCTGAACGGGCTGGCGCGGCAGAAAGGAGAATCCCCGAGCCCGGAATTCCAGCGCGCGCAGGTGCGCGAGGCTGGCCGCCACACGGTCATCCGTGGGCGCTAAGCTGCCTTTGCCGCCCCGCAGCCAGTTCATGGTGTCAGGCCGCCGCCACCTGCTGCAGAATCTCGTCGATAACCTTGTCGGCGCCAACGTCTTCGGCGAGTGCGTCGTAACTCAGAATCAGGCGATGGCGCAGCACGCCGTGGGCGATGCTGCGCACATCCTCAGGGGTAACGTAATCGCGGCCTGCGAGCCACGCCGCAGCACGGGCACATTTGTCGAGGGCGATGCTGGCACGCGGACTCGAACCCACGCGAATCCAGTCCTTCAACCGCGAATCTTCGTAGCGTTGCGGGTCCCGCGTCGCCATAACGAGGGCGACCACGTAGCGGTCGATGTTCGGCGACACCTGAATCGCACCCAGGGCGCGACGGGCCGCAAAGACAATCTCCTGGGACAGTCGGGGTTCGTCGGGTGCATCACCGCTCTCTTCGCCCCGCACCAGGCGAATGATGCCTTCTTCGGCCGCATCGTCAGGGTAGTCCACATTGATTTTCATGATGAACCGGTCCATCTGCGCCTCGGGCAACGGGTAGGTGCCTTCCTGCTCGATGGGGTTCTGCGTTGCCAGGACCATGAACAGCGGCGGCAACTGATGGCTCTGGCCCGCTACGGTCACGGTGCGTTCCTCCATCGCTTCGAGCAGGGCCGCCTGTACCTTGGCGGGCGCCCGGTTGATCTCGTCGGCGAGCACGATGTTGTTGAACACGGGACCTTCCTGAAAACGCAGCTCCTGGCGCCCGTCGACCTCCTGGTAGATTTCGGTGCCGGTGACGTCCGAGGGCAACAGGTCCGGCGTGAACTGTATGCGCCCCAGCGTTGCCTCAAGCACACGGGCGAGGGTTCGCACGCTGCGGGTCTTGGCCGTTCCCGGCAGGCCCTCCAGCAGAATGTTGCCGTTCGTCAGCAGCGCGATGATGAGAGTACGCACCACATGCTCCTGGCCGATAACCGCGCGGTTCATCGCGTCGCTCAGTTGCGCGAACGCTTGCTGGTGGTCGCTCATTGGCATCTCGTCCTGAACTTGAGTCGGTAGCGATTGTGCCAGTTATTGGACGTCTTGTAGTACTTCCTGTGCTTTGGGGGGTGGGTGGTACGGGTGACGGTCGGAGCGGGCGCCATCCCATTGCGCTGCTCGCGCTACATTGATCGGCGCTACGGCATTGAACGGTGCGCTCGACAGACGCGCAAAGGGATAACGCCCGCTCCGCCCTCAGCCGTGCCACCCACCGTCCGCAAGAACACCGGCCCATTCATGACGGTACTGATGCGAACAAAAAAAGGCCCTCCGAAGAGAGCCTTGTGAAACACCCCAGGGTGCCGATCAGAACTTATAGGCGATACGCGCCTGGAAGTTCCGGGGCAGCTCTGGCAGAACAACTTGCGATCCGAACAAGTTCGGGAAGTTGGATCTGAAGTAGCGCTCATCCGTCAGGTTCTTGGCATTTACCTGGAAAGACCAGGTGTCGTTTTCCCAGACCAGACCAAGGTTCAGCAGCGTGTAGGAGGGCAATTCCACCGCGCCGGAGGCGCCGGATATCACCTCGTCCACCTGAATCAGGCTGCCGCTGATCGCGAGTTGATCGTTAAACGAATAGGTGCCCGTGAGCGTGTAAATGTTCTCGGGGATACCTGCCTTCTGTCCATCGAGTGTCTCTGGGATGCCTATGATTTGACCGGCGTAGACCAGTGCCGGGTCGATCTGGGGAATATCGTCCGCACCATAGAAGCTGAACAGGCCACCCTGTTCCTCGGCTTCGATGATAAAGACCTCCATATTGGTCCATCCCGCAGTGACGACGAGGGCCTCGTTAACTACCCAGCGCAGTTCTGCTTCCATACCTTCGGTACGGCTACCGGAGTTCGTCACGATAGACTGCGCGCTGAAGTCCGTGCGTTCCTGCTCGTAGTAGTTCACAGCAAAGTACAGGGAATCATCGAGGAAGCTGCCTTTCAGGCCTACCTCCCACAATTCCGAAACGTCTGTTGCATTGCCGGCCTGGACGAGCGCCAAGGGCAGGTCGCCCATTTGATCCGCGATGATCGTGCCCTGTTCCGACACAGTCACGTAGGGCACGAGGCCGATCGGTGAATTCCAGTTTACGCTGACAGACCAGGACAGCACCTCGTCGCTATCATCAAAGCTGGCAACACCGTCCGGGAACATCGCTACGAGGTCTTCTGGCGGGAACAGCAGCAGATCCAACGGCGTGTTGGACTCCATTTCAATGAAGTCCTGGCGCAAGCCCAGCGTCACCGCGAGGCCGTTGTCCCAGCTGAAGTCGCCGAGGAATGCCAGGCCGTACATGGTGTAGTCGCCGTACTGGTACTCGGAATAGTCGTCGTTGATCTGGGTGGCCAAAAGTCGGGTATCCAGCGAGGCGTCACGCTCAGCAGCGGTCTGGCTCAAGTCCCGACGATCAAAGTATTCATTGATGTAATCCTGACCACGATCAAAGTCCGTGTGACGGATCGACGGCGACAGCTGGAAGCTGGCATTCATGCTTCCCATTTCCATGTCGAAGGCGAAGATCAGTTTTTCTTCGAAGACCCAGGTTTCTCCCGCCTGGGAGAAGCCGTACGCGTTTTCGTTCAGGTTTTCGAACTGCTCATAAAACATCTGGTTGGTGATGCGCAGGCCGTTATCCGCCTCATAGATGAAGTCCAGATACAGGGTGATCACTTCGTTGTCGAGCGTGTCCGCTTCAGAGACCAACACATTGCTCTCATCGAGCTTGGTGGTGCCGGGGTTGATCAAGGCCATTTCCGGGATTAGATCCGCCTCACTGACAAACTGCGGGCGAAACACGAAATTCGATAGCGGTCCCGAGGTGGCACCGTACTCCTGGTGGGAGATCTTGCCATCGCCGTCCGTATCAAGGGCTGGGGAGGTGCCGGTAACGTAGGTGCCGTTGTCGATCAGTGCTTGCGACAGACGGTTCCAGCCTGCAACCTGGTTGCCCACATAATCGTGGTACATACCACCGAACTGCATGTGCAGTTTTTCCGTGAGATCTACGTCGAAGGAAGCCTGGATAACAGTCTGCTCCGTATCGGTGTTGTCGTAGAAGCTGTCCGAATCTTCGAACTCTCCGTAGAGGTAGTAGCCCGCACGATCCGAGATGGGACCGCCGATTTCCGCGGTGAATACATTGCGGTCCCAGCTCCCCGTTTCATAGGAGATGGCACCCGTGTTGCTGTCCAGGTAATCACCAGAGCCAGCACGTGCAGACTTTGGATTGAAGTTCAGGTAACCGCCGATCTTCGACGGTCCATAAATTGGCGAAGCAGGGCCGCGCACGATGTCGATGCGATCCGAAGCGCCGATGGGTGTTGGATAGTTGCCCGGGTTGTCAATGCGGCGGACACCACGGAAATACGTTTCTCCCGGCGTGCCACGTACATCCAAGGAGCCCGCGACGCCAAAGAATGACTGGGTAAACGTACCGGGGGCAAAAGCAACCAACTCGTCTATGTCCGTGATATTGAATCGATCCATCTGCTCAAAGCTGATGGTGGATGCCGAACGCGGCGTTTCCAGCAACGATTTACCGAAGCCAAAAATCTCTACATCTTCACCCGGCAGGCTTCGCAGGGAGCCGGTGACGACGACTTCTTCCATTTGCAGAACTTCATCTTCTTGAGCCTGCGCCAGGGGCGCAGCGGCGATGATGGCGGTAATGGAAGCTGCCAGAGGCAGTCGGCGAGTGGTGAATGGCTTCATGATCTCTCCTCAAAAATGCATGATGCAATGCCCCCGGGCGCGCCAATCGCGGGCCGGAGGCACGGTTTTTCAATACCTGTGCACTGAATTCGGTACTGTTCCCGAAAGCTGGTGCACAATTGATGCCAATCGACAGACGGCCGTGTAGTTAAAAAAATTCTTATTGCATTCAGCGTGTTGCGAATGTGT
>JAUIMF010000128.1 GCA_030433415.1 Gammaproteobacteria bacterium | reverse complement strand
GGGACCGGCCGAGCGTCGCCGCCGCGGCAGGTCGCCGGCACAAGGGCGCCACGTCGCAGGAATCAGCAGTGCGTGCGCTGTCGCCCGGAACCTGGATCTGCGCGCCCCGGCGTCAGGTGGTGCTGCGCGAAACCGCTACGGCCAGCGGCGAGTTCGCGGCCGTTGTGAACACCGCCGATGCGTCTCGAGCGCCCGGTGATTGCCTGCTCGTCGCTGAGCCGGGATCGGCGCTCGTCGTCAGCTATGAAGACCCGAACGATGCGACGGACAGCGTCAGCGTCGAAGGGGTTTTCGACCCGTTGATCACGGTTTTCTCCAGCGTCAGCGGCGCGCCAGTGGATGGCGCTGAAGTGACGTTCATCGACGATGCGACGGGTGAGCCGGCTCAGCTCTTCGCCGCAGACGGTCGGACGACATACCCTGCAGTGTTGGTCAGCGGTGCCGGGGCCACGGATGACGCAGGCACGGCCTACGATTTTCCGGCGGGCAGCATCTACGTGCCTTATCTGCCCGTCGGGCGTTACCGTCTGACCGTGCAGCCGCCGGAAGGCTTTCGATTCCCGTCGGAGCGGTCTGATGCAGAGCTCACGGCGCTTGCAGACGGGCGTTACCGCATCGTTCCCGGCTCCCGCGGCGTTGCGTTTACCCAAAGCCCGGGCCGCTCATCGGCATTCGATCTGCCGCTGGATCCGCAGACAGGCAGCCTGTTCCTCAGCAAGTCTGCCAGCGAAGAGGCGGTGAGCATTGGCGAGTTCGTTCAGTACGTTGTCAGCCTGCAGGCTGGCGAGGCGAGTGCGGGGCTTGCGCAGCTCGCCGTTCTCGACACGCTACCGCCCGGCTTCCGTTATCGCAGCGGCTCGGCGCGCCTCGACGGCGAAGCGCTCGTCGACCCGCGGATTTCGTCCGATGGACGGCAGCTTTCCTTTGACCTCGGTGACCGGGACATCACCGGCGGCGCGGAACTGCGCTACGTGGTGGAAGTAACCGCCTCGGCGACGCTGGGCGCCGCACGCAACAGCGTCACGGCCACCGGCGCGAACCTGACGGACGTCAACACGGCCTATGCCGATGTGTTCGTGCGCGATGCGCTGTTCGGCGACACGGCATTTCTCATGGGGCGGGTCACCGATCGCTGTGAGGCGGCCAGTGATGGGATTCCGGGCGTGCGCGTGATGCTGGAGGATGGCAGCTTCGTGCTCACCGACGAAGCAGGACGCTACCACTTCGAGGGTGTGACGCCCGGTACCCACGTCGTGCAGCTTGATCCAACCACCATCCCTCCAGGCTATCAGCCTCAACCCTGTCGGCTTTCGAGTCGGAACTCAGGAGACGTGGGCGCGCGTTTTACGGACCTGCCCGCCGGTGCGCTTTGGCGCGAAGACTTTCGCCTCGCGCCGGTCGAACGTGACGACACGTGGACCGTGCAGCTCCATGCGCACGCTGTCGAGGGCAGCATCCAATATTCGGCGGAAATCGTGCTCGGCGATATGCCGGTGCAGCACGGATCCGTGACCGTGCTGCTTGATGAGCACGCGCGGTTCGTCGCCGGCAGCGGTCGGCTGGCAGGGGACACCATCGCGCCACGAAGAGACGGGCAGGTGCTCACGTTTGCTCTGCCGGCGCTATCGGCAAAGTCGAAGCACGTCCTCGAGTTCGAAGCTGCAGTGTCCGGTACGAGCGACGAGATCGAGACCCGAGCGAGCGCCTGGTTGAGCACGCCGTTCGGCAAGTACCGCTCGCCGGCAGTCGTCAACCGGCTTACGCCGCTGCCCGGTGATGAGCGGCTCTATGTCATTGCCGAAGGTGCGCCGCTGGAGGCGTCTGTAGATCCCGGCGGTCGGAGCAGGGCCTTCGAGCCCGTCGACCGGGGCATCCGGCGCGAAAGCGAAGTGGCCGCCGTGCAGGTTTCTTTGCCGCCGCCGGAGAAGCAGGTCACGCCCTACGAGATCCCTGAGGTGGCGGAAACCGAGCCGCCCGAGTTCGACCTCGACTGGCTGCGCGCGGCACCTGAGGGTGCTGAGCTCGTCTGGCCACCGGAGGATTTCAACCCGCGCACCCCTTCGGTCGCGGTGGCAGTCAAACACCCGAGTGGCTGGCAGCCAACGCTGGTGGTCGATGGTCGGATTGTGGAAAGTGTCAGCTTCGAAGGGACGACAACGGACCCGGATCGCGGGTTGTCCCTGACTACCTGGCGCAACGTCCCCATCAGCGAGCACGACAGCCTCATTGAAGCGCAGATGCTGAGTGCAGACGGAACCGTGCAGGCCAGACTTTCCCGGCCGGTGCATTTCGGGCAGCTCCCCGCACGCGCGGAGCTCGTTACGGAAGAAAGTTACCTTCTGGCGGATGGGGTGCATCCGCCGATGCTTGCCGTGCGCTTTTTTGATCGTGCCGGATTCCCGGCTCGTCCGGGGCTGTCCGGTGAGTTTTCTGTCCGAGCACCTTATCGGGCCTTCGATGAGGCCCGGCGCCTTGAGGTCGTGGACGGTGGCGCTGCACTCGATACCTATCAGGTCAGCAGCGACGGCATCGCCTACATCCGGTTGGAGCCGACAACCGAGGCGGGAGATGTAACGCTCGCCTTTCAGTTCGACCGGCATCGGGTGGAAACCGTTCGTGCGCGTCTCGCGCCCGGTTCGCAGGACTGGGTTTTTGTCGGTCTTGCCGAATCGACCATGGGGCTCGGTGGCGGAGAGGAAGGCGGCACCTTCGGTTCGCAGGGCTCCGACAGCAGTCGGCTGGCGTTTTATGCACGTGGGGTCGTGAAGGGCTCCTGGCTGCTGACTGCGGCATACGACACCGACAAAACGGTGGAGAATGAAATCCGTCGCACGATCGATCCCAACCGCTACTACACGCTTTACGGCGACGGCTCAGCGCAGCGTTTCGACGCACGCAGCCAGCGCAAACTTTATCTGAAGCTCGAACGCAGCAACTTCGCGTTTGAAGCGGGAGATTTCGAAACCGACTTCGAGCGCAGCGAGCTGGCGCGTTACGAGCGCACGCTCAACGGCGCGCGCATGGATTACTACGGCGAGCGCCTGCGTGCCCAGGCATTTGCCAGCGACAGCAACCAGTCGCTGGTGTTCGACGCGCTCGCGGGCGACGGAACTTCTGGCCTGTATCGTCTCAGCCGCAGCCGCGTGCTCGAGAGCAGCGAGCAGGTGCGCATCGTCACCCGCGACCGTTTCCACACCGAACGCGTGCTCGATGAGAAGCCGCTGACCCGGGATGTGGATTACACCATCGACTACCAGGCCGGTACGCTGATTTTCCGGCAGCCGGTGCCCAGCCAGGACGAAGCGTTCAATCCGATCACCATCGAAGTGCGCTACGAAATAGCAGGTAGCGCCCCGGGCGATGACGTTGTCGCCGGCGCGCGGATGGCCCTTGCGCTCGATGATCAGGACAGCGAGATCGGTATCACCTGGGTAGGTGACCAGATCAGCGAGGATGGTGGTTCGTTGCTTGGTATCGATGCGCATCTGCGTATCGGTGGCTTCGGTGAGCTGGATCTCGAGGCGGCAACCACGGATCGTAAGCAGTCGGGCGATGCGCTCGCGTGGCTCGTGGAGTATCGCCACAGAATGGAGCGTCTGGCTGGGCGCGCCTATGCGCGTGAAGTCGAACGGGATTACGGTCTCGGTCAGCAGGTTGCGACGGAGACCGACACGCTGAAGTACGGCTTGGAAGGTGAATACACGTTGAATGACGCCATCACTCTGCGCGCGGAGCTGTTTCATCAGGAAACCGTCGAGCAGGGCGGGGAGCGGGATGCCGCGCTCCTGGAAGCGCGCTACCGGAAGGGTCGGTTCAACTATCACGGCGGCCTGCAGGCGGTGGATGAAACCACGGCCTCAGGCGATCAGCGGTCATCGGAACTGCTGCGGTTCGGTGCCGGCACTGCGCTGTTCGATGGCCGACTGTCTCTGCGTACCGACTCGGAATGGGCGGTCTCAGATGGTGACACGGTTCAGGACTACCCTTCGCGAACGGCGTTCGGCGCCGAGTTCGATCTGTTGAGCCGGGTCACGCTGGTGGCCGAGCATGAATTGGGTTTTGCTGATGCGCTGGACACCCAGGACACCCGAATCGGTCTCAGGGCCCGGCCCTGGGCCGGCAGCCGCGTAGAGTCCTACCTGGGGCGGGAGATGACGGAAAACGGCGAACGGCTGTTCTCCACCACCGGGCTCATACAACAGATACGCCTCAACGAACGCTGGCTGCTGGATTTCGGCGCCGATCGGGTGGAGACGTTGAGCGATGTGCCGCGGGATCCGTCTGCCGCAAGCTTCAACCCATCGCAGCCTGCGGCCAACGGCAGCTACTCGGACGATTTCATGGCGGCGTTCGTTGGTGCGGGCTTTCGTCGCGATGTATGGGAAGCCAGTGGCCGTTTCGAGTTTCATCGCGGCGATCGCGCCGACAAAAACAACATGCTCTTCGGCGCTGCGCGGCAGCTGGGTGACGGCCGTGCCGTGTCGGCCAGCGCGCAGTGGTTGAGTGAAACCACTACAGCGGGAACGACCGCTGATACCGGGCGAGCGCGGTTCGGGCTCGCCTGGCGCCCTCGTCACGATGGCTGGCTGCTGCTGAATCGTCTCGACTTGGAGGTCAGCGAATCGCGAGATGCCACCTTCAGCCGCTCGGCCAGAAAGCTGGTGGAAAACGTACATGCCAACCGTCGATGGGGTCGGCATGAGCTGTCTCTGCATGCAGGTGTCAGCCACGTTGTGACGCAGTTCGATGGCGACACCTACGCGTCGATCAACGGTCTGCTGGCGGCAGACTACCGGTACGATCTGACGCAGAAGTGGGACATCGGCGCACATGCGGGTACGAGAGTGTCAGTTGAGTCAGGTACTGCGCACAACAGCCTGGGTGTCTCGGTGGGGCGCTCGGTGCTCGGCAATGCCTGGGTGTCCGCGGGCTACAATTTCGAAGGCTTCATAGACGAAGACTTTGCGGATGCTGACTATCGAAGGAGTGGTCTCTACCTCAAGTTCAGGTTGCGGGTGGATCAGCAGATGGTCGGACGTTTTCTTTCGTACGTGGGCTGGCGCACCGGCGATGGCGGCGCCAGCGAGAGGCTCCTGGCTTCCGATTAGCGGCTCAGCTTGTTGGGGCTGCCGAGCAAACAGGCAGTCCCAATACTTGTTATATCA
>JAUIMF010000044.1 GCA_030433415.1 Gammaproteobacteria bacterium | reverse complement strand
CCATGCATCGGTGGTGGACGGCACCATAAGCGTGATTATCGACGACTGGCTGGTCGGGGGCGTCTTCGACGTCGTGGGTCGAATTTTCGTCGCTTCGCTCAAACTGTTGGTCGTTCCCCTCGTGTTCGTCTCGCTGGTCTGTGGCTCGGCGTCGCTCGGCGACAGCGCCCGTATGGGTCCCATTGCCGGTAAGACCCTGCTGTTCTACCTCAGCACAACCGGCATTGCCGTCACCCTGGGCTTGTTGATTGCCGTATTTATCGGTCCGGGCATGAGCGTGCAGCTCGAAACCGATGCCACGTTTGTCCCCACAGCGCCCCCGCCGCTGAAAGAAGTGCTGGTGAACATCTTCCCGGATAACCCGGTAAAAGCGATGGCCAACGGCGAGATGCTCCAGATCATCGTGTTTGCCCTGCTGTTCGGATACGCGATCTCCCACGCCGGTGATCCGGGCCGGCGCATGACAAATTTCTTCACGGATCTCGAAGCCATTGTGATGAAGATGGTGGGCGTGCTCATGGCCCTCGCACCTTTCGGTGTGTTCGCGCTTCTGGCCCGGTTGTTCGCCAACATGGGTATTGGCGCTATCGTGGATCTCGCCGCGTATTTTTTCACTGTCCTTGGTGTGCTGCTGTTACACGGCATCGTGACCTACTCCCTGTTGCTCAAGGGGTTCACGGGTCTGCCACCGTTGGTGATGATGCGAAAAATGCGTTCGGTTTGGGCCTTTGCTTTTTCCACCTCTTCGTCCGGCGCGACGCTGCCGATCACCCTGCGAACCGTTGAGAAAAGGTTGGGTGTTCACAGTTCCGTAGCGGGCTTCACCATTCCGCTGGGTGCGACCGTGAACATGGACGGGACGGCGATCATGCAGGGCGTGGCCACGGTGTTCATCGCCCAGGTGTACGGGTTTGACCTGTCACTCACGTCCTACGTCACGGTGATTGTTACGGCGACGCTGGCGTCGATCGGCACGGCGGCCGTTCCGGGAGTGGGCCTGATTACGCTGGCCATGGTGCTGGAGCAGGCGGGCCTGCCCGTGGAGGGTATCGCGCTGATCATCGGTGTAGATCGCCTGCTGGACATGGTGCGCACGGTGGTGAACATCACCGGGGATGCGACGGCGTCCGTGATCGTCAGCCGCTCCGAAAAACAGTTCGACGAAGATGTGTTTTTCAACCCCAATGCAGATTTACAGCCTGAGGCGGAAGAGACCGCCCCTGCGAGCGAGGTGACTAATTGATGGCCGACCCGTTGATCAAGGTGGCCGTGGTTCCGGTTACACCCTACCAGCAGAATTGCTCCATCGTGAAGTGCGAGAGCACAGGAAAGGCCGCTATCGTGGATCCCGGCGGCGATCGCGAGAAGATTCTGGCGGCGGTGAAACAACTCGATGCCGACGTCGAGAAAATCATTCTCACCCATGGCCACATGGATCATTGCGCAGCATCAGCGTTGCTCCGCGATGAGCTCGAGGTCCCCATCGAGGGACCTCACGAAGGTGACCGCTTCTGGATCGACAAGCTTCCGGAGTGGTGCCGCATGGCAAACTTTCCCCACGCCGATCCCTTCGAGCCCGACCGCTGGCTGGTCGCCGGCGATACCGTGACCGTGGGTGAGCAGACGCTGCAGGTTTTTCACTGTCCGGGGCACACGCCGGGTCATGTGGTGTTCCTGCATGCCCAGCAACGCCTGGCCTGGGTCGGTGATGTGCTGTTCCAGGGCTCCATCGGGCGCACGGACTTTCCCATGGGAAATCACGATCAGTTGATCGCCAGCATTCGCGACACGCTGTTTCCCCTGGGGGACGACATTACGTTTATACCCGGCCACGGCCCCACATCCACCTTTGGCCGCGAGCGCCAGAGCAACCCCTTTGTCGCCGATCCGCGTTATGGCTGAAGCCGACGGATTAACCCCTGAGGAGCAGCTGGTCGCGGACTTTCACGCGCAGACTGCGCGCATCGCCTTTACGGAGTTGCAACGCTACTTTGCCGGTGGTCATCTCGTGCTGGTGGGATCGGATCTTGATCTGGTGGCCGTCGCGGTCGCGCTGGCAAAGGATGATCGCCCCGCCTTCGAGGCCTGGATGGCGGCGGGTGCCGTCGCAGGAGTGTCAGACGATCAGGCCCGTCGCTGGCTGGAATGCGATGCACAGCTTTGGGCGGTGGTGGCCGAGCCCTGGGTGCTGGTCCAGGAGCTGCGCACGAGCGCGGCCGGGAACCTTGTGGGTTAGACGGCGGTTAGTTATGGCTTCAGGGGCGCGGGGCGACCCTCGAACACTGTGCCCCAGATGGCGATATCCCGCAGTCCTTCTGCTCCTGTTTCGTACGGATCTGCTTCGAGTACCGTAAAGTCCGCGCGCTTTCCCGCGCGGATGGAGCCAATTTCATCCTCCCAGCCCATGATCCACGCCGCGTCGATGGTGATGGCGCGCAGCGCCGCATCCAGGCTCACTCGCTGCGTCTGGCCTGTGCTGTTGCCATTGATGGTCTGGCGGTTGCTGGCAGTCCAGGCCAGCGTCAGGGGCTCCAGGGGCGCCATGGGCGCATCCGAGTGCAGGGCAAAGGGCACGCCCATGCGCTCTGCGGATCCCAGCCGTACCATCTGGGCGCTGCGGTCAGGCCCGAGCCAGGCTTCGCCGTAAAGGTCCGACAGAATGTAGTGGTAGTAAGGATTGGCCGAGACGACGCCGCCCAGCGCGTTGAGCTGGCGTAACTGCTCTTCGGTGGCGTAGGCAAAATGCTCCAGCGTCAGGCGATGGTCCGGGCGCGGGTGCTCGCGCTGCAACGTGGTGAGCATCTCGATCAGCGCTGCGGCGCTGGCATCGCCGTTGGCATGGGCGTGGATTTTGTAGCCCGCGCGCCAGAAGTGCCGTGCCCAGGCGGTGGTGGTCTCAAGCGGCGCCATCCACTGGCCCTTGTGGCCGTCGAGATAGCCCGGTGGGCCCATCTGCGCGAGGCCCGAAAAAATGGCCCCGTCCATCATGATCTTGAAGTGCCGGTCGATCAGTACCCGCTGAGAGTTCCCCTCGCGCCATTTGTCTATTTCGGCTTCTGCCTCGGCGGGCGTTTTACCCCGCGCCAGAAAATCCGTGACGATGGGCGTCATGATGATACGCAGGGGAGCGTCGCTGGACTCCACCGCTTGCCGCACCATCGCCAGCTCCTGCTCCGGATTGCCAAAGATCCCCGTGCCCATGTCGAGCGCCGTAGTGACACCGCCGCGGTGGGCCATGGCGATAAAGTTGTGCATGCCGCCCATGAAGCGCGCAGGATCAAAGAGGAATCCCATGCGCGGTACCAGTGCTTTCAGCCCGTTCTCCCAGAAATGCCCGCGCTGCCAGTCCGCCTCGTGCAGCGAATCCACGTCCGCCTGGGTCAGGCCGAGGAACGCAATCGCCTGGTCGTTGAGAATCAATTCGTGAAACGAGCGATGCCAGAGCATCACGGGCTGGTCCGGGAACCAGTCGTTCAGAGTCTGTCGGTATACCGGCCCATGCCACAGCGGGTGATAGCCCCATGCAATGAAGGGCATATCTGCCTGGCGCGGCTCATTCACCAGCTCGCGCAGGCGCTGCTCAAAGGCTTCGGGCGTCAGGGCTCCAGGGTAGTTTCCCGTCGGTAGGGCCCAGTCGTCCGGAGCCAAAAAAGGAAACTGCGTGAGCACCGCCGGCAGGCTGGGGTGCACGTGGGGGTCGATAAATCCCGGCATGAGCACCTTGTTCGCGAAGCGCTCATCCAACGCAAACCCCGCCAGCGCCTGTTGGGCACGCAGTGCCTTGAGATCACCGGTGGCGACAATTCGCCCATCCTGTACCGCAACGGCTTCTGCGCGGGGCTGGCCGGGGTCCATGGTGATAACACTTTCGGCGGTAAAGATGACGCCGCGATCGGTAGCGATTGCAGGCAGGGTGAAACAGAGCAACAAGCAGAAAGCTGTGCATCGATGCAGCTGATTGGGCCAGGCAGACATGGGGACTCTCGATACTTTCCTGGACCCAAGTTTACCGTGTTTGCACACTGCCCGAAGCATTGCGCACTGGTGTAGGCTTGCGCCTGAAACCAAACGGGAGTTTTGCATGGGTGCACTCTTGAGCTCTATTTCAACGCTCATACCCTTCCTCGCTACCCTGGCCGCGGTCCTCGCGTTTTTGCTACTGGCGAACCGGGTGTTGCGCAAACGCTGGGACAAGCAGCCCGAGGCGCAATTCCGATTTCAACTGATCATGCTGTCCCTGACGCTTGCTGCGGTATTGCTGGTCATTGCGGTCATGCCGGTGAGCGACTCCCTGCGAGGGCAGTTCCTCAGCCTTATCGGGATTCTCCTGAGCGCCGCCATCGCCCTGGCGTCGACCACGTTTATCGCCAATATCATGGCGGGTGTGATGCTCAAAACCATCGAGAAGGCGCGCCCGGGGGATTTTATTACCGTCGAGGAGCTTACTGGCCGGATTACCGAAATGGGCCTTCTGCATACCGAGATTCAAACGGAATTTCGTGACCTCGTTACCGTGCCCAACAGCTACATGACTTCGCGCCCACTCAAGGTTGTTCGCGCTTCGGGGTCCATCATTACCGCCGAGGTGTCCCTTGGCTACGACGTGCCCCAGGGACGTGTGATGGACGTGCTTCGTGAGGCTGCCGAACAGTCAGGATTGAAGGACTGCTTTGTACATATACGGGAGCTGGGAGATTTTGCCGTCACGTATCGCGTCGCGGGTCTGCTTGAGGATATCAGTAGTCTGATTTCAGCGCGTTCGCGCCTGCTGTCCACCATGCTGGCCGCGCTGCACCGCGATGGCATCGAAGTGCTGTCACCAAACCACATGGTGACGAGGGCGTTGCCGGCGGACGTTCGGGTTGTGCCGGAGCCGTCATTGCCCAGCGGACGCGACGAGGAGAAAAAACCCCGCGTAGAAGAAGTGGCCTTTGACAAAGCGGACGACGCGGCATCGGCCGAAAAGCTGCGTCAGTTAATTGCGGGTACCGAAGAAGAGTTAAAGACCCTTCGGGAAGCCGAAGGTAACCAGCAGACCGTGATGGCGGCGTTGCACAAGCGGCTGCAGCACCTGCAAACGCAGCTTGAGCGCGCCGATGAGCGCGTCAAGTCTGATGGCGAGTCACCGACTTCCCGATGACATAGTGATCAATCGATGGGGTGCACCAGCCGGGGCTACTCCTGCTCACTCTGTTCATAGACCACCTCGCCATTCATCATGGTAAGCACCACCCGGGCGGTGTGTATGGCATAGGCGTCGAGATCGAACAGGTTGTGACTGAGTACCACCAGGTCCGCCTGCTTACCCGGCTCGATGGAGCCCAGTAATCCTTCGCGCCCGAGCTGATACGCCGCGTCCAGCGTGTAGCCGCGCAGTGCCCGTTCGAGGCTGATGCGTTCATGCACAGGCGGTTGCGGCGCGTAGTCGGGGTCTCCTGGCGGCTGGCGTGTTACGCCCATCTCGATGTTGAAGAGGGGGTCGAGGCCGTCCAGACCCATCCAACTGGCGGGGTAATCACTGCCCAGCGTCACGCGGGCCCCACCCTGGGCAATGCTGCGCAGGGGATACATGTGCTCCATACGCTCGGGGCCCAGGTACGCCAGGGCAATATCGTCAAAGGCGTACCAGGTTGGTGTGGATTGCACGATCACATCCAGTTCGCCAAAGCGCGGCGCATCTGCCGGGTTGACCATCTGCGCGTGACAGATCGTAAAACGACTGGTGCTGTCCGGGTGCTCGCTGCGACTGTACTGCACAAGGTCCAGGGCCATGCGCACCGCCGCGTCACCGATCGCGTGCAGGTGGATGTCGGTGTTATCAGCCACCGCCAGTGCCATCACCTCACGCGTCTGCTCCAGGGGAACCAGCGGCGCGGCCAGATGACCGGGCGGCTGCAGATAGGGTTCAAGCATGTAGGCGGTTTGCGCTTCGACGGTGCCATCCAGAGAAATCTTGAGCACCTCGACGTCGAAGAATTCGTGGTCGTGCTCGCGGCTCAGGCGGGCGAGGTCAGCCAGCGCCGTGTCGAGTCCCGGCGAACTGTTGACGTAATGCGAGCCCACGATTCTCACCGGTAAGCGACCTTCTGTGGCACGACGTCCCATAAAACGGAAGAGGTCGCCGTCCCCTTCGATCATGCCTGCATCGAAGGCGGCGGTGATGCCCATGGCCGACATCTGGGTCAGAAAACTGTCGGCGGCTTCTTCCAGAATATCCTCGCGCACCAGTCCCAGCTTTGCGCTGACCCAGCCGAAGGCCTCGCCCTCGATCAGCCACCCGGTCGGTCGTCCGTCGGGATAGCGGCGGTAATAGTGGGCGCCGGGAATGGGGTCTGCAGAGTCGGCGGTGAGACCCGCCTGCTCCATGGCGCGAGTGTTCACCCAGGCGGAATGGAATCCCTCGTCAAAAATGATCGCGGGACGATCGGCAATGACGCTGTCCAGCGCCGCGGCGGTGGGGCCCTCCGGGCCGAAGGCAGCACCGAGAAATCCAGTGCCGATGACCGGGTTCTGGTCCGGGTAGCGTTCGCCATGCGCTTTCAGGTTGCTCAGTATTTCGGCGGGCGTCATGGCAGGGTTGAGCTGGGCGGCGAAGAGGTAGGGCAGGGTGGAACCGACATGCATATGCGAGTCGATAAACCCCGGAGTCATCATGCGGCCCTGCAGGTTGTGGCGTGTTGTGCCATCGCCCGCAAACGCATCCACACCGCTGTTGCTGCCCACGTAGACGATGGTGTCGCCCCGCACGGCAACGGCCTCGGCCCAGGGAGCTGTGGCGTTCAGGGTGTAGATTCGACCGTTGGTGAAAATGTGGTCTGCTGGTGCGTCCGCCCCGATCGCCGAGTGCGTTGCGGCGAGAAAGACAGACAGCAAACCCGCTGCGCTACGGAGCAAGCGTTTTCTGATCATGACACGAAAGTCCCTGCGAGAACCCCTCCCGGGATGGCTGGGTTCGGTGCGGCCAACTCTACTGGATTACCTTGATCCAGTCTCCGGTGCGGGGCTCCCCGCGGGGGTAGAAGTCGTTGATCAGGCGCAGCTGCGCCTCGGCATCATCAATACGTGTGCTGCTGGCGAGGGAGGCCATATCGGCCCCCCGGGGCACCTGAATGTAGCGCACGTAGCGAGCATCGTTGGAGCTCTTTTCTTTCGGGTGCATGGCCCGGAAGCTCTCGATCAGGGCCAGTAGCTGGGCGTCACTGGCGGCGAAGTCCGATGCCTCCCCCTCAAACAGATAAGTCAAGTTATCGAGATTGATCGCCGCCAGGCGTTTCTTGCTGCCGTTGGCGCTGGCGATAACCGTGTAACCGTCCAGGCCACTTTGCTGCAACGGGTCGCCCTCGCTCAGGTCACCCCGGGCCAGCGACTCCAGTGTGGCCTGGGGTGTCGTGGAGCTGTCTTTGCGACGGAGCGTGATGGTGAGCGTGGCGCTGCCATCGGGTGCTGACGCCACCACAGCGCGCGCTCCGGGTGTAATTGCCCAGCCCTCGGGCTGCTCAATCGTGAAGCCCAGCTTGTTGTGATAGTAGCGGTCATCGGCGCGCTGACCCGCCACGCTCTCGCCCCATACCAGGCCATCGGTGACACGCCGGAACTCGCCGGGGATCTCGGGGCTTTCGATATAAGTGCCATCGTCGAGTTCATGGGCGGCACGTATCACCGTCTGCAGGCGCTTGTCGTTGCGTGGGTGCGTCGCGTAGAGGCCGTGGTAGGTCGTGCCGGACTTTCCCGCCTCGCGCGCTTTCAGGCGCATGTACTGTTCCTGGTTTTTGAGCACGCCGATCACATCCAGTAGCGCCTCGGGTTCATAGCCGGCTTTGTACATGTATTCGGCTCCGAGGCCGTCGGCCTCGAGTTCCATGTCGCGACCATAGCCGCTGATCACTTCGGCCCCATACATGCTGGATGCCTCGTAGACCGCACTGCTGCCTGTGAGCACGTAGGCGGTGGTGGCGAGCACCTGGCTGGTGACGCCGGCGGTCTTGCGCCGTCCGTGGTGCCGCGCCGTTACGTGGGCTATCTCGTGCCCGATCACGCCAGCCAGCTCCGCCTCGTCGTTCAGATAGGCGAGCAGACCGCGGTTGACGTAGATAAACCCTCCGGGGGTGGCGAAGGCGTTGATCTCGGGTGCGTCGAGGACCGTAAACGTGAAGGTTCGGTCCGGCATGTCGCTCTGGGCTACCAGGCGCTGGCCAATCTTGTTCACGTAGGCCTGGAGTTCCGGGTCGTCGTAGGCCGCGCCTTCGGCGATGAACTTGTCGTACATCTCCTGACCGGTCTCACGCTCACTGGCGCTGCCCGACATCACGACCGTGGCGCCGCCGGTGGCCGGGTTGACCGTGCAGCTGACCAGCTGGGTGCCGAGCGTTGCTGCCGCGATCAGCGTAACCAGGGACTTGAACGGGTGTGGGCGGTTGTTGGGGATATCAGTGTTCACTCGACAGGAACTCCAGCAGCTGGTCACCCAGGCCATCGCAGGCGGTGCCTTGCACAGGCGCAATGATGGGGATGGGTACCACCACCGCAGGCATATAGGATTGGCCCGAGGTCGTCGTGTTCAGACGGCCAACTTCAGCGCGATCCGTGAAGTCCCAGATCGTTGCTTCGTAATCCGCTTCATTGCCCCAGGTACCAAAGCCGAAACAGCCCGCCCCGCCCGGACCCACGCCACAGGTCATGGAGCCGGCGGAGTTCGTCTGCACCGTGCTGCCGTCCACCCAGATCATGTATTCCAGCTTCAGCGCCGCGAGCTGGTCGGCGACGGGCTGCTGCTGCATCAGCCGGTCGATGTCGGCGGGACGAAGCGGCGCAGTGCGCGGCTCAAACCACGGGTACATGCTGTTGATGAACTCGATCTCGTCAATGATTTCGATGCTGCGATCCCGCGCCACGATGTGCTTGGCAATGCACTCGATGAAATCAAATTCCGTGTCGTAGTCGCTGGCATGACGTCGGCCCAGGATCACTACCGTGGCGTCGCCAATTCCTTCGATGGGCTCGTTAAAGACCATCTCGTCTACCGTGGAGGTTACGCAGCCACCGGTCAGCATCGTCGCACCGAGCAACGCCACGGAGCGGAACAGGTTTTTCGTTGTGGACAGGGTCCTGTTCATAACGCCGCCGTTGGAGTCCGCGAGCGCTCCAGCTCCTCCATCCACTGGGCGACTTCAGGCACGGTCAGAAAACTGGTGATGAAATGGGCGCCGGCGTCGCGCAGGGCCACCACGCCCGCCAGGCGCACCGCCTCCTCGTCACTCTGCAGGAAGGCCGTTGGGGTCTTGCCATAGGCGGTCATGGTCCACTCGGCGATCGGCTCGCCGCTGGTCGTGACCAGTTCAAAGGCGTAGCGCAGCCAGATCTCGTAGACCTTGACGTTGGTGTGGGCGGGAATCGTGTATTGCAGTTCGTCCACACGAGGGATCAGTACCGCGTCGACCGCCGGGTTCATTTGCTCCGGAGCGGGTTTACCGTCCATGCGTTCGACACGCAAAAACATACCGTTGAGTAGCCCGCTCCACATGTCCACCTGGGCTTCGCCGGTTTTCACGATCCAGGTAGAGTCCGCGCGACCCTTGGCCTCATCAAAAAACTCGTGGGTCTCAAATTCCGGTTCGTACCAGACTCCCAGGGCCACGGGCAGTGGCTCCATGAGGGGGGCGGGAAAATTCCCCACCACAATAACTTCCTTGGTGGTGCAGCCGGCCACCAACAGAGCGCAAAGAAGCAGCGCTGTTCTCGCCGCTTCGTGAACCCGTCGAGGGGCGCGGTTGTTGTGTTCAGGGCCTGAAGTCGTTGAGTCCAACAAAAGTCCCTCCGTTGCGATAGGTGAGTTCGCGCATCAGCGTGGCAAAGCGAATGCCCGTGCCCTGCAGATTCGGTGCCCGGATAAATTGTACGGGGAAGCCAACGGCATGGATGCGTACGCGGCGCTCGCCATCGGCGGTGTCGGCGTTGATGCGGTCGACCACGTCCACCACTTCGGCGATGGATTGACCCGTAAATTCGTCTCCGAATACATAGATACTAATCTTTTTAGCGGGATCGTAGAAACTGCGGATCGCACTGGTAATACCTTCGACAGGCGATGAATTACTGAACACGTTCCAGTTGCGCAGGTTCTGCATGATCACCCGGCGTCGCCCATCGGTGTCGGGTATCCACTGACCGCGATAGCGGCTGAACATGTAGTTGCCCATGTCATTCATGATCTGGATGCCTTTGACATTGGGGTAGATGTTCAGGGTCGATTCGATCTCCTGCATCATGCGCTCCCAGGCGTAGGAGAACATGGAGCCGGAGGTGTCGATGACGAAGATGATGTACTCGCTGTCGACAGGGATGCCGCCAATGAGATTGTTGCTGACCTCCAGACCGCTGAGCAGGCGTTTCATTTCTTCCGTCAGGGACTGGCGCGCGATGGCGAGTTGTTCGGTGATCACCGAATTGGTGTTGGTCTCGACCTGTAGCGAGTCATAGCGCGAGCGGGCCGATGCGAGCTGGCCGCGAAGAATGGCAATGCGTTCCTTGTAGTCCGATAGCTGTTCCTGTCGCGCATTGAGGTCTCGATTTAAAAACCGCGTCTCACCGCGAATCTCGAACAGTTGCTGCTGCAGATCGGCGACCAGGCCTTCAAGGTTAACCGTCGACGCCTCGATGATCTGGGGCTGTACGGTTTTGGTGATCATCAGCAGCAGGATCACCGCACCGAAGCCACAGCAGATGACGTCGAGGAACGATAGGGAAAACTCCGCCATCTCGCGGCGCTTGCGCGGCATGTCAGTTGCCTCCGGTCATGGCCAGTCCCTCGACGGGCTCATGAACGAGCCGCGGGTAGACTGGGCCAGTTGCCAGAATTCCGACGCGGCCAGGGGGTCACCCTCCATGGGCGCGAGGATGATATTGACCGGGACATTCGCCGGAAGCTTGCGCACGGCCTGACGGTAAAGGCGCTGGCGCTGGTTGCCGCTGATCGTGGTTCCCCGAGGGGGCGACGTCCCCTGTGTGGGAAGCCCATCGGTGATCAGAAAAATATTGTCGGGTACGGGGGACAGGGTCTGCAGGTGATCAAAGGCGTTTTCGAGGCTCGTGCCGCCCGAGGGCACGATCTCTCGCAGGGCGTCCGTGAGGTCTTCGAGCTGCGCCTGATCCGCGACCTCGAGCCACTGCCCCTCGGTGTCGGGCAGGGCCGTACGGGCCTGGGTGTTGAAGGTGATGACCTGGTAATCGCTGCCTACGGGGAGTTGCGCCGTCAGCCAGTTCACGGTGTTGAGCGCGCGATTCCATTTGTCGGCGGCACGCTGCAACTCCACGTCCATATTGCGCAGGCGGATGATGTTTACAAGCTTGTCGGCGAGCATGCTTGAAGACACGTCGAGCAGAATCGCGATATGGCGACCACCCAGATTCATGCCGGTGAGGTACTGGCGGTTACCGTCGCCCACATAGCTGCGGGCACTCTTGCCACTCTCTTCTTCGGCGGCCTCACGCAGGCGCTTCACCTCGTCCTCCAGGGACTGAACCTCGGCCTTGAGCTTTTCTACCGCTTCTTCTTCACTGAGGTCTTCGGGAATCAGGGCGGCGATCAGGGCCTCGACTTCGTCAATCTCGTCGGAGACGCGGGTGGCCCGCCCCTCGGCCTCGACGATTTCAAGATCGACGGTATCCAAAGCGTTGCGCAGGACCACCAGATTCTTCTGCCCTTCGCGAATATCCTCCTCAAGCAGATTCACCTCTGAGAGCAGGTCAACATTCAGCTCCCTCGATTCGACCTCGATGGAATGGTCGATGATCAGGAATACCAGCACCACCGCGCCAAAGCCGCAGGACATGATGTCCAGAAAGGACAGGTTGAACGTGCTGAAGCTGCGTTTATTTCGCCTGGCCACGTTTGCCGCCTCAGTCCAGAACCTCGATGAGCCGTCCGTGGCCCGTACTGCCCAGCGACAGCGTGTCCCCAAGGCTCAGGGGTTGTCCGGGGGCGCAGGGCAGTCCGTTGACGAGCGCGCCATCGCCCTCCAGAACCCAAGACGCCTGTTCCCGGCGCAATGCGAAGGCGTCGCCCAGTGCAACGCGGTCTCCACGCAGGGGCAGGGCCTGCATGCCCAGCAGCACGTGCGTTGCTGTTGTGGGTTTTGTGACCTCCGCTTTGGGTGCAGCGGGCGCCGCTTCTGCCGCGGTCGCTACCGCTGCCGCGGGTGCAGGGGCGCTTGTCGCCTTCGCTACCGTCCCACCGATGAGCGGTAGCCGATTGATGTAGTGCACGTCATCGCCGCTGGTTTCGACATGCTCCCGCTGCTGGTCCCAGGCATCGGGTAGCGCCTTGTCGTTCAGGGGCACCACGGTGCCGGGCAGCGCATCGATGCCCGGCAGCAGGCGCAGGTCGCCATCTAGCAGCAGGGGCAGGTCGTTTCGGGCACTGGCCACGCCGGTCATCAGGCGTTCCGATGCGCTGGCCAGCACCGACGAGGTCACGCGGCAGCGGTGGCCGTCGATGTCCACACTCGCTTCGCCCCGTTCCCGCAGGTCGCTGAGAATCGTCGGCAGATCGTTGTAAAGGCGTTGCTCGCTCGCGGCGCTTCGTCGTGGATCAAAACGCGTCTGTTGTATGAAGGCAGTGGCGATTGCAGAAATACAGCGCTCCTGCAGCGATAGCAGGCCGCAGGAGGGGAGCGGCGTGCTGCGAACCAGGCGTACGTGGCCATCTTGGGCCACCAGTTCATTGAGGATGGTCTGATTGAGCTGTGCTTCGATATGGAGCAGATGGGGATGGCCGGCGTCGCTCATGGCGGCACTGCCGAGCAGCACGCTCCGGCTCACCAGACCCGATACGGCGAAATCACAGGCCTGGGCTACGCCCAGCAGCAGGGACAGCTGTTCACCGGCCATGCTGTCGGGTACCGCCAGCGCAAGGCGCTCGGGGCTGCCCGCTTCGGCATGCACATGGCGCAGATGGGAGTGCACCAGATCCGCCGTATGACGGGCGGCGCCCAGGGCCGGCTTCAGGGGCTGGGTGCTGAGCTGCCACCAGAATCGTGCACTGCTGTCGCGTGGCCGCAGGCGCGATTGTTCCTGCGCCGCCTTGCCAAAGTGATACTCATTGTTGTCCAGCACCACAAAACCTGGGCTATGGGCGGCGGAGCCCTCCTGCCAGAGGCTGATGCGCGTATCGCGGCAGTCCAGGATCGCCATCAGTTGCTCGCCACCAGAAAGCGCAGCAGCCGCGAGTCGGCGTAGCGCTGGCAGTTCAGTACCAGGCGCTCCTGAGACAGCTGGAGCTGATGCAGGCAGAACATAATGATGATGGACAAGACCAGGGCGACAAAGGTGCTGTTGAAAGCGACCCCGAGGCTGACCGTCACGCCGGAGATGTCGCCTTCCACCGCCTTGTACGCCTGCCCCAGGGCGTCACCGATGCCGCGTACGGTACCGATAAAGCCAATGGACGGGATGGCCCAGGCGATGTAGCGCACCATGGACAGTTCCGAGTCCAATCGGTCGGATTCCACGTCGCACTGCTCGCGGATCGTATCTGAGACCGCGGGGATACTCCCCGTCGTGGCAAAGCGCTGCAGCGCCGATTGCAGCGTGCGCGACAGCAGAAAGTCCTGCTGATCTGCGGGCAGGGCTTCGACGGTGCGACTGTACTGCCGCGCATCCTCCGGTAGCACACTGGTGCCCTCGGGAATAGACAGCAGTTCTTCCTCGAGCAGCTTCTGCTCGCGCACATTCTGGCGACCCTTATAACCCATGATCGACAGGGCCCACAGCGACAGTATGAAACAGGCTTCCTGCTCAAAGTCCCGAATCACCACCGAGAAGCTGCGCTGGGACACAACGTCTTCGCCGGCAAGCTGAGCAGCCATCTGGGCCTCAAGCTGCGCGTCGGCGCTCGGGCGAATCACCGCCACGTAGATGGCATGGACCAGGATGATCGCCGTGAGCAGCGCAAACAGCTGAAACATGAATTCCGAAGAGAGGCCTTTCTTCATGGGCAATCCTAGATATCGACGGGGAACGAGACCGACAGGTCCTCAGAGATCTGCTCCGAGGCTTCGTAGTCTTCAAGAGGGGGAGAGGCATCGGCGGTTGCCCTGGTGGTAACGCTTGCATCCGGCTCATTGGGGTCTGCGGCGCCGTCCGCCGGTTCCTGCGCCGCTGCGGTCGGCAGCACCAGAGCCACCGGTAGTGCCAGGGCCACCGACAGCACCAGAGCCATCGGCAGCACCAGCACATCAGGCAGCATGGCGGGAACGTAGCGTCGCAGTGACAACATGAACTTACTCCGCGTACCGGGCAATGCGAAATCCTACGTCATCGCGGCCACGCTGCCCATAATCGCGATAGGTCAGGCGCAGTTCAGGCAGTCGTCCAAGGGCCCAGCTGGCACCACGGATCACGTAATTATCGCCACGCTGCGCACCCAATGGATCGGTGGTCACAACGCCGCTCGCCGCGGGAATCGTATACACGTCGTGGATCCACTCCGAAACGTTGCCGCCCAGATCAAACAATTGGTGGTGATTGGCCTTGAAGCTTCCCACGGGCGCACTGACGACATAGCCATCGTCGTAGCCATTCAAAATGCGGCCAGTCACATAGGCGGAACTGTTGTCCGCCACGTTTTCGTTGACGCTCGACGGAGGGAAGTCCTCACCCCAGGTGAAACGCAGTACATCCTCGCCCTGAATTCGTGCCACCCAGGCCCATTCGGCCTCGGTGGGCAGGCGATAACCCAGTGCCGATGAATCAAAGCCCACGATGATGCCCTGTTGCTCCTTATAGAACGGTTTCAGCCCTTCGCGGCGACTCAGCCAGTTGCAGAACGACGCCGCCTGCTGCCAGCTCACCTGGGCCACGGGCTGATGTTCGCGGTTGAGGCTGTTGCCCTCGACCTGGCCCGAATTATGCGAGTTCTGGAACTGGCGGAACTGCGCGTTGGTAACCTCGCGATCCTGAATGTAGAAGGGCCGTTCCAGGCGTACAGGGTGCAGGACTTCGTTGGCCCGTCGGCCCGGGTCCCGTCGCGAGGCACCCATCGAAAACTCATTGCGCGGTGAGTCCAGCGGGTTCATCAGAATCAGCGTCTGGCCAAGGGCGGTCGTTACGGTGGGAGTCAGGCGTGCCTTGCGTGCCTCCTGGGGCGTCATCAGGGCCACGTCCACCAGCTGTTCCAGGCCGGGTCGCGGTGTCACGCTGCGGCGAATCGTTTCATACCCATCGAGACGAAACTCCAGACGATGGAGTACGGCGGGAAGCGCCAGAGTCTGGTTGCCTCGACCCATACTCCGCCCGTTGATCACCAGTTCCGCGTCGGCGGGTTGTACCTTGACCACTACGTCCCCAAGCAGGGCGCTCAGGGTGATGGTCTCGCTGCGGGTCTCACCCGCGGCCATGCGCATGCTCGCACTTCGGCGCTGGTAGCCTGCGCGGGACACGCTGATGCGGTGATCCTGTGCCGGCGCCAGTTCCAGATCGAGGGGCGTCTGGCCAGCGAACTCGCCATTCACGCTGACGTTGGCGCCCCAAGGCACGCTGCTGAGGCTGAGAATTCCGGTGGCGGGAACCAGAGTAATCGTTCCGAGGTCCTGGGCTTCGCCGGCAACGATGGTTAATGCCTGTTCCTCGGGCGCATAGCCTGGTAGCTGCAGGGCCAGCTGCCGCTCACCCTGAAGTAGGTCTACCAATGCAGGCGTCGTGCCTCGGGGTTCACCGTCCACCAGCACCGTGGCTCCGGGTGGTGTGCTGTTGATGGTGACGTCGGCCCAGGCCGGGTCCAGAACGAGGCTCAGCTGCTGCTGTACGGCACGACCGGTGACATCCAGTTCCCGTTCCAGGGGCAGGTAGCGCGGTGCCTCAAGGCGCAGCGCGCGCAGACCCGCTTCTACCGGTAGATCGGTGATCGGGGTGTCGCCGACTCGCTCGCCGTCAACGAACAGCGCTGCCGTCTCGGGTGTACTGTCGATGGTGAGACGCCCCGGTAGTGGCTGCAGCAGGATTTCGTGGCGCTGGGTTGCGGCGCGACCGATTTCAAGGAGTCCCTCGTAGGGATGGTAGCCCGTGGCTTCGACGGCTACGGCATACTGACCGGGGCGTAGCAGGTAGCGGTCACCAAAGGGCAGAGCCAGGCCCGAGATAGAAATCTCGGCTTCGCCCTCGGCGACGACGAGCAGCTCCAGTGAACGCGCCGTAAGCAGGAACCATAGCGCGATGGCAAAGGCCCCCAGTACGGCGGCAAGAATCCAGCGGGATTTTGGGATGCCTGTTTTACGCGGTGCGGCCCCAGGGGCCAGGGGTTCGAAGGCCGCGGGCTGAATCGCCTCGGGTTTGGGCGCGTCCATCAGATGCTCTCGCTGCAGGCGATAACGATATCACCGGCGCTGTTGGGGCCAACGGTGAACACAACGCGAACATCGCGATAACCCCGGCGCGTACCCACGGCGGTGTACTCGCCGGGGCGCAGGGTCAGGGAGCGGGAATCAAAGGCACCGAGGCGCGCAACCTTGTACACCGTGACTTCCGTGAGGCCATCGGAGCGCAGCGTAACCTGCCGGGGCGTCTCGGCGACGCGCAGCACCTCGGCGACGCGCGCGATTTTTTCGGCGAGTTTGGGGCCGGTGCGATCCAGTCCTCGGGCGCGAGCCAGCGCGGCCTGAGCTTCGCGCAGAATCGCGTCGTCTACCAGTCGGCCGGGTTTGTCCAGAATGGCATCGAGCTGCTTGTCCACTTCGGCGCGGGGACGGGCCAGGGCTACGCCTTCGCGGGCAAAGCGCAGCGACGCATCGATTGCCTGCGCCTCTTCGAACGTGGCGATGGCCTGGTCCCAGGCTTCATCGTCCAACTGTTGTTCGCCCTGGCGCTGCAGGCGGTTCAGGGTGGCAGACGTGCGGGCGACGGCGAGTTCGTCGAGCGCTGCTGCAGCTTCCGTTGACCCGGGAATCAGGGCGGCAGCCGCCTCGAAGCGCTGCTGCGCGCGACCAAATGTGCCGTTGTCGAGCGCCGCGTAACCTTCAGACATGGCGGCATTGAAGCGTTGCTGCTTCAGCGCCTCAGCAATACGCTCACGCTCTGCTGCTACCGTTGCGTGCTGTGAGTCCTCGGCGAGTGCGCCGTCCAGCGCGGCGAGGGCTGCGGCGAGCTCGCCGTCATCTTCGAGAACACCTGCGCGCTCCATGGCGGCGATGATCCGGGGAAGGGCAGCAACCCTTGGACGCCGCTCGTCGAGGGCCGCGTCTCCCGGTTCCAGTAGCTCTGCAAGGGCAAGGGCCTCGTTTGCAGCGCTCTCATCGAGGTTGTCGATCGCTGCATCAATCGCGTCAAGTTGTGCGGCGAGGCGCGCAGGAAGTTCGCCCTCGAGCGCGACGGCTTGATCCAGGGCGGCGGTATAGCTGGCAATGGCACTGTCGAAATCGCGTTCGCGATAGGCGGCGTCGCCCGCTTCGGCTTGCGCCGCTATCGATGCCATCGCCTCACTGGCCCAGGTCTCGCCGCCCCGGCTGATCAGGTTCTCCTGCACGTCGAGCAACTCTTCGAGAAGCTCCTGGGCTTCGCTGCGCGCCCGCGCCGCGACAGCGTCCGCAAAGGGCGATGGTGCCTCTTCGGTGCTTTGCTGCTCACGCGAGGGCGCAGGTGTTGAATCCGTCGAGGCTTTTGGGGCGGTGACTGCCGCCGTGGGCCCGGCGGGAGCTTCACGATCTACCCAGCGCGGCAGTGCGAACAGTACGATGATCGCAAGGAGTGCCAGCACACCGAATGCGGGCAGGAGCCAGGGAGGGTGGCCACTGGCTTGTGCCTCCGGGGCGGATTCCGTCTGCTGCGGCGCGCTGAAGGGCGTGGGTTCAACCCGCTGATAAGGTTCGGTCATGGAATGCGGTCTAGGGCTGAGCTTCGGTCGCGGCATCCGGCGGTAGCAAGTCACCGATTTCATTGCGGTAAATCTCGGCAAGCACTTCGCGCCACTGGGCGTACTGGTCTTCCACGCTGCCAGAAATCATCACCGTCCGGTCTTCCAGTTCGATGACCTGAGGTGTGATTTCGGCCTCGAGGGACTGACCGATCTCTTCGAGGGCTTCGACATGGATCTGCGCCTCGGCCCGGCTTTCGAGACCGCTCTTGAGAAGGTACCCACCACCGATGATGGCGACGTTGCCCGCCGCCCGGGTGCTGCCGTCGCCGCTGCCAGCGGCGGCAATGCCGGCGAGGATCGCCGCGCCGCCCGCGATGAGCTGGCGGGTGCTTTCGCGTTTGAGTTCCTGATACGCAATGACTTCTTCGTAGCTCAGCTTGCGCCACTCCTGATAGGGGCCATACATGTCATCCGAGAATCCGCTGTAGTACTCCTGCAGCGTATCGACAAAAACGTGGTCGCGTTCGCGCAGCCGTCGCACGCGATCGAGCATGGGGTCACCTTCGGCGGGCAGGCGTACCACCAGCAGCTTGCCCTTGCGCGTACGGTCCAGGTAGCCCTCGAAGGCCTCGGTGGAGAAACTCTGGGCAAAAAGCAGCTCAGATACGGTGCGGATCTCGCGGCGGGCGACGGCGGGCAGTTCGTCGAAGCGACGCACCAGATCATTGGCGATAGCGTGATAAATCGCCTGGAACGGGTCGTACTGGCTGCGGGTTTTTGCGTCGTAGGCATAGCGACTGGCAACCGCTTCGTACTCCTTGTCCAGCCAGACGTAGTCCCGCGAATCCCGGGCAATCACCTGCAGGCGCAGCGTTTCGCCGTCAGAGTGCAAAATGGTCCCCGAGACCATGAGATCAGAGATGCGCTCATCGTCGGGCACTACGCGCACCGCACCCCAGGCGCCGGAGTTCTGCAGCACCTCCGCGAGGAGTTTAGGGATGTAGCGTGCCTCGGCGCGGCGTACCTCGGGGTAGATGCGTTCGTCTTCGTCCGCGACATCCAGTCCGGGATCAAAGATCGCGACCGCAACGTCCAGCAGCTCATCTTCTGGCACCGTGTGGATCGGTCCTTCAAGCGCTGGAACGCTGGTGCTCTTTACCGTGGAGCTGACGCAGCCACCGAGGACAAAAGACAGGCTCACGGCCAGCAGCAGGCGAAGCGGCCCGCTTAACCGCCGCGCGAGCGCTGTGTCAGTGACGCGACGGCAAGTCTTCATGGCTCACGAATGCCTTTGTACTTGCGGTATTCCGACCAGAGTTTTTCGCGTACGGCGGGGTCGGGTTCACGCATGGCCGCCTCGCGCAGCTGGCGCGCTACTACGTCGTCATCGTTGCCATTGGGTATGTCGGCGGGCGGGGGGTACTTCGCAGTATTTTGCGGCACGCTGCCGCCGCCTGAGCTCGCGCCACCCATGCCGCCGCCGACGCTGTAACCTCCGCCGCCGACTTCGCGGCCATAACCGTCTGCATCGGTGTTACTGCGGCCACCGGCACCTCCGGCGGATGCCGTCTGCACCGGTTCCTCAGGTGCTTCGCGCGCAGCGCGGCGCTGGGCAGCCTGTTCTTCGAGAATCATCTGGTCGAATTCACCCATGCCGCGTTCGAGCTCGGCATCGAGGATTGCTACCTGCTCCGCCGGCGTCATGGTGCCGCCGCTGCCCGGGTAGTTGCCGTAGACGCCGCCCGCACCATTGCCCTGGCTATCGGATTCGCCTTCGCCAGCGCCAGCTTCGGAGCTCTCGGCTCCGTCTGCTCCGGGGATTCCCGGTACACCAGGTACGCCGACACCGGCGGTTCCCGCTTCAGCCCCCTCCGGGCCTGCTGTGTCGCCACTGCCGCTGCCCGCAAATACCGGTGCCTGATCATCCATGGATGGCAGGGCGTCGCCGCCGGCGCTGTCTTCAAAGCCGGGTTCCATGCCGCCGCTCTCGCCGCTGTCATCCATGCCCCCACCCGCGGACCCCGCCGTACGGTCACCGGTCGCGCCCGCTTCCGCTCCAGACGCGGTGTTCTCAGCGCCCGGCGCTTCACCTTCAGGGAATTCCCCCATATCGCGGCTGTCGCCATCACCCCCGCTACCACCGCCGTACAGATCGCCATCCTTGCTGCCCTGGCGCCCCTGTTTGCCGTCGGCTCCTGACTCGCCGGACTGGCTGGCGGTGCTGGATGATGAGGAGCCCGAGCTGCCCGCCGGGTTGCTTTGGCCCGGGATTGCGCCGGTTTGTCCTTGCCCCGTGTTGGGAGCGCTCGATGACGGGCTGGGCGAACTGCTGGACGAACTGCTGCTGGACGAACTCGAGCTAGAGCTGGAGTCAGACGAACTGGAACTTGAGGAGCTCGAGCTCGACGGGCTTGAACTTGAACTGGAGCCAGAGCTGGACGACGTCGATGGCGTCGGTGGGCTCGGCAGGGTGGGCGTAGTGGGGTTGCTGGCGCTGGGGCATCCAGTGAGCACGATCGTCACCGCGGCACAGCCCAGCGCCGTGCGAAGCAGTCCCAGATTGAGGGGTGCCTTACCGAACGGCTGTTTACCAAACGCTTGCGTCATAAGCCCAACGAAGTCCCTGTGTCTCTACCGGCATGCCATCACTGATCCGTGGGCGAAATTGCGTTTGCCTGAAACGGCGCATCACGGCGTCGGCGACATCATCATTGCCCGGGTGGGTGTCTACCCTTTGCAGGTCACGCACCCGGCCCCGAGCCGTCACGTCAAATTCTAACAGCAACGCCCCCTCGCGCTCTGCTATGCGCGGTGGCAGGGTGCGCACGCCTTCCAGCGTTGGCAGCGGCACGGGTTCCTCAAACAGTGAGGTAATTATTGCTTGGTCCTCTTCGCGGGCCGCAAGTTCCGTGAAAATCTCACCATAGATAGCCTCAGCGTCGTCGCGTTTGCCGTGCCAGAGCTTCCAGTCCGCCTGCATAACGAGGATGTTCGCGGCGGTTTCCTGATCAAAACCCGGTTGCACTTCAGACACCTCATAAATCGAGCGGATTACAGCATTGCCCTCTTTGTGACTGGTCTTGCGATAGGCCTGCTGCATGGCTTTTTCTTCATCGCCGAGAATAACGCGGGTGCGATAGAAGCCGGAGCTGGTTTCGCCCACAAACCCGCTGAGGAGGTACTGAGCCTGAAGCATCGCGTACAGCGGTTCGAGCAGCGACGGGGATTCCTTCCCCTCCAGATTCACCAGGTCTGTGAGAGCCAGGCGATACAGTCTGAACATATTGATCAAACGCATAAACGAGTTTTCGCCCAGGTCTGCCTCGTACGCCTTGCGCTGCCACTGCGCGTGTTGCATGTAGGCGCGGGCGCGCGTGACGTCCGTCAAAGCGTGGGTTTGGATGCGGTACAGGTAGCGCTGCCGTTCATCGGCTTCTGAAAGCGAGCCCTGGGCGATATGGCTGGCGATCTCGCCCTGCAGCATCGCCATTTGCCGGTCGCTGTGCAGACCTTCGTTAATCCGCGTCAGATGAATGCCGCGCTTGAAGGTTTTGATCGCCTCAGCGTGGTCGCCGCTACGCTGCAACGCCAACCCCAGACCAAGAAGCTGCTCCGACAGGCCGTTCGCGTAGGCCCCACCCGTGGCTTCAAGTTCTGCTATGCGCTGCTGATATCGCTGCACGTCTGGCACAGGGTTTTGGCTGGCATCGGTGTCGTGTTGCGGGGTTGCGTCCTGGGCTACATCAGTAAGCGTGGCGTCGGGCAACGTGACTGCTGGTACGCTGGCCAGAGCCAACGCGAACGCGCCAGCGAGGAACCACGGGCGCCCTGGCGTTCGTCGCTGCCTTGATGCCTTCGAAAGCGGTGTCTGGTTCATGACCTCGCGCGCAAAACCTCGTATACGTACCGTCGATTTGAATACGCACTATAGGCGAAGCTGGCTCACGAGGCAGTCCCCTTGGCGCCTGCGGCCATGGGGTGGCAGACTGGCCGCCAATCTCAACACTCCGGATCAGCCCTATGCCGTCTCTGGTGGAACTTGTCGAATCGCGCCTGACCGCCCTGTTTCAGCGCCTGGCCGATGGAGACGATGCGCCGCCGGGTCAGCGCCTGCGTCTTGAGGGGCTGTTGGAGGCAGTGGTTTACCGCGCAGAATTGAGCGAGGAGGCCGCCGATGAACTCATCGATACGGTACACCGCCAGATTTTTGGCGATGGATTGACGGACCGTCTCGGCGATGACTGGCGAGCCGCCCATCCTTTTCCTGAACTGCCGGTCTTCGCCCGGCGCGCGCCCGTATCGACGGGCAACGACGATTGACTATACTCGGGACCCCCAAACGCTGGATCGTAGCTATGACCACTGTATTTCGCCTTTTTCTTGCACTCGCTCTGGGATCACTGCTGGCCGGCTGTGGCACGACCTCGCTGGAGGCCATCAGCGATTTTGATGAAAGCTATGACTTCAGCGCTGTAAAAACCCTGAAGATCCTGCCCATTGACCGGACCTCGGCGGCGGAGAAGCTCATCAGTGACCTGCAGGTGGAGCGCATTGACCAGGCGCTGGCCAGCGAGTTGCAGGCCAAAGGCTTTGCCACCACCGATGAACGCGAAGCGGCGGACCTGTATCTGTCATGGCACCTGGTAACCCGCGAAAAAACGGATATCCGCTCATACAACGCCACCAGCCTCTACAACTGTTGGCGCTGCGGTCCGCCGGTGTCTGATGTGAGTGTGCGCCAGTACACCGAGGGGACTTTTATCGTGGACCTTATTGACCCCCTGCGGAATCGTTCAGTGTGGCGCTCAACGATTCAGTCGCGTCTGAAAGCCAATCCCGACCCGGAGCGGGCCGCAGAGAATCGTGCCCTCGCCGCGAGTGCCATCTTCGCCAATTTTCCGCCCCGGGACTGATGGCTGGCCATTTCGAGAACTACCGCCGGGAATATACGGCCGGCGGCCTGACGGAGCAGGAGCTCGATCCGTCACCGATCCGCCAGTTTGAACGGTGGCTGGAACAGGCCGTCGATGCCGGCCTGGCAGATCCGACGGCGATGGCGCTCAGCACGATAGACGAGCAGGGTCGCCCGTGGCAGCGCATTGTGTTGCTCAAGGGGCTGTCGGACGCGGGGTTTGTGTTTTACACCAATTATGGCAGTGACAAGGCGACCGCGATGGCAGCGGAGTCCCGGGTTTCGCTGTTGTTTCCGTGGAATGAACTGGATCGTCAGGTCATCGTGGGTGGTACGGCACAACGCATGAGCCTCACGGAGTCCGCGACCTATTTTTTGTCCCGCCCCCGCGAGAGTCAGATCGCCGCCTGGGCGTCGCGCCAGAGTCGCCCCATCGCCAAGCGCGCCCTGCTTGAGGAAGAAGTTCGCAAGCTGCGGCGCAAATTCGCCGATGGAGAGATTCCCGTGCCGGATTTCTGGGGCGGCTATCGCGTGGCACCCGAGCGCATCGAGTTCTGGCAGGGCGGTGAGCATCGCCTGCATGACCGGTTCCGTTACGAAAAGGGTGGCGACGGCACCTGGCAGGTGGCGCGGCTCCAGCCCTAGCCGGTCGTAACGTCGGCGATCAGGCGTCTTTTGGGACTCGACGCTGGCGCAGGTAGTGTGCGGATTCTTCGATACCCAGCAGGCGCCGCCGCAGGCAGTCCAGCGCCGCTGCGGCGACCATGGTCTGAAACAGGGTGCGCTCCAGAGGCCAGTGCAGGCACAGCGTATCGATGCGCTGAAGGTCGCCCCAGGCCAGCCAGACCGTACCTACCGGCTTGCTGTCGCTGCCACCGCCGGGACCCGCCACGCCGGACACGGCCACACCCAGGGTCGCCCCGCTGGCCTTGAGGGCCCCCTGCACCATTTGGCGCACCGTCTCTTCGCTCACCGCGCCGACCGAGTCCAGCGTGTCTGTCGTCACGCCGAGAACCGAGTGTTTCAACGCGTTGGAGTAGGTGACGAAGGCCCCCGGAAACACGTCGGAGGAGCCCGGTATCTGCGTGAGCATCTGCGCGATCAGTCCCCCCGTGCAGGACTCGGCGCTGGTCAGGGTGATGCCCTGGTCCCGGGCCAGGTCGATAACGCGCTCGGCCAGGCGCGCGTCGTCGCGACCGAGTATGTGGGCGCCAAGCAAGTGCTGGAGCGTGTCCAGGCAGGCCTGGCGCTGCGGTTCCAGCGCAGGGTCATCAATAACCAGCTTGATTTCCAGCTGCGGCGCGCCCGCGCGAAAACTGAGGCCGACGCTATCGGGCCAGTCCGGGCAGTGATCACTGATCATCTGCTGCGCGGTGGACTCCCCCACGCCGAAGGTCTGCAGGCGCAGCACATCGGACTGGCTTCGATGTGGGAATCGCTCGCCCAGTCGCTCGATCAGGTGCGGAAGCATCGCGCGCAGCTCCCCCGGCACGCCCGGTGTGCACAGCACCAGGCAGTTGTTGTGCTCCACGGTGAAGCCCACGGCGCTGCCGATGGGGTTGGGCAGCAGTTCGCAGCCTTCGGGTAGCAGCGCCTGCTTGCGATTGGCCGCATTCAGGGTCAGGCCGCGGCGGGCACACCAGTGCTCCAGATGATCCAGTGCCTGGGGGTGCTCCACAAGGCGCAGTCCGGCGACGCGTGCCAGTACCTCGGCGGTGAGGTCATCCACCGTCGGGCCGAGGCCGCCGTTGATGATCAGCGCATCGGCGTTATCGCACAGCGTAGCGATTTCGGCTTGGAGCGCGAGCGCGTCGTCCCCGAGCGTAACGCGACGCAGGGGGCGCAGGCCCTGGCTGGCGAGTTCCCGGGCGATGAGTGCGGAATTGGAGTCGACGGTATCGCCGCTCATCAGTTCGTCGCCGGTGAGCAGCAGCTGTATACGGGGCGCGTCGGTCATGGAAGCTCCAGGGTTTGTCAGAGCCGACCATGGTACCGCCGCAGCAACAAAAACGTCGCATGGCTGACAGCAAGCAGTCCCGTTGGCTACACTCACCGGCCTTTTGTGCGGTGCGGCGGTGGAGACGGGTCCATGAAGCGTGTGGTGTTCAACCAGAAAGGCGGGGTGGGCAAGACCAGCATCACCTGCAACCTCGCTGCCATCGATGCCAGCAAGGGGCGGCGCACCCTGGTTATCGACCTGGACGTGCAGGGCAACACCACGCACTACCTGGTTGGCGAGATCGATGCCGAGGCCTTTCCGGCCGAGGCGCAGGGGGTGTCGGGGCTGTTCAAACAGACCGTCGGTC
Organism: Gammaproteobacteria bacterium; assembly: GCA_030433415.1. Lineage (GTDB taxonomy): Bacteria > Pseudomonadota > Gammaproteobacteria > Pseudomonadales > Halieaceae > Congregibacter. The sequence continues at coordinate 5,466 of JAUIMF010000044.1, read as the reverse complement.
CCCGGCGCATGAGCCGCAATCCCGACGCCTTTGTGTGGGAAACGCCCTACGAGAACCTGTTTCTCATGCCCTCCAGTCCCGTGCTCAGTGAGCTCGAGCGGGAGCTGGAGGCGCGCTACAAGATCTACAAGCTGCGCGATGCCCTGGCCAAGCTCGACGAGGAGTACGACCGGATATACATCGACACACCGCCGAATTTCAATTTCTACTCCAAGTCGGCGCTGATCGCGGCAGATAGACTCCTTATACCGTTTGATTGCGACAGTTTTGCCCGCCAGAGCCTGTACTCCCTGATGGAGAACATCGAGGAGCTGCAGGAGGACCACAACGAAGACCTGGTGGTCGAGGGTATCGTGATCAATCAGTTCAATCCCCAGGCCCGGCTGCCGGGGGAACTGGTTGCAGAGCTGGAAGATGAGGGCTACCCGGTGCTCGCAACCTACATCGGCAGCTCGGTGAAAATGCGTGAGTCGCATCATCAGCACCGTCCTCTGGTAGACCTGGCGCCGTCGCATAAATTGACCGGGCAATTTGTGGAACTGCACACCGAGTTGGATCGGAGCTGAAGGCCGGCGCCCCCGATTGGCGCAGCGCGCGGCGTTGCACCATAATTGGGCTATGAATGACTCGTTTGCCATGGCTGTTGCGGCGCCCGACGATCGATGGGCTCCCCGGCTGCACATTAATGAAGCGCGACAGCAGTTGGGCGGTTTGCTGGCGGGCGAGACGGACCTGGTCGCCAACGCCGCCAACTTCTCGGCGTTTCTTAACTCCCTGTTGCCTGCCCTGAACTGGGTCGGCTTCTATTTTTTGCGCGGTGAAGAGCTGGTGCTGGGGCCATTCCAGGGCCAGACCGCCTGCGTGCGCATTCCCGTGGGGCGGGGTGTCTGTGGTACCTGCGTCGCCACGGGGCAAAGCCAGCGGGTGGACGACGTGCATGCCTTCGACGGGCATATCGCCTGCGATATTCGCTCCCGCTCAGAGCTGGTCGTCCCCGTACGCGATGGCACGGTGATCACGGCGGTACTGGATATCGATAGCCCCGAGCCCGCCCGTTTCAGCGAATCTGATCAGCGATATGTCGAGGCGCTGGTACATGAGTTTACGCAGCGACAATACGGCGACGCCTGACCGGCGTCGACGGCAGCTGGCGTGGTCGCGCGCCGCGGCACTCCTGTGCATCGCCGTATTACTGGGGGCCTGCAGCGTGGCACCGGGCCGCGAGTTCAGTAGTACCGATGTGCCGCCGCTGAAGCTGGACGGTCGCCTCTACACCTTTGAGGATGCCCAGGCCCTGCCCGCGCACGACGTGCTCGCCATCAATGATGAAATGCGCGAGTTCGTCGACACCTACACCCGTAATTCCAGCAATCCCCAGAACCGTCTGATGGCGCTGCACTGGGCGCTCAAAAGTCCCGGCAATCTGGCAATTCAGTACGATCCGTTTGCCGATGGCGACGCCCGTACGGTGTTCCGTCGCGGCAGCGCCAACTGCCTGAGCTATGCCCACCTGTTCGTCGCCCTGGCGCGTGAGGCCGGGCTCGATGCCAGCTATCAGTGGATCGAAATCCGTCCTGAGTGGCAACGCCTGGGTGAGCGGGTGGCGGTGCGTCTGCACGTGAACGTACAGGTCGAGATGCGCGATGGCTCGGACTTTATCGTCGACATCGATCCACTGAATCGCATGGAGGTGGCCGGGGCCCGCCTGCTGTCTGACGAAGAAGGTCTGGCCCTGCATTACAGCAACCTGGCGATGCAATCCCTGGCAGACGACAACCCCGCGGGCGCGTGGTTGAACCTGGTGCGCGGACTGGCGGTGGCACCGGAGTTTTCGCACCTGTGGGTGAACCTGGGGGCGATCTACCGCTATACCGGTCAGTACGCCGAGGCGGAGCAGGCGTATTTTCGCGCCCTTGATGTCGACCGGGGTGATCGCTCGGCAATGAACAACCTGCTCGTACTGTACGAGGCCCAGGGCCGCTACCCTGAACAGGAGTACTGGCTGGACCGCCTCAGCCACTATCGCAAGCTCAATCCCTACTACCACGCGGGACTGGGCGACGAGGCCATGGCGGCGGGGGACTGGGAAGCCGCGTACCAGCATTACTCCCGCGCGCGTCGTATCCAGCCCGACGACAGTCAGCTGACCTACAGTCTTGGCCTGGCAGAGTACAAGCGCGGCAATGACCGAAGGGCCGCCAAGTTGATTCGCAAGGCCATCGATCTCTCGGCGTTCCAGGTCGAGAAAGACCGCTACCGCGTGCAACTACGCACCATTCGCGAGCATCAGGCCGCCTCACTCTGAAGGGGTAGTTATTCCTGCGATCATGGCCATGCCCCCGGCCTTTTGGGTATGCTCCGCGCCTTTGCACGGGAGGAACCCATGACAGCATTTGACCGGGTTGTAGACCTGCTCCGCCGCAGCCCCGAGGGCGCCGGCGAGGTAGCGGTGCGCGGCTGGCTGCGCAGCAAGCGCGACTCCAAGGCCGGAATTTCGTTTCTGGCGATTCACGACGGCTCCAGCTTTGACGCGATCCAGGCGGTGGTGCCGGCGGATCTGGACAATTACGAAGCCGAGGTGCGGCACCTCACCACGGGCTGTGCCGTCGAGGTCAAGGGCGAGCTGGTGGCCTCTCAGGGCAAAGGCCAGAGCGTCGAGATTCAGGCCACTGAGGTGCGCGTGGTCGGTTGGGTCGATGACCCCGAGAGCTACCCCATCGCCAAGAAGCGCCACACCTTTGAATATTTGCGCACCCAGGCGCATCTGCGGCCGCGCACCAATACCTTTGGGGCCATTACCCGCGTACGTCACGTACTGGCCAACGCGATCCACAGCTACTTCCATGACAACGGCTTCTACTGGATCAATACGCCGATCATCACCGGCAGCGACTGCGAAGGCGCCGGCGAATTGTTCCGCGTCAGCACCCTGGATTTTGCCAACATCCCCCGCGATGGCGCGGGCGGCGTGGATTTCAGCCAGGACTTTTTTGCCGGTGACGCCTATCTCACGGTGAGCGGACAGCTCGAGGTGGAGTCGTACTGCCTGTCCATGAGCAAGGTGTATACCTTTGGTCCCACCTTCCGGGCCGAAAACAGCAATACCTCGCGTCACCTCGCCGAGTTCTGGATGATCGAGCCCGAGGTCGCCTTTGCGGACCTGGCAGATAACGCCGATCTGGCCGAAGACCTGCTCAAGTATGTGTTCGCCCGCGTGCTCAATGAATGTGAGGATGACATGGCGTTCTTTAACCAGCGCATCGACAACACGGTGCTTGAACGCCTGCAGACCATGGTGGATTCAAACTTCGAACGCATGGAGTACGGCGAGGCGATCCGCATTCTGGAGAACAGCGGTGAGTCCTTTGAGTTCCCCGTGGCCTGGGGCACGGACCTGGCCAGCGAGCACGAGCGCTATCTGTGCGAACAGCATGTGGGGCGGCCCGTGGTGCTCATGAACTACCCGCGCGATATCAAGGCCTTTTACATGCGCCTGAACGATGACGAAAAAACCGTGGCAGCGATGGATGTGCTGGCTCCGGGCATCGGCGAAATCATCGGGGGCAGCCAGCGCGAGGAGCGCCTGGACGTACTGGATGCACGCATGGACCCGGCGGTGAAGGACGAGTTGTGGTGGTATCGCGACCTGCGCCGCTACGGCACCGTGCCCCACTCGGGTTTTGGTCTGGGCTTTGAGCGGCTGATCAACTACGTGACGGGCATGGAAAACGTACGCGATGCGATTCCGTTTCCGCGGACGCCGGGCAGCGCGCACTTCTGAGGTGGTCGAGCTGGCGCACCGCCGAACCGGGCGGTGCTCGTCAGTCCGCCTCTGATAGCAGCAGGTCTGCGGCGCGGTAACCCAGCGCCATGGCCGGCGCATTCGTGTTGCCCGAAACCAGACCCGGCATCACGGAGCAGTCCGCCACCCGCAGGGCCTCGACACCGCGCACGCGCAGTTTGCTGTCGACCACCGCTTCGTCGTCTGCACCCATGCGGCAGGTGCCGGTGCCATGCAGGCCGCAGGTGGCGAGCTTGCTGTAGCTCTGCAGAATGGCGTCATCGGATTGCACGTCATCACCCGGGAGCAGTTCGTTAACGACAAAGGGCTGGAGCGCCGGCTGACTCATGTACTCGCGCATGTAGCGTACCGAGGCGATCGCCAGCCGTCGGTCGCGCTCCGTCGAGAGCCAGTTCGGCTGTATGAGCGGCGCCTGGGAAGGATCGGCAGAGCGAATACGCAGACCGCCTTCGCTGTCGAGCTGTAACAGCTGAGAGTAGATCGAGAGCCCGGGCTTGCGGTCGATGTCGGCCAGGGGCACGGGGTGGTTGTCGTCACTCAGCGCGAAGATATAGCCACCCAGATAGAGTTGCAGGTCGGGACCACCCGGTCCCTCTTCCAGGCGATCAAATGCGCCGACCTCAAAGGGGCCGGTGGCCAGGCCACCGGAGCGGAACAGCTGGTACTGCAGCACGCTCTTGAGCAGGCCCGCACCGTAGAATTTGTGCTGGCTGCCTCCGCCTGTCGCCCGGTAGGGCATGGCAAAGGACAGGTGTTCACGCATGCGCCGACCCACATCGGGGCTTTCATTCACGAGGGGGACTTCGGCCTCGCGCAGCACGTCGGCGGGACCGATACCTGACAACTGCAGGAGTCGCGGGCTTTCGAGCAGTCCTGCACAGACTACGATTTCGCGTCGTGCCGCAAAACGCGTCGTATTGCCCTTTAAGTCAACATCGACGGCGGTGGCCCGCCGGCCGTCGAACACAATCCGCGTTGCCTGGGCACCGGTCAGAATCTGCAGGTTGCTGCGGTCGCGCGCCGGGTCGAGGAAGGCGTGCGCTGCGCTGACCCGCCGGCCGCGACGAATATTGTGGCTGTAGTAACCCACGCGGCAATCCGGAGAGTCATTCAGGTCGGCAACGCGCGTCAGGCCCATCTGCTCGCCGGCCCGGATCATGGGCTCGGTCATGGGGTAGGTGAAGCTGCCAGCGCTGATGCGGACGGGGCCACCTGCACCGCGCATCTCGGAAGCCCCCAACTCGTGGTCTTCCAGCGCGAGATACGCGGCCTTCATGGACTGCCAGTTCCAGCCGTCGGCGCCGGCGGCTTCCCAGCGGTCAAAGTCCTGGGGGATGCCTCGGGACCAGATCATGCCATTGATGGCAGAGGAGCCCCCTAGTCCCTTGCCGCGAATCCATACTTCGGGTGGCTGGCCCGGCTGGCGCTCACCGCTGACCTGGTAGCTCCAGATATGTTCCGGTTGTTGCACCAGTCGTGCGATGCCCTTGGGTATGTTCACTAGCGCCTTACGATTCTCATGTCCCGCCTCGAGGAGTAGTACGGAGCGGTCGCTTTCGCGGGCGAGGCGGCCGGCGATTACGGCGCCGGAGGAGCCGGCGCCGATGACGATGTAGTCGTACTTATCCATGGTGATCCTTTTTTATTTTGCGCACGGTGACGTT
>JAUIMF010000043.1 GCA_030433415.1 Gammaproteobacteria bacterium | reverse complement strand
TTGACCAGTTGCTGCAGCGTCTCGGAGCGCAGCAGGGGTACGTCGCCGTACAGCACCAGCACGTTGGAATCGTCATCGATACCCGGCAGGGCCTGCAGCACCGCGTGTCCGGTGCCCAACTGCTCGGTCTGCATCACCCACTCAATATCGGGAGCATCCAGCGTTTCACGCACGGTGTCAGCGCCATGACCCACCACCACATGCAGACGAATGGGCGACAGGGCGCGCGCGCTGTCCAGCACATGGGCCAGCAGCGGGCGTGATGCCAGCGGATGAAGCACCTTGGGCAGGGAACTGCGCATGCGCGTACCCTGGCCCGCGGCGAGAATAACGACTTCCAGCTTCATGGGTTTATCCGGCGCTCCGGTTTATTGCAGGGGTCGGACCGCCGATAGTACGCGCTCAATGCGGCTTTACAACGCGATAAGTACCAACATGGGCCCGCGCCGCCGGGGAACTTTCGAAAACAGGCACCAGTTCACAAATCCACCGCCCTGCGACACAAGGTCGCACCAGCCAATACCGGGGTTTGTCTTTGTTAGCCTTCCTCTTCTTTCTATAAAATTGACCGAGAACCGTTATGTCCCTTCGACCACGCCCGCTGATGCTCGCGGTACTGGCCGCAACCGCGTGCCTGAACAGTGTCGCTGACGAGGCCACCGACATCCCCAACATCGTCGTGATTGGCGTGCGCGAAACCCCTATCGGTGAAGAGGTCCTGGATCTGGATAAACAGAGCGGTCGCCCCGCCGCCGATGGCGCCGAGCTGCTGCGCTCGGTCACCGGCCTCAGCCTGGGCCGTTTTGGCGGCCGCGGCCTCGAGCCGGTGTTGCGCGGTCAGAGCCAGGGCCGCATCAATGTATTGCTCGACGGCGCCTATGTGCACGGCGGATGCCCCAACCGCATGGACCCTCCCACCTCGTTCGCCGCGGTAAACAGCTACGAGCGCATTGTGGTGCTCAAGGGCGTGCAGACCCTGCAGTACGGGGGCGGAGGCAGCGGCGGCACGTTGTTGTTTGAGCGCGACAACGAACCTTCCCAGGAGGGAATCACCGGCAGCCTGCGTGCCGGTACCAGCAGCAATGGCATGACCTCGGATATGGCGCTGGATGTGGCCTGGTCCGGTGAGCGCACGTATCTGCGCATGAATATGGAAGACCGCAGCGCCGACAGCTACAAAGACGGCGACGGCGAAACCGTGCGCTCTGCCTACGACGAGCAAAGCATCTACCTCGCCGCCGGCCTGCGCCTGCGGTACCAGGATCGCCTGGAACTGGCCTATGAACACACTCGCACCGACGACGCGCTGTTTCCCGGCGCCGGCATGGACGCGCCGATGGACGAAAGCGACCAGTTTCGTCTGCGTTACCAGGGCTACGATATCGGGCCTTTGACGACGCTACGCGCCGAGCTGTACAGCGCTGACGTAGAGCACCTGATGGACAACTACTCCAACCGCGAACTCACGACCGCCACGGCGCTGCGTGTACCCTCGGCGTCTGACACGGTGGGCGCACGGGTCATCGGCGAGCTGCAACCATCGGCGGATGTGCAGCTGATGGTGGGGGTCGATTACCAGGCGCGGGAGCGCACGGCCACCCGCTTTATGGGCCCCGCCCCCGGTATGGACACCATGGTCAACGCCTACATGTGGCCCGACACCAGCCTGGACCAGTTCGGTCTTTTCTCGGAACTGAGCTGGACCATCGACGACACCGTGATCAAGGCGGGTCTTCGCTATGACCGCGTAACCGCCGATGCCGACACGGTAGATCTGGATCCCCCCGCACCGGCGCTGGCCTCACCCAATGCGTTGTACCAGCAGTACTACGGCCTGACGCACAACGACGAAATCACCGAGAACAATCTTGGTGGCCTGCTGCGCATTGAACACCGCCTGGGGGATTCCTGGATGGGCTTTGCCGGCGTCAGCCGGACCCTGCGCACGGCGGATGCGTCCGAGCGTTTTCTGGGCGCAGCGAATCCCATGCCCATGATGCGCTGGATCGGGAATCCCGGTCTGGATCCCGAAGCCCATCAGCAGCTCGACACAGGACTGGTGTTCCAGTCGCACAACCACCGTGTCGATACGGTGCTGTTCTACGACGATGTGTCGGATTACATCCTGCGCGATCGTGCCCACGGTCAGGCGGGCGTGCTGCAAAGCGACAACGCATCGATCTATCGCAATGTCGACGCACGCCTGTACGGCGTCGAAGGCAACTGGCAGTGGACCGGCGACAACGGCTGGGAAACCAGCATCAGCCTGGCCTGGGTTCGCGCCACCAATACCGACGAAGACCGGCCCATCGCTCAGACACCGCCGCTTAACGGTAGCGTTCGCATTGCCTACAACCGTGACACCTGGCGCGCCGGAGCCGACCTGCGCTGGTCCGCCGATCAGGACCGCGTTGAGGCCAACCCCAGCATGGACAGCGGCCTGGATGCGGGCGCAACCCCGGGATGGGGCGTTCTGGATCTGTTCGGGCGCATGAATCTGGGCACCTTCGGCGCGCTGTCCGCTGGCGTCGACAACGTGTTTGACCGCACCTACGCCAATCACCTTAACCGGGGCAATCGCGATCCGTTCTACCCCGAAGCGCTACGCGTCAATGAACCGGGACGGGTGCTGTGGGCCCGCTACGAGTACACGTTTTGAGCGGTGTAGGCCGGTGTAATTAAATGCCGGTATAAAACCCCGGACCGAAAAAAACCCCGGCATCGACAGATGGCGGGGTTTTTTATGCCACTCCCGTGCGGGAGCAACGGATTGACGCTTAACCGCGACCGGCGCGATTCTTCAGCTTGCGCAAAGCCGCCAGCTGGGCAGCCGCTTCGGCCAGCTGCGACGAGGCACGACCGTAGTCGAAGTCGCCGGACTGGTTCGCCAGCGCCTGCTCGGCTTCGCGACGGGCTTCTTCAGCCGCTGCTTCATCGATGTCGTGAGCGCGCAGGGCGGTGTCTGCAAGGATCGATACGATACCCGGCTGCACTTCGAGGAAGCCACCAGATACGTAGAACACCTGCTCTTCACCGCTCTGCAGCACAATGCGCACGGGGCCGGGCACCAGTGACGTGAGCAGCGGCGCGTGGCCGTAGTTCACACCCAGTTCACCGATATCGCCCGTGGCGACCAGCGACTCCACCAGTCCTGAGAAGATTTCTTCTTCAGCGCTGACGATGTCGCAGTGAATGGTCATTGCCATAGTCTTACCTCTTCGGGATACGGACCGCCGTTACAGGTTCTTCGCTTTCTCGACAGCTTCTTCCATGCTGCCGACCATGTAGAAGGCCTGCTCGGGCAGGTGATCGTATTCACCGGCCAGGATCGCCTTGAAGCCGGCAATCGTGTCTTTGAGCGAAACGTATTTACCAGGAGCACCGGTAAAGACTTCTGCCACGTGGAACGGCTGCGACAGAAAACGCTCGATCTTACGCGCGCGGGCTACGGTCTGCTTGTCTTCTTCAGACAGTTCGTCCATACCCAGAATCGCGATGATGTCCTTCAGCTCCTTGTAGCGCTGCAGTACGTTCTGTACACCGCGAGCCACTTCGTAGTGCTCGGTGCCGATGATCAGCGGGTCGAGCTGACGCGACGTGGAGTCCAGAGGGTCTACCGCGGGGTAGATACCTTTGGCCGCGATGTCACGAGACAGTACAACGGTGGAATCCAGGTGAGCAAAGGTCGTTGCCGGTGACGGGTCAGTCAGGTCATCCGCCGGTACGTATACCGCCTGGATCGACGTAATGGAGCCGACCTTGGTTGAGGTGATCCGCTCCTGCAGGGCACCCATTTCTTCGGCCAGCGTCGGCTGGTAGCCCACGGCTGAAGGCATACGACCCAGCAGTGCCGATACTTCCGTACCCGCCAGCGTGTAACGGTAGATGTTGTCGACGAACAGCAGTACGTCACGGCCTTCGTCACGGAACTTCTCGGCCATGGTCAGGCCGGTCAGGGCCACGCGCAGACGGTTGCCGGGCGGCTCGTTCATCTGGCCGTACACCATCGCCACCTTGGAGTTGCCACCTTCGAGGTCGACAACGCCGGATTCCTGCATCTCGTAGTAGAAGTCGTTACCTTCACGAGTCCGCTCACCCACACCGGCAAATACCGACAGACCGGAGTGCTGCAGAGCGATGTTGTTGATCAGCTCCATCATGTTCACAGTCTTGCCCACGCCGGCGCCGCCGAACAGGCCAACCTTACCGCCCTTGGCGAAGGGGCAGACCAGGTCGATCACCTTGATGCCCGTTTCGAGCAGCTCTTCAGACGCTGCGAGCTCTTCGTAGGTCGGTGCTTCGCGGTGGATAGAGGCACGCTCCTGCTCACCGATGGGGCCACGCTCGTCAATGGGGTTACCCAGCACGTCCATGATGCGACCCAGGGTCTCGGCGCCAACGGGCACAGAGATGGGGGCACCGGTGTTCTCCACACCCAGACCGCGGGACAGACCCTCGGATGAACCCATGGCGATGGCACGCACCACACCGTCACCCAGCTGCTGCTGGACTTCGAGGGTGATGTCTTTTTCGGTGACTTTCAGCGCGTCATAAACCTGCGGTACCGAATCGCGGGGGAATTCCACGTCGATTACGGCGCCGATGATCTGTACGACTTTTCCGCTACTCATGTCCGATCCTCTTCTTGCAAATCCTGCGGGGGCGCGATGCGCCGCCCGACCTGTATCCTTGTTTTGGCCTTTCTTGCGGCCTTCTTGTGGCGTTAGCCGATGGCCGCGGCACCGCCGACAATCTCGGACAGCTCCTGGGTAATCGCCGCCTGACGGGCCTTGTTGTAAACCAGTTCCAGCTCGTCGATGAGGTCGCCGGCGTTGTCGGTGGCGTTCTTCATGGCGAGCATACGGGCTGCCTGTTCGCAGGCCGCGTTTTCAATCACTGCCTGGTAAACCTGGGACTCGATGTAGCGAGTCAGCAGGCCCTCCAGCAGATCCCGGGCTTCCGGCTCGTAGATGTAATCCCAGTGGTGTTGCATGTCTTCGGACTCATTGGCCTGAAGGGGCAGCACCTGCTCCACAGAGGGGTTCTGGGTCATGGTGTTCACAAACTCGTTGCTCACCAGGAACAGGCGATCGATCTTGCCGTCCTCATAAGCGTCAAGCATGGTTTTTACACCACCGATGAGGTCTTCCAGCGAAGGCTCTTCACCGATATCACGACTTGCCGCAACCACATTGCCGCCGTAGCTGTTAAAGAAGGCCATGGCCTTTGCGCCGATCAGGGACAGATCGATGTCGATGCCCTGGTCCGCCCACTCTTTCATCGCCTTGATCGTGGTTTTGAACAGGTTGATGTTCAGACCACCACACAGACCCCGATCCGTAGAGACCACGATGAAACCAACGCGCTTGATCTCGCGTTCTTCCATGTACACGTGGCGGTATTCCGGTGCGGAGTTGGCGATGTGGCCAACCACGCTGCGGATACGGCGGGCATAGGGCTTACCCACTTCCATGCGGTCCTGGGCCTTGCGCATCTTGCTCGCCGCGACCATTTCCATGGCGCTCGTGATCTTCTGAGTACTCTTGATACTCGTGATCTTGGTGCGAATTTCCTTGCCGACTGCCATCGGTGATTCTCCGGCCTTAGCTCAGGGCTTAGTAAGTCTGCGTGCTCTTGAACTTCTCGATGAGCTCGGCAAAGGTGCCGGCAATCTCATCGGAGTAATCGCCGCTTTCTACGATGCCGTTCATCAGCTCGCCGTACTCCGCGTGCGCAAAAGACAGCAGGGCGTCTTCGAAGTCACCAACCTTCTCAACTTCAACGTCGTTCAGGTGACCTTCGTTCGCGGCATACAGAATCAGACCCATCTCGGCGATGGACTGGGGCGAGTACTGCTTCTGCTTCATGAGCTCGGTAACGCGCTCACCGTGGTCCAGCTGGGCCTTGGTGGCATCGTCCAGATCCGAGGCAAACTGCGAGAACGCCGCCAGTTCGCGGTACTGGGCCAGCGCCGTACGAATACCGCCAGACAGCTTCTTCATGATCTTGGTCTGGGCTGCACCACCTACCCGCGATACCGAAATACCGGCGTTCATGGCGGGGCGGATGCCCGAGTTGAACATGTCCGTCTCGAGGAAGATCTGACCGTCGGTGATCGAGATCACGTTGGTCGGTACGAACGCTGACACGTCACCGGCCTGGGTCTCAATCACGGGCAGCGCCGTGAGAGAACCGGTCTGGCCCTTGACGGCGCCGTCGGTGAACTTCTCAACGTAGTCCGCGTTGACGCGGGCCGCACGCTCGAGCAGACGCGAGTGCAGGTAGAACACGTCACCGGGATAGGCTTCACGACCCGGGGGACGACGCAGCAGCAGCGAGATCTGGCGGTAGGCAACAGCCTGCTTGGACAGATCATCGTAAATAATCAGGGCGTCTTCACCGCGATCGCGGTAGTACTCGCCCATGGTGCAGCCGGCAAACGGTGCCAGGTACTGCATGGCGGCGGGGTCTGACGCATTGGCGGCAACCACAATCGTGTGGCCCATGGCGCCGTGCTCTTCGAGCTTGCGCACCACCGACGCTACCGACGAAGCCTTCTGGCCAACGGCAACGTAGATACACTTAATGCCCGTGCCTTTCTGGTTGATGATGGCGTCAATGGCGATGGCGGTCTTACCCACCTGACGGTCACCAATGATCAGCTCGCGCTGGCCGCGACCGATCGGCACCATGGCGTCGATGGCTTTCAGGCCGATCTGTACCGGCTGGTCAACGGACTGACGGGCGATAACGCCGGGCGCCACTTTCTCAAGGGCGTCGGTCTCTGCAGCATTGACAGGACCTTTACCGTCGATGGGGTTACCCAGGGCGTCGACAACGCGGCCCTGCAGCTCGGGGCCTACGGGCACCTCGAGGATGCGGCCGGTGCAACGACAGGACTGGCCTTCGGCCAGGCTCTTGTAGTCGCCCAGGATTACCGCACCTACCGAGTCGCGCTCCAGGTTGAGCGCCATTCCGTAGATGCCGCCATCGAACTCGATCATCTCGCCGTACATCACGTCCGTCAGGCCGTGGATGCGGATGATGCCGTCACTGACGGATACGATGGTGCCGACGTTGCGGGCTTCGCTGCTGACGTCGAGCTGATCGATCCGCTGGCGAATCAGATCGCTGATTTCAGACGGGTTCAATTGCTGCATGATCAGTTCCTCAAAACTTAATTCGTCAATGCCTCGGCGAGCTTGTTCAGCCGCCCACGGACACTGCCATCAATAACCAGGTCGCCGGCGCGGATCAGAACCCCGCCCAGCAGACTGCTGTCTGTACTTGTGGTCACCACGACCTCGCGCTCCAGGCGCTTGCCGAGCGCGTCGGCGATGCGTGCCCGCACCTCTTCGGGCACATCAAAGGCCGATACCATCTCAACATCGACACTCTTCTCGCGCTGGGCCTTGAACTGGGCAAACAGTTCGAGGATCTGCGGCGCCAGACCCAGGCGGCGATTCTCTGCCAGCACATGGATGAAGCGCTGGCGGCTGGCACCGAGCTCGTCACCACACAGGTCTACCAGCGTTTGCGCCTGGGATTCGGTGGTCAGGGACGGGTCCGACAGCAGCGTATCGACGCTGGGCTCTGCGACCACCGCAGCAACGAGCTGCAGTTCCTGCATCCACGCATCCAGCGCATTCTCGCCGTCTGCATACTCAAAAGCCGCTTTGGCGTAGGGCCGGGCCAGCGTACTCAGTTCTGCCATGGTCCGTTCCTAAAGTTCGGCTGCGAGCTTGTCGACGATGTCGGCGTGGGCCTGGGCGTCGATGGACGCACCGAGCACCTTCTCGGCACCGGCCAGCGACAGCGCAGCCACCTGACCGCGCAGCTGTTCGCGGGCGCGGTTGGTTTCCTGCTCGATTTCGGCCTGCGCCGCCGCCTTGACGCGATCCGCTTCAACAACGGCGGCGTCCTTGGCTTCTTCGACGATCTGGGTAGCGCGGCGATTGGCAGACTCAACAATGCCTGCGGCCTCTTCCTTCGCTTCCTTCAGTCGCTCGACGGCTTTTTCTTTGGCCAGCTCCAGGTCGTGGCTGGCTTTGTCTGCCGCGGCCAGACCATCGGCGATCTTCTGCTCACGCTCATGCATGGCGGCCAGAATCGGCGGCCAGACATACTTCATGCAGAAGGCGACGAAGGCGATGAACGCAATCATCTGACCGACGAGGGTAAGGTTAAGATTCATAACCTGCTCCTTGCGAAAACACGTTGACGGCGGTGGATCTGGCTAAGGTGCCGCAATCCACCGTCGATGTTTAAACGAACCGTGTTTTAGCCGGCTGCTACTACGAAGATCAGGTACATGGCGATACCTACACCGATAATCGGAATAGCGTCTACCAGGCCAGCGCCAAGGAAGAAGGTGGTCTGCAGCTTGGGAGCCAGTTCGGGCTGACGGGCAGAACCTTCGATGAGCTTGCCGCCCAGCAGGCCAACGCCGATGGCTGCGCCGAGGCCGCCAAGGCCCATCATGATTGCAGCTGCAACGTAGATCAGTTCCATGAGTTTTTCTCCTAGGGTTGAGGTGTTTGTTAATCAGTGGTCTTCATGGGCCATGCTGAGATACACGATCGTCAGCACCATGAAGATGAAAGCCTGCAGGGTGATTACCAGGATGTGGAAAATCGCCCAGCCAATCTGCATCAGTCCCGCCGGCACCATCCAGGCCACACCGGCGCTGAACAGAGCTGCGATAAGAATGAAGATCATCTCGCCCGCGTACATGTTGCCGAACAGACGCAGACCGAGCGAGAAGGGCTTGGCCAGCAGTCCGACGACTTCCATGAACAGGTTCACGGGAATAAACAGGGGGTGGTTGAAGGGATTCAGCGTCAGCTCTTTGACAAAGCCGAACCCTTTAACCTTGATGGAGTAGTAGAGCATCAGAATGAACACACCCAGCGCCATACCCATGGTGATGTTCGGGTCGGTGGAGGGCACGATCTTCTGGTATTCAACGCCCAGCAACATGAGCGTGTGAGGGATCAGGTCAACGGGGATCAGATCCATCAGGTTCATCAGGAATACCCAGACAAAAATCGTCAGGGCCAGGGGAGCAACGAGCTTGTTGCGACCGTGGAAAGTATCGCGAACGGTGTTGTCGACAAAACCCACGACCATTTCGAGGGCATTGACCATGCCGGAGGGCGTACCGGCGCTGGCCTTCTTGGCCACGCTGCGGAACATCCAGCAGAAAATGATGCCCAGGCCGATGGACCAGATCATGGAATCGATGTGGATGGCGTTAAAACCCATCGCTGCAGCTTCTTCGCCGCCATGCGCCATGGTCCACACACCGCCTTCGGGTACCGTGGAACCATCGTGACGGTGAAAACCGCCGGGCAGTTTGCCATAGGTGAGGTTCGTCAGGTGGTGGACGATATAGCTGGAAATAGTCTGGGTTTCGCCTGCTGCTGCCATGTGCCCTGTACTCTTCCTACTCTCTACTCACTGAATTCAGAATTTCAGACTATCTGTTTCAAGAACCGGGGTTCTCTGTTCAGGCTTTACGCAACAAACGAACACTGTCCGCCAGCTGCACCAGCCAGAGTATTCCGTAGCCGAGGAATACCAGTCCGGGCTGCGAAGGTTTCACCACTGCAAAAACCAGTGCAAAAAGCACCGCGCTGAGCAGAAACTTTCCCCCTTCGGCGGCCAGACCCAACCGGGCCGCCCGCTGGGCACCGAGCCTGCTGGCCCGCGCCATTCGCAACGCGAAGTAGGCCTGCGGAAGCAACGCACAGGCCGCACCACAAATCAGCGAAATCGCACTCGAAGCACTCAGTAGCAGCCAGGCTGCAGGAGCACCGACGGCAACAACCATGAGCTGACCCAGGGTGGCCCGCAGAAAATGCGGTGTCGGGGGCGTCTTGTGCGCGGCTCGTTCGCCGTTTGTCATGACCACGGCGTCGGCCTTTTCCCCACCCTGAGATGCGCCACGGAGCTTACGTCCTGATTTGGGCGGCGCGCATTATATGAGCAACCCTGCCGGTATTCAAGAACCCGCTTACCCCGGCTTCGCACTGAAAACCAATATTTTTCAGTGAGTTACAAGCTATCGACGAATGTCTAAAAAAAACTGTGAATACGCCATCGGCAGGGCTGAATGGCGCTTTGGCGTCGCCTGAAGCCGGTAAAACACCATATGTAGCTACGCGGTCAGTCTTACTACCTATATATAGTAATAATCAGCGCAGATGGGCGAGTATGCCGTCGAGTTCTTCAAGACTGGTGTATTTGAGCACCAGCTTGCCCTTGCCGCTGGCGCTGTGCTGAATCTGCACCGGGCTGCCCAGCTTCTGGGTCAGCTCGTCCTGCAGGGATCGAATATTGGGGTCCAGCGCCGGCTTCGCCACCTTGTCGGCATCACCGCTCTGGTGTTTGCGTACCAGCGCTTCGGTCTGGCGTACGGACAGACTCTTTGCGACCACCTGGCGCGCCACCTGGGTTTGCTCATCGCCCTGCAGCGCAAGCAGACAGCGAGCGTGTCCCATGTCCAGGTCACCGCGCTCCAATAGGGTCCGCACCTCGCTTTGCAGCGACATCAGTCGCAGCAGGTTGGTCACGGTGGACCGGGATTTACCCACGGCGTCGGCGACTTCCTGCTGCGTAAGGTCGTATTCTTCCTGCAGCCGGGCCAGGGCCGTAGCTTCTTCAATGGGGTTCAGGTCCTCGCGTTGCAGGTTTTCGATAAGGGCCATGGCGATGGCGTCTTCATCGGGAACATCGCGCACCACGGCGGGAATGTCGGCCAGGCCCGCCAGCTGCGCCGCGCGCCAGCGTCGCTCACCCGCGATGATTTCATAGCCTTCAGGCTGAATGGGACGCACGACAATGGGCTGCATAATGCCCTGCACGCGAATGCTGGCGGCAAGTTCCTCGAGGGCTTCGGGCTCAAAGTCACGCCGCGGCTGGTAACGTCCCCGCTGAATATGCTCAATCGGCAGGGTTTGCAGAAGACTGGAATCGTCGGCCGTGGTGGCGGCTTCCGCTTCTGCGGTTGCCGTCGCCGGCGTGCGACTGGCGGAACCCGAAAGCAGAGCGTCCAGACCTTTGCCAAGACTCCGTCGTTTGGCTGCCATCGTTTAACCTCCCGTTCCGCGATCCGCGCCGTCAGCGCGTTCTTCCCGGCGAATAATTTCTCCTGCCAGCGCCATGTAGGCGCGGCTGCCTCGCGAATAGCGATCATAGTGCATGGCCGGAACCCCGTGGCTCGGTGCTTCGGCCAGGCGAATGTTGCGTGGTATGACCGTGCGGTAAACCTTGTCACCAAAGTGTTCGTGCAACTGGGCTGATACCGCATTGGTCAGGCTGTTGCGCGGGTCGTACATGGTGCGCAGGATTCCCTCGACCTCAAGACCCACGTTCACACTGCTGCGAACCTGCTCGATGGTGTCGAGCAGCGCCGAAAGACCTTCGAGCGCGTAATACTCGCACTGCATGGCGATCACCACACCATCGGCCGCCACCAGGCCGTTCAGCGTCAGCAGGTTCAGCGATGGTGGACAGTCGATCAGCATGTAATCGTATTCACCCTGCACCCGGCCCAGGCCGGCGCGCAGGCGACGTTCGCGGCCATCGGCGTTGATGAGCTCAACCTCTGCCGCAGTCACATCGCCGTTGGCCGGAAGCACATCAAAGCCCCCCTCGGCCGCGGCCTGGCGCGCCTGATCGACGGGCAGTTCATCCACGAGTACATCGTAGACGCTGCGCTCGAGTTCGTATTTGTCGACGCCACATCCCATGGTCGCGTTGCCCTGGGGATCGAGGTCCACCAGCAGCACGCGTTTGTGCATGGCCGCCAGCGAAGCCGCCAGATTCACGCAGGTCGTTGTTTTACCAACGCCGCCTTTCTGGTTTGCAATAGCAATGATTCGGGCCACGCCCGGGTCTCCTGTCAGTTGCGGGTAGCCGCCGGTTGCAAGGTAAAACGCACCAGGCAGCGGGCTTCCTCCAGCCCCGGCACATCCAGATCCGTAATGGACAGGGATGCCAGACGGTCCCGTACCGCCTCGATCTCTTCATCGGGTCGCTGGCCTTTCATGGCCAGGAACTCACCGTCGGGTCCAGATAGCTGATGGCAGCCGTCGATCATATCACCGAGCGAGGCAAATGCTCGGGACAGCACCGCCAGATAATCGCGCGCCGGTGTCTGCGCCTCGACGCGACCGTGAATCACATCGATGTTTTGCAGTCCCAGGGTCGAACGGGCCTGATTGAGAAAGCGGGTTTTCTTGCCATTGCTGTCCAGCAGCGTGAAATGACAGTCGGGCAAGGCGATGGCCAGCGGAATACCGGGCAGGCCCGCGCCGGTCCCCACGTCTATAAAACTCGATCCCGACAGTGCGTCACCGTAGAACTGACGCAGGCAGGGCAGCAGCACCAGACTGTCGAGCAGGTGCCGCGTCACCATCGCCTCGGGATCGCGGATGGCGGTGAGGTTGAAGCGCGCATTCCAGCGCTGCAGCAGATCGAGATAGTCCAGGAGCTGGCGCTGTTGGTTCTCGCCCAGCACCAGTGCCGCGGTGTCCAGACCCTCGCTCAGGATCTGTTGCAGACGGGGCGAGGCCATTCAGCCTGCCTTGAGGGTATCGGCGTTGTCCGTGGCGTCCCCACCCTGACGACGTTTGAGGTGCACCAATAAGAGAGAAATTGCGGCGGGCGTAACTCCAGGGATCCGTCCGGCACGGCCCAGCGTCTCAGGGCGCTGCTCGTTCAGTTTGTCGCGCACCTCATGGGACAGGCCAGATACGTTGCTGTAATCCAGATCCGCCGGCAGCGTCAAACCCTCGTAGCGACGCATGCGCGCGATCTCGTCTTCCTGCCGTTCGATGTACCCGGCATATCGCGCCTGGATCGATACCTGCTGCGCGGCCTGGTCATGGGTCAGACCATGCTCATCAAGGGCGGCGATATCCTCGTATTCCAGCTCGGGGCGACGCAGCAGATCCGCGAAACTGTATTCCCGCGCGAGGGGCTTGCTCAGTTTCTGCTCCAGTTGCTGTGCCTGGGCAGTGCCCGGGTGCACAAAGCTGCGCTGAAGACGTGTTTGTTCCGCAGCGATTAGATCGCGTTTCTCACTGAATTGCTGCCAGCGCTGATCATCCACCAGACCCAGCTTGCGGCCCGTTTCGGTCAGGCGCAGATCGGCGTTGTCTTCGCGCAGTAGCAAACGGTGTTCAGCCCGCGAGGTGAACATGCGATAGGGTTCGCGGGTTCCCAGGGTGATGAGGTCGTCCACCAGTACACCCAGGTACGCTTCGTCGCGACGGGGGCACCAGGGATCTTCGCCGCGCTCGGCAAGCGCTGCATTCAGACCGGCAAGCAGGCCCTGGGCGCCGGCTTCTTCGTATCCCGTGGTGCCGTTGATCTGCCCGGCAAAATACAGACCGCCGATGCAACGGGTCTCGAGGGACGCACGAAGATCGCGGGGATCAAAGAAATCGTATTCGATGGCGTAACCCGGGCGCGTGATATGCGCGTTTTCGAATCCCGGGATGCTGTGCACCAGTTGTACCTGCACATCAAAGGGCAGACTGGTAGAGATGCCGTTGGGGTACAACTCGTTGGTGGTCAGGCCCTCGGGCTCCACAAACACCTGGTGTGAATTCTTGTCGGCAAAGCGCTGGATCTTGTCTTCGATGCTGGGGCAGTACCGCGGTCCCTGCCCTTCGATCACCCCGGTATACAGCGGCGAGCGATCAAGTCCCGTGCGAATAATGTCGTGCGTTTGCTCATTCGTGTACGCCACCCAGCAGCAGCGTTGTTCGGGATGTTCGTCGCGATGACCCAAAAACGACATCACGGGACGCGGATCATCGCCCCACTGCTCTTCGAGTTGATCCAGGCGCACGCTGCGCGCATCGATGCGCGGCGGCGTACCGGTTTTGAGACGCTCTACACGCAGGGGCAATTCCCGCAGACGGTCCGCGAGGGCAATCGATGGCGGATCACCCGCTCGACCACCCGCAGACCGGGTCAGTCCAATGTGCATCAGACCGCCGAGGAAGGTCCCTGTGGTCAGAATTACCCGGGGAGCATAAAAGCGCAGACCGGTCTGGGTCACGACGCCCTGTACCCGGTCCCCCTCGATGATGAGATCGTCCACCGCCTGCTGAAAAACCTGCAGGCCTTGCTGCGCTTCGACAATCCGGCGAATGGCGTTGCGGTAGAGCACACGGTCGGCCTGGGCGCGCGTGGCCCGCACAGCGGGTCCTTTGCGGCTGTTAAGCACCCGGAACTGAATGCCCGCCTGATCCGTCGCCCTGGCCATGGCGCCACCGAGCGCATCGATCTCTCGCACCAGGTGACTCTTGCCAATGCCACCGATAGCTGGATTGCAGGACATCTGGCCCAGGGTGTCGATGGAATGGGTCAACAGCAGCGTACGGCAGCCCATGCGCGCTGCTGCCAGACAGGCTTCGGTACCTGCGTGGCCACCGCCGATCACAATGACGTCGTAGCGCGTTGCGTAGTCCATTGTGGGAATAGTCCCTGCGTAGTGCCCTGTTGCCAATCTTTTCCGCTGGTCAATTTGTAACCAGGGGGCGCGCGATTATAGGGACCCAGTAAAACCTGACAAGGCCTCTGTTATATAAATAAAGAGTACTTGTATATGTATAGGTTACTTAGTTGTAGTTGTTATTAGGGTCGCCATATCTGCGGATAAGTATAGAAACTGCCGGTAAATCAACAAGGTGCATTAGTTACAGGTCTGTTCGAAACCCATGGTGGGACCGCGTGATACGACGTGCGTGGATTGGGGACAGCGGTAGCCTGATTTCAGTCGGGTGTGCTTACGCACATTCGATACGATCTGCTTCCCATGGTCTTCCCCGGTTTGTTCATTCCCTGTTTGTTTTAGTGCAATGATTTGTGCGCAAGCTACGTGTGAGTTGTGGATAGCTGCTGAATAAAAAATAGAAGCTGGTTAGGCGAGGCACAGGTGGGGATAAGCTTGTTACTTACCGATGCAGAAACTGCTGAAGATCTCTCCCAGCAGTTCATCGCTGCTGAAGCGTCCTGTGATCATACCCAGGCTGTCCTGGGCCATGCGCAGGTCTTCGGCAATCAACTCCGCCGCGCCGTGATGGCGAAGTGCGGCGTGACCGCGCTCGAGATGGTCGGCGCAATCTTCAAGAGCAAGTACATGCCGTTCGCGCGCACTGAAGTCTGATCCATCTGCCGAAGCCAGGCCCGCTATGGCCAGCAGGTGTTGGCGTAGGTCCTGAAGGCCGGCACCCGATTGTGCCGATAGACAAACAACGGCAGTGTCGTCGTCCTTTGCAAGACCTGGCGTCGTTCCCGCCAAATCACTCTTGTTGCGTATCAGGGTAATGGGCACGCCGTGGGGCAGATCGTCCCGATGTCTGGCGAGGTGGTCTGCCGTGGCCAGTCGGGGTTCGCGGGAGTCGTCCACCACCAGAAGAATGCGATCGGCGCTGTCCATCTCGAGACGGGCGCGGCGGATGCCTTCGCGTTCGATTTCGTCCGGCGCATCACGAAGACCGGCAGTATCGACGATGTGCAGCGGCAGGCCATCCACCTGGATATGCTCGCGCAGTACATCGCGCGTGGTACCCGGTATGTTCGTGACGATCGCCGTGTCCTGCTCCGCGAGCTGATTGAGCAGGCTCGACTTGCCTGCATTTGGCGCACCGGCGATTACCAGCTTGAGTCCATCGCGCAGCCGCCGTCCACGCCGTGCCGTATCCAGCAGGTCCGAAAGATTGTCTTCAAGGCTCTGTAACTGTTCGAGCACGTCGCTCTCGGCGATAAAGTCGATTTCTTCTTCGGGAAAATCAATCGCGGCTTCGACAAACACACGTAGCCTGACCAGTTCCTGAAACAAGGCATCGACGCGTCGCGAAAACGCACCGCTGAGTGATCGTGTCGCACTGCGCGCGGCAGCTTCTGTCGTACTCGCTATGAGATCGGCGATGGCCTCGGCCTGCACCAGATCAATCTTGTCGTTCAGAAACGCGCGCTGCGTAAACTCGCCGCCCTGGGCCTGGCGAGCGCCCCGGTGCAGGCATTCACGCAGTACACGGTTGAGGATGATGGGACCGCCGTGGCAGTGAAACTCGGCGATGTCTTCACCGGTAAAGGAATGCGGAGCGCGAAAGGCCAGGACCAGGGCCTGGTCCAGGGGTTCGTCATTGTCATCGCGCAGCGTGGCCAGACGTGCTTCACGGTGAACCGGTGTCAGTCGAGAGAGGGCTTCTGCGATGTTCCAGGCTTTGGGACCGGAAACACGAACGATGCCGACGCCGGCACTACCGGCTGCCGTAGCGATGGCCGCAATCGTGTCCTGCGTGTCCACCGCGACGGTCATTCAGGTCTATCGGGCCGCGTCGGCCTTTTCGATCTGGCGGGTGATGTAGAACTGCTGCGCCATAGAGAGTAGGTTGTTCACCACCCAGTACAGTACCAGTCCTGCCGGGAACCACAGGAAGAAGAAGGTAAAGACGATAGGCAGCCACTGCATGATCTTGGCCTGCATGGGATCCGGTGGCGGCGGGTTCAGTTTCTGCATGAACCACATTGAGGCGCCCATCATCAGAGGCAGTACAAAGTAGGGGTCCATCACCGAGAGATCATCGATCCAGAGCATGAAGGGTGCATGGCGCAACTCCACGCTCTCCATGAGTACCCAGTACAGGGCGATGAACACCGGCATCTGAACAAGGATTGGCAGGCAGCCACCCATGGGATTGATCTTCTCTTTTCGGTACAGCTCCATCATCGCCTGGGACTGTTTCTGCTTGTCTTCGGCGTACTGCTCGCGAATGTCCTGAAGCTTGGGTTGCACGCGACGCATGTTGGCCATGGAGCGGTAGCTGGTGGCCGAGAGCTTGAAGAATACGGCCTTGATCGAGACCGTCAGAAGGATAATTGCCACACCCCAGTTACCAACCAGGGAGTGGATTTTGGTCAGCAGCCAGAACAGAGGTTGCGCCACCCACCACAGCCAGCCGTAGTCAACGCTGAGGTCCAAAAACGGAGAGATTTCTTTAAGGCTGTACTGATCCTTTGGCCCAGCGTAAAAGCGAGCACTTACTTCGGTGGAGGCGCCAGGATCTACAGCAAAGGCCGAGCTGGTGAAACCAGCAATGTTGAAGCCGCCTTTGGTGACGCGGGTCGTGTAGGTATGGGCACTACTGGGGTCCGGGATCCAGGCACTGAGAAAATAGTGTTGGATCATCGCGATCCATCCACCCTGAAGCTTTTCGCGAAACGGCTCCTCGGCCATATCCTCAAAGCTGAATTTCTCGAAGCGGTCATCGGGTGTGGTGGTGGCAGCGCCCAGGAACGGCTGCATGCCCATGCCGCCATTGTCGCTTTGCGGCGCGGCGCTGCTGTCACGCTTGATCTGTCCAAACAGATTGGCCTGCCAGCGCTGACTGCTGTTGTTGGTGACCTGGTACGTGACCGTGGCTACATAGCTGCCGCGTTCGAAGCTCAGACGCTTGATGACCTCGACGCCGGTGTCTGTGGTGTGTTTCAGGTCTACGCTCAGTTCATCCGCGTCACCCATCCGGTAGGTATTCTGGGCAGCGCTGAATTTCGCGCGGCCTTTGGCGTCGATGCCGTTCTCGCCAATGAGTCCACTCTGGGCAACGTAAACGCGTTGCTGGTTGTTTTCCAGAAGAACAAACGGTGTATCGGGATCGTCCAGGCGAAGGCGGAATTTGGGCAGCGCGACCTCGATGATATCGCCGCCATTCAGGTCCACCGCCAGCTCGAGGGTATCGGTGTAGATACGCACCAGGTCAGAGGCAGGGGTACTGGTGGTGACCGGGGCTTGTTCCGCAGCGGGCTCGGTAAGGTTGGGAAGGTCTTCGCTTACATCACTGCTGCTGTCGGCGACCGGGAGTTCCGCATCGGACAACGTTGGAGTCGAAGAATCTGCCACGCTGTCGGCGGTCAGGCGCTGTTCGACGGCGACCTGGGGCTCTTTGTCTGCACGAAAATTCACCCACTCCTGCAGGAGCATGAACGAAAGCAGTATAACCGCGCCGATGAGGAGCGTGCGTTGAATATCCATGAATTAAGCGTCCGGCTGTTGCGCTGGAGGAACGGGGTCGGGACCACCCTCGTGCCAGGGGTGGCATTTTAGCAGTCGTTTTATTGCAAGGTGACTGCCACGGAGTGCGCCGTAGGTCTCGATGGCCTCGAGCGCATACTGGGAACAGGTGGGATGAAATCGACAGTGGTGGCCAAGCCATGGACTTAGCACCAGCTGGTAGGCACGAATCAGGGCGCGCAAGACGGTTTTCATTGTGCGCCGGCCCGACGTAACAGCCGTTGGAACTGTGCGCTGATTGCCGAACGCATAGCGCGACGATTCACACCTGCGGCGCCGGGTCGACTGAGGACGATAATGTCCAAACCCTTTTTGCTGCCTGTCAGGCGGCGAAAGTGCTCACGAGCAAGGCGTTTGAAGAGGTTTCGTTTCACGGCGGTAGGGAGGTGCTTTTTGGCGACGGCCAAACCCAGTCGATGATGAGAAAGCAGGTTGCCGCGAGCCAGCAGTAACACCTCGGCCTGGCCAGCCTTATGATCGGGTGCCTGAAATACCCGGCGGTAATCCGCTGCGGTCAACAACCGTTGGTTGCGGTGAAAACACAGTCGGTCGTCAGCAACGACGCCAGCGGATTCTGTGTCCCCAGCAACCATTCTGCGTGCCCAGTAGACCTGGCAACCTCAGCCGCTCGAGCAACACTCGAGCAGCACTCGCGCAACAACAAAGCGCAGCCTTCCCGAAGGCGCCCGCGCTCAATCCACTGAGCGATCAGGCGGCGAGGCGCTTGCGACCTTTGGCGCGACGGCGGGAAATAACGGCGCGGCCGTTTTTGGTGGCCATGCGGGAACGAAAACCGTGGGTGCGCTTGCGCTTGAGAACGCTGGGCTGAAAAGTTCTTTTCATGTCACTTCACTCTTGTCAAAAGACGCAGGAGGCCCCGTTGGGCAGCGGACCTGCGTGTTAATACATCTATATAGGTGGTGATGCTTCTATATATAGGTAGCTAGACCTGCCACCCACCCCGTGAGGGGAAGAGCAGCCCTGCCTTCAATTTTGGGCCGCGCATTGTATTGAATAGAACACCACTATTCAATGCATCAAAGTGGCTTTTCGGGGCTGTTATTCACGGTATCCACAGTGACCTCAGGCCGGCGTTTTGCACAGGAGGCAACAACACAGGTTTTATGCGGGATCAGGGAAACAGCAAACACTTTTCCCAAAAGATACACACAAAATATCCACAGCCCGGGGCCGACAGGGTTCTGCAAAAGAAATTTTGTAAGGATCCGCCGAAAAACCATAACCGATTGTTTTTTAAATAAAAAATAATTGAAGAAATCTTGCCTGACAGGTGGCCAAGGTCGCCGACACAAGTTATGATGCGTGCATCGACGGAGCACCCGGCGAGAATATCAACACACTCGCCAACCCTGTGGATCAAATCGTGGTTTGAGCCGGATCTTCTGGCCCAATCAGGCTGCTTTTGTCCGAAAAACGGCATTGAAGCTTTATGTTTATCCACTGGGCGTGACCGCTTTTGGAGATCAGCGATGTCTCCGGGCTGTTGCGGCAAGTCGTAAATGGTCGTTGCCTGCAGCACATAGTTGTTCGGCGTGGGAACCGCGACCCGTGACTTTCTTTCTGGAGAGCATTGGGGTGAGGCAACGACGATCAATAACAGTAACAGCCACCGTCATGGCTACGGCGCCTGTTACATAGATTTAGACAAGGACAGAGGAGCTACCGCACCCGGTGGTGTATCCATCAGACAGATTGATGGACCAGTGAACCGCTACCGACTTTTAAACGGGTGCCAACAAACTCCAAGAACAAATCCCTAGAAATATGTCCGAGAGAGTTAACTTGGCAGACGCTATCTGGTCACAGTGCAAGGCCCGCCTTCAGGGCGAGCTTCCCGCTCAGCAATTTACTACCTGGATTCAACCGTTAACGGCATCCGAAACCGCGGATGGCCTGTGTTTGCAGGCGCCCAACCGTTTTATTTGCGACTTTGTTACAGACAAATACGCGCATCGCATTGAAGAACTCCTTCGAGAGCTGCAGTCCGGGCAAACAAACTATTCGCTCCAGATCGGCGCCGGGGGAGCTGCACCGGCTTTCACCGCCGCACCGCCGGTTTCACGGGGCCCATCGTTGTCGGTGGTGGGCGGTACGCAAGTCGCGCCGGCGCCAAAACCTGCCCTGGGAGCATCGACCGCATCAGAAACGCCGCGGCATGAGAGCGCTGCGGCGACCCGCGAGCCGACGCTGGTGGAATCAACGCTACATTACGGCCAGGCCGCGCAGTCAGAAGTCCACGAAGCGTTGCAGCATCAGCACAACCTTGTCCGCAACTACACCTTCAAGAGTTTTGTCGAAGGCAAATCGAACCAGTTGGCTCTGGCGGCGGCGAACCAGGTGGCCGAAAACCCCGGTGATGCGTACAACCCCCTGTTTCTCTACGGCGGTGTTGGTCTGGGCAAAACCCACCTCATGCATGCCGTGGGCAACGCGCTGAAAGCCAGCAAACCGAATGCGCGCATCGTGTACCTGCACTCCGAGCGCTTTGTAGCCGATATGGTCAAGGCGCTGCAGTTGAACGCGATTGCTGACTTCAAACGCTACTACCGCTCGGTGGATGCGCTGCTGATTGATGACATTCAGTTCTTCGCCAAAAAGGATCGTTCCCAGGAAGAGTTCTTCCACACCTTCAATGCGCTGCTGGAGGGTGGTCAGCAGATGATCCTGACCTGTGACCGTTACCCCAAAGAAATCGAGGGTCTTGAGGAGCGGCTGAAGTCCCGTTTTGGCTGGGGCCTGACCGTGGCCGTAGAGCCACCGGACCTCGAAACGCGGGTCGCGATCCTGATGAAAAAGGCGACCCAGGCGCAGCTGGATCTGCCGCCAGACGCGGCCTTCTTTATCGCCCAACGCATTCGGTCCAATGTGCGAGAGCTAGAGGGGGCGCTGAAACGGGTGATAGCGAGCGCTAACTTCACTCGCCGACCGATCGATGTTGAGCTGGTCAAGGAGAGCCTGAAGGACCTGCTCGCCCTGCAGGACAAGCAGGTAAGCCTGGACAACATTCAGCGCACGGTGGCCGAGTACTACAAGATCAAAGTGGCGGACCTGAATTCGCGTCGGCGCAACCGCTCCGTGGCACGCCCACGGCAGGTGGCCATGGCCCTGGCGAAGGAGCTCACGAACTACAGTCTGCCGGAAATTGGCGACAGCTTCGGCGGCCGGGACCACACCACGGTCCTGCATGCCTGTCGCAAGATCAAGGAGCTGCGCGAAACAAGCTCTGACATCCACGAAGACTATAAAAACCTGTTGCGGCTTCTGACGACCTGAGAGGCGGCAAATACACGTTCCTGGGACCACCACAGTCCTCGCGGATGCGTTAAACTACCGCGGTTTTGTTGCCCGAACGTCTCCCGTTTGAGGAAGTTTAATGAAATTCTCCGTATCGCGTGATGCGCTTCTGAAGCCCCTTAACCTTGTTGCCGGGGTAGTTGAGCGAAGACAGACGTTGCCAGTACTGTCCAATGTGCTGCTCAATCTGGATGGAAACCGCCTTTCCATTACGGGCACGGACCTCGAGGTCGAGCTCGTTGGTCGGCTCACTCTGGACGATGCGGGCGAGGCAGGCGAAATCACGGTACCCGCGCGAAAGCTCGCGGACATCTGCAAGAGCCTGCCCGATGGCGCAGACCTGCAGTTTTCCGTTGCCGATGGTAAGGCCACGGTACGCAGTGGCCGCAGTCGTTTCACCCTGGCGACGCTTCCCGCCCGGGAATTTCCCAACATTGAAGACAGCATTGGCACGCATCAATTCACGCTGAAGCAAAGTGAGTTGCGGCGCCTGATCGAGCGCACGGGCTTTGCCATGGCGCAGCAGGACGTGCGCTACTACCTGAACGGCATGTACTGGGAGCTTAGAGCGGGTCGTTTGCGCGCTGTGGCAACCGATGGACATCGCCTGGCGATCTGCACGTATCCCGGCACGCTCAAGGACCTTGAAGACACCCAGGTGATCTTGCCGCGCAAAGGCGTACTCGAGCTGGCACGCCTGATGCAAAAAGACGATGACGGTGTCACGGTTATCCTGGGCTCCAACCACCTGCGCGCCACCACAGAAGACTTCACCTTCACGTCCAAGCTCGTTGACGGCAAGTTCCCCGACTATGAGCGGGTGCTGCCGCGTTCTGCCGACAAGATTCTGGAAGGTTCCCGCATGGAACTGCGCCAGGCGTTTACCCGCACCGCGATCCTTTCCAACGAAAAATACCGTGGTGTCCGCCTGAAGCTCTCGGAAAATACCCTTGAGATCGTCGCTAATAACCCCGAACAGGAACAGGCAGAAGAAAGCCTGTCTATCGCCTACGGCGGTGATTCCCTCGAAATCGGCTTCAATGTGGGCTATTTGCTGGACGTTCTGGGTGTGTTGTCTGGCGAAAACGTGCGTTTCTCACTGTCTGACCCCAATAGCAGCGCACTGCTTGAAGAAACGGATGGTGGTGACTCTCTATACGTCGTCATGCCGATGCGGCTGTAAGAACCCGGTCGTTCAGGGGGTTGGCGCAAGCTCAGTGTTGGCGGTGCGCCAATTCCCGCGGAGAACCAACCCCTGTTAGCCTCCCTGCGAGCATTTCAGTACCGAAATCTGCGCGAAGCCCGTGTCAGTCCCCTGGCGCAGCACAACCTTGTTTTTGGTGAAAACGGCAGTGGCAAAACCAGTCTGCTTGAAGCGGCGCATATTCTAGGCACTGCCCGGTCGTTCCGTGCCGGCGCAGTAAAAACCCAGATAACGCATGGTGAGCAGGTCTACGCGGTGCAGGGAGAGTGCCGCACAGCCAGTGGCTCGAAGAGGGCGCTGGATGTTCGTCGAACCTTAGATGGAGAAGTGACCTTATTGATAGGCGGAGAAGCCTGTCGTTCTGCGGCCTTGCTTGCGGATGAACTTCCGCTGATCGTTATGAATTCTGAGAGTTACAGCCTGTTGGTGGGCGAACCCGCCAATCGTCGCCGGTTCCTCGACTGGGGATTGTTCCACGTGGAACATGAGTTACGAGATCACCGGCAACGCTTTCAGCGGGCATTGTTGCAGCGGAATCACCTCTTGCGTCGTGGTAAACTTGGTGGTCAGGAATTAGCGCCCTGGACGGCGGATCTCGCCGAACAAGGCGAGGCGGTAACCCTGGGGCGCCGGCGCTTTCTTGAAGCGCTGGAGCAGGTGTTTCGGCCGTTATTGGAGCGTCTGGCGCCCGATATTGGCGAGGTATCACTGTCGTATCGGTGTGGCTGGGACTCCAGCGTAACCTATGCCGAAGCACTGCAACGCGGCGAATTATCGGACCGAGAGCAGGGCTTCACGCAAACGGGCCCACAGCGAGCAGATATTCGGGTGACTGTGGATGGCTTTTCGGCGGCAGATACCCTGTCACGAGGGCAGCAGAAGTTGCTGGTGGCATCGCTGAAGTTGGCCCAGGGGCAGTTATTGTCCAGCCGACAGGCCGATGTGCTGTATTTGATTGACGATTTGCCTGCAGAGCTGGATCAGGAGCGCTGTGAACGAGTTTGCCGGGCACTGTCTTCGACGGGGGCCCAAAGTCTGATCACCTGTATTGAGCCGCAATCCCTGCCGGGGGAGTGGTTTGAGCAGGGTTTGGCAATGTTCCACGTGGAACATGGGGTGCCCAGCGCCCACTAGTGGTGGTGATACCACCGGCTATTAAGCGAATCCTGTGCCTGTATGGGCGTGCAGGGAATGGAGTAGAGAGATGAGTGACACTTCCGGTAATTATGACGGCTCCAAAATTAAGGTCCTCAAGGGCCTTGATGCGGTCCGCAAGCGGCCCGGGATGTACATCGGCGACACGGATGACGGTACGGGCCTGCACCATATGGTCTTTGAGGTCGTCGACAACTCCATTGACGAGGCTCTCGCTGGCTTTTGTAAGCGCATCGATATCACCATCCACCCTGATGAATCCGTCTCTGTACAGGACGACGGGCGTGGAATTCCCACCGATATGCACGAAGAGGGGGCCTCTGCCGCCGAAATCATCCTGACCGTGCTCCACGCGGGCGGAAAGTTTGATGACAATACCTACAAGGTGTCTGGCGGTCTGCACGGTGTGGGGGTTTCCGTTGTAAACGCCCTGTCTGAGGACCTCTGGCTGACGATCTGGCGCGGGGGAGAGCGTCACGAACAGGCTTATTCCCACGGTGTGCCGCAAAAACCCCTGGAAGTCACGGGCAGCGCGGATAAGACGGGCACACTTATTCGCTTTAAGCCCTCGGCAGAGACCTTCACCAATATCGAGTTTGACTACGACGTGCTGGCCAAACGCCTGCGCGAACTGGCGTTTCTGAACTCAGGCATTGAGATCGTGCTGCGCGATGAGCGCTCAGGCCGCGAAGAAACCTACCATTACGAAGGCGGCTTGCACGCGTTCGTGGCCTATCTGAATCGCAATAAGAGCCCGATTCACAAGGCGTTTCACTTTCAGGTGGACGGCGAAGATGGCACGGGCGTTGAAGTCGCGCTGCAGTGGAACGACTCGTACCAGGAAAATATCTTCTGCTACACAAACAACATTCCCCAGCGCGATGGGGGCACGCACCTCGCGGGCTTCCGCTCTGCGCTGACGCGTTCCCTGAACAGCTACATCGAGCGCGAGGGCCTGGCGAAGAAGGCCAAGGTAAACACAACCGGTGATGATGCCCGCGAGGGTCTGACGGCCATCATTTCAGTAAAAGTGCCGGACCCGAAGTTTTCGTCCCAGACCAAAGACAAGCTGGTGTCTTCCGAGGTGAAAACCGCGGTGGAACAGGCAATGAACACGCACTTTGGCGACTATCTGCTTGAAAACCCCGGCGAAGCCAAGTCCGTTGTCAGCAAGATGCTCGAAGCCGCCCGCGCCCGTGAGGCGGCGCGCAAAGCCCGCGAAATCACCCGGCGCAAGGGTGCTCTGGATATCGCGGGTCTGCCGGGCAAACTGGCTGACTGCCAGGAAAAAGACGCCTCACTCTCGGAGCTCTATCTGGTGGAGGGAGACTCCGCCGGTGGCTCTGCCAAGCAGGGGCGTAATCGCCGTTTTCAGGCAATTCTGCCGCTCAAAGGCAAGATCCTGAACGTTGAGAAGGCACGCTTTGACAAGATGCTGGGGTCCGCCGAAGTCGGCACGCTCGTCACGGCCCTGGGCTGTGGTATCGGCAAAGAGGAGTTTGATCCCGACAAGCTCCGGTATCACCACATTATTATCATGACCGATGCCGACGTGGACGGCTCACATATTCGTACCCTGCTGCTGACCTTCTTTTTCCGTCAGATGCGCGAGCTTATCGAGCGCGGACATGTGTACATTGCGCAGCCTCCGCTGTACAAAATCGCCAAGGGCAAGCAGCATCAATACCTGAAAGACGATAATGCCCTGGCCGAATACCTCACGTCAGCGGCCCTGGATGGTGCTGCGCTTTACGTCAATGCCGATGCGCCAGCGATCACCGGCGAAGGCCTGGCGGACCTGGTCGGGCGCTATCAGGCGGTGGAATCGATTGTGTCCCGTCGCTCACGGCACTATCCCGCGGACGTACTTTGGGAACTGGTATATGCCCCCCGGCTCAGCGTTGACTCCCTGCAGAGTGAGGCCGATGTCAGTACTTACTGCGACAATGTTAGTAAGCGCTTACAATCACTGAAAACCAAGGGTATAAGCTACACCGTTGAAGCCCGGGCCGAAGATGAGGGGCTCTGGTACCCCCTGGTACGCATGCTCGCCCACGGTGTGGAGCGACTGATTCCGCTGCGTCCCGACTTCTTCCGCTCCAGCGATTACAACGACATGGCTAGCCTGGGCGAGACCCTTACGGACCTTATCGAAGAGAGCGGCTACTTCCAGCGCGGCGAGAAAACCCTCGCGACGCGATCGTTTACCGAGGGCTGGGCCTGGTTGATGAGCGAAGCCCGCCGGGGCTACAACATCCAGCGCTACAAGGGCCTGGGTGAGATGAATCCGGAACAGCTCTGGGAGACCACGATGGATCCCGAAACCCGCCGGATGTTGCAGGTGACGATCGACGACGCCATGCAGGCGGACGAGATCTTTACCACGCTCATGGGCGACCAGGTTGAACCGCGCAGGGAGTTCATCGAAGAGAATGCACTGTCGGTGGCCAACCTGGATGTGTGAGGCCCGGGCGGCAAGCCGCCGCCCGACTCATTCAGCAACACGCAGCCCGAGCCGCTCAGCGACCTGCCGCCCGACCCGCTCGGGCAATCGTCAGGGCATCGCCGCAATCCAGGAGCTGCTTTCGAGCCACTTCTGACGTAGTTTGCTCAGTAGACCCGTGCCCTCATAGGTGCGCAGGAAGTTCTGCACCAGATTCAGGAATTCGGGATCGCCCGAGGGTACCGCAATACCGTAGGGCTCGATGGTGAGGGGCTTGTCCAGGGTCAGCAGTCCCGCATCGGGGTTGCGCAATACCTGCAGCGTACACACGGGGGCGTCCGCGACCATCGCGGCCACCGCTCCGCTCTTCACCATTTTGATCGCTTCGTCGTAGTTCTCGACCTCCACCAGGGTTGCCTTGGGGGCCGCCTCGCGCACAAAGGTCGCGCTGGTCGAGTTTTTGAGGGCCGCGAGTTTTACTTCAGCCGCGGCGATACCACCGGCGGCAATCCCATCGAGGGCGGCGCGCGTGGCGAGAATGGATTTTCCGCCCATCATGTAGGGCCCGGCGAAAGAGGCGGTGCGGGAGCGGTCGGCGGTAATGGCCATGCCCGAAATCACCATATCAACCTTGCCTTCGGCCAGCGCCTTGCTGAGAGAACCGAAGGGCATCTGCGCAAACTCCACCCTGGCGTGCATGGCCCTGGCCATCGCGCGGGCGAGATCGACGTCAAAGCCCATCAGCTCGTCCTGACGGTTGAGCATGTTCATGGGTGGCTGGTCACCCGAGATACCGATGATCACGGTCTTGTTTTTGACGACCCGATCCAGCGTATCTCCAGCCTGGGCAAGGGGGATACTGACCAGGATCAGCGCGATCAGCGCAGCAAAAATGTGTTTTATTCTGTGCAACATTGGTGGCTCCCAAGTGTTTTCAAGTGATTCGTTCGAACAGTGATGGACACGCGAAAGAAACAACAGCTTACGCCTCATTTGTGACCAATACGCAAAATACCTAGGGCTCACGACATATTTTCTGCAGATTTGACGTGTGGAAAGGTAAGTTACCCAGATGCAGCAACAGTCCTGTGTTTATGACCGGATGATTGCTTCGTGCAGGTGTTGGCGAGTTGCGCGAGACGGAACGTTGATCCGGCTCAAGCGGCCCTGCGATGACGTTTGGCACCATGAGATCATGGTTTTTGTGCCCGGATGGCGGTGAGGCGGGACGACGCAAGGAGAAAAACAATGACAAATATGATGACAACGCGTAGTTCCGGTCCCGGATTTTTGACAGCCCGCGTTGCGGTGCTGATTACGGTGCTGATTGCGGTGCTGACAAGGGCCACCGCGTTCGCAGAAGACGAGCGCCAGTTTCGCCGGGCCCACAACCTGGCCGTTGGATTGGCCTTTACCGGCATCACGCCGAAAATCACCGCGTCCCGGGATGGTGGTGGCAGCGCAGCGGTGGATTTTGAGCGTCTGGGTGTGCAGGACGATGATCTGAACTATTTTCTGGAGTACCGCTGGCGCTTCAAGCCCAAGTGGGCGCTGATCCTCACCGCATCAAAATTCGACGGCACGGGTTTCGCCTCGGCGCGCGAGACCTTCGAGTTTGATGACATCACCGTTGATGCCGGGGCCGATGTGCGGGCGAACGTCGAGATTGATGTCTATCTCGCCGACGTGCTTTACCAGGTCTACGAATCAGAAAATTCCGAACTCATGGTAGGGGGCGGCATTCATGCTCTGGACCTCGGTGCCTCACTGCAGGTGCAGACGTTTCTCAACGAAGAAGAAGCATCTCTCGATCGCGCTGGCGCGACGCTGCTGGCGCCGGTACCGAATCTGCGCTTTTCGTACCTGTACTCCACCGGGCGCTGGGGACTGACCATGAATGGTGGCTGGTTGTCGGCCAACATCGACGAATACAGCGGTGATTTTGTGTACGGGCACGTTCGTGCGCACTACCGGTTTGCTGAGAACTGGACCGCGTCGCTGGGCTACCAGTACACGGACATCGACGTGGAGCAGAAACGAAGCCTATCCACCATCGGTTTTGATATGGTGATCGACGGGCCCACATTCACGGTTACCTACGGTTTCTGAGTCATCTACCGCCTGCAGAAACGGTGCGGTAGTTTCATCGAACACCCCCAGGCGATCGTGCTCGATGTTCGGGTGCAGGTCCTGGGGGGTCGGTAGCTCGCCCTTGGCATTCGCCGCCGCACCTTTAAAGCGCTCGACCTTGCCATACAGGCCCTGTTTGCCCACCAGGGCGGTCACGGTCTGGTTGTACTTGCCTGTGACCGTGGACAGCGTCCTGCCCATATCGTCCAGGCGTTGGCCCACCAGACAGACCTTGTTGTAAATCTCGCCCGCCATTTCACTGATGGCGCGCGCCTCCTGGTTGCTGCGATAGGCAATCCACAGACTCGCTACCGTTCGCAGCATGGGCAATAGCGTCGTGTGCGACACCATGACCACGTTCTTGCGATAGCCCTCGTTGAACAGCTCGCGGTTGAACTTGAGCGCCTCGATGTAGGCGGCCTCGATGGGCATGAACAGAAAGACGAGTTCGGGACTGTCCAGCGCACCCAAACCGGCGTAATCCTTGGACGCCAGGTCGTCGATGTGGCGCTTCAGGGCCTGGGTGTGCGCCTTCAGGGCCTCGGCGCGCTCCTCGTCGGTTTCTGCCGCCACCGCCCGGTCGTAGTCCACCAGGGACACCTTGCTGTCGATAATCAGGTGCTTGCCGTCGGGCAGTTTGATGACAAAGTCGGGAATGCGCGTGCGACCCTCGGCGTCGCGATGCCCCACCTGCGCCTCGTAATGGGTGCCCCGCTCAAGACCGGCGAGCTGCAGGGTGCGCTCCAGCTGCACCTCGCCCCAGTTGCCCGTGGTTTTTTTGTCGCCCTTAAGGGCCCGGGCCAGGTTTTCGGCCTGGTCGCTCATCTTCAAGCCCACGCCCAGCAGCTGCCGTAGCTCACCGGCGAGGTGCTCATTGCCGCGCACGGACTGTTCGTGCACCTCGTTGATGCGCGTCTGAAAACGATGAATCTGCTCGCCGAAGGGTTTGAGCAGTGCTTCCATGGACTGCTGATTCTGGTTGGAGAACTGCTGACCACGTTCTTCAAAAATGCGGTGGGCAAGATGTTCGAACTCGACTTTCAGCTGCTCGCGGCTTTTCTCGAGCAACGCGAGCTGTTCGCCATGTTTCTCGCGATCACCTCGCAGGCGTTCATTCATCTGGGAATGTTGCACAAGTAAGCGCTCACGCTCGCGCTGAAGCTGGTCGAGTCGGTTCTCCAGCGACTCGGTTTGCTCAAGCAGTCGATGCAGTTCGCCCTGTTGATGGGCGAATTCCCGGTCCTGCACCTCTAGACGGGCGGTCAGGTCGTCACGTTGCAGTACCGTGCGCTTGAGTGCTACGCCGCGCAGCAACCACGTGATAGCGGCACCGAGGGTAAAGGCCCCCAGCGCATAAACCAGAGCCCTGGCACCGCTGACGTCGTCAGGCAGTTGTTCTGCAAGCTGCAGGATAAAATCCATGGCCGAACCGTGTTGGCAAACGCGACGCCAGTGTAGCGCAGGGCGGCGCGGCTCAAGGCCACGCGCCGGGCGGTGCGTAGCCCCGGGGCTACAGGTGCTGCGTTGCAGCCAGCGGCCTCAGGCCGCCAGCTGCGAGATATCGGCGATCAGCAGAAACTGGGCGCGCAAACGTGCGAGCAGGTGCAAACGGTTCTGGCGCAGGGCCTCGTCGTCGGCATTGACCATCACGTCGTCAAAGAAGGCGTCCACGGGATCGCGCAGTTCTGCGAGGCGGCCCAGAGCACCATCGTAGTCGCGCTGGTCCAGGCTTGCCGCGTTCTCGCTCTCTACACGATGAATGGCTTCGAAGAGTGCCTTTTCCTGCTCCTCTTGAAGTAAGTTGGTGCTTACTTCAAACGTGTTCCCGAGACCTTCCGCCTTGGCCAGAATGTTGTGGACCCGTTTGTTGGCGGCAGCGAGGGCTTCGGCCTGGGGCCGTCCCCCAAACGCCTGAACGGCGCGCAGGCGCCGATCGAAGTCCACGGGCGCCGTGCAACCGGTGGCGCGAACCGCACGGAACACGTCGACGGCAATGCCCTCGCCTTCGTACAGCGATGGCAGGCGATCCAGTACATAAGCCAGCACGGTTTCTACCGTAGTGTCCGCAAGAGTTCCATTTGGGAATTGGCCGCATGCCCGGTCCAGGCATTCGCGCAGATCCAATTCCGCACCTTTCTCGATCAGCAGGCGCAGTACGGCGATGGAGGCCCGCCGCAGGGCAAAGGGGTCCTTGGAGCCGGTGGGAGGCTGGCCGATCCCGAAGATACCGACCAGCGTATCCAGGCGGTCGGCCAGGGCCAGGCTCAGGGCCACGGGAGCCTCGGGCAGTGCGCTGCCGGCCTGTTTGGGCCAGTAGTGCTGCTCGATGGCGTCGGCCACCGCGGCGTCTTCCCCG
>JAUIMF010000042.1 GCA_030433415.1 Gammaproteobacteria bacterium | reverse complement strand
CCGGCAGAATGCTGTAGTTCTGGAAGATCTCGGGCAGGGTCCGCTTGGTGATCTCGCGATTCTCCACCATGTACGACACGCCGGAGGGCACACGCAGGTTGTCTTCGAGCACGTAAAAATGCCCGTCGCTGTTGCGAATGAGATCCGAGCCGCAGATATGGGCCCACACGCCATAGCGCGGCGTGACGCCCATGCACTGTTCCTTGAAGTTGGTCGATTCCAGCACGGTCTCGGCGGGCACCACGCCGTCGGCGAAGATCTTCTGCTTGTTGTATACGTCGTTGATGAACAGGTTCAGGGCGCGGCTGCGCTGCTCCAGACCCCGCCGCACCTGCGTCCACTCGCGCGCCGTAATCACCCGGGGGATCAGGTCAAAGGGCCAGGCACGGTCGATGTTGCCCGCTTCGCTGTAGACGGTGAATGAGATGCCCATCTCGCGGATCGCAGCCTCGGCGGCGGCGCGACGCGCGTCGAGATCGTCGCGCTCCATCTCACGCAGCAGCTTCACCGCCGGTCGGGCGACCTGCCGCGGCGAACCCTTGGCCGTGATCAACTCATCAAAATAGTTGTCGGCGCGATAGCGCTTCCAGCAATCTTCCATGGCAACACCTCTTAGCGGCCCGACCGCACCCCGCGGCCGGTGGCGAAAACTCGCCGAACCTCCCGAGAGTGTAGCAAGTACTGTGCCCAGAGCTAAAACGCGCCACTGAGTATTGAGGCTACTCAATCTCCAGGCTACTGGACCTCGAGGGCCAAGTGCTGAAGAATCTTCCCTCGCCCTTGCGCAAGAATAACGACAGAGAACACACCATGATCGAAACTCACTACCGCGCCTGCCACCTTTGTGAAGCCATCTGCGGCGTACTGATCGAGACCCGCGGAGAAGAAATCCTCTCTATCAAGGGGGATCCCGATGACCCCCTGTCCCGAGGGCACATCTGCCCCAAGGCCGTGGCCCTGCAGGATATTCACGAAGATCCGGACCGGCTGCGATACCCCGTTAAGCGCATCGACAATGACGACGGCAGCGTATCCTGGATGCAGATCAGCTGGGACGAGGCCCTGGATACCACAGCGAACGCCCTCATCAAGGCCCGCAACGAGCACGGCGTGGATTCCATCGGGGTCTACCTGGGCAACCCCTCGGTACACAACTACGGCATGCTCACGCACCAGAATCACCTGTTTCGCTGGCTGCGCACCCGCAACCGGTTTTCCGCCACCTCGGTGGATCAACTGCCGCACCATCTGGCGTCGCTGTGGCTCTTTGGCCACAAATCCCTGTTCCCGATTCCCGATATCGACCGCAGCGACTATTTTCTGATGCTCGGTGCC
The DNA here is from genome assembly GCA_030433415.1 of Gammaproteobacteria bacterium. GTDB lineage: Bacteria > Pseudomonadota > Gammaproteobacteria > Pseudomonadales > Halieaceae > Congregibacter. The sequence goes on along the minus strand of JAUIMF010000042.1, from coordinate 29,427 downwards.
AATCCCCTGGCGAGCAATGGCAGCATCTGGACCGTGCCCGATGTAAAAAAACGCATCAAAGACATGCAGGCGCGTGGGGGCAAGCTTGTCGTGCTGGATCCCCGTCGAACCGAAACCGCCGCGCTGGCTGACGAGCATCTGTTTGTCGCGCCCGGCAGCGATGCCCTGTTCCTCGCTGCCGTGCTGCACACGCTGTTCGACGAAGGACTCGCAGAGCCCGGCCGCCTGCAGGACTTTGTGACGGGACTCGACAAGGTCGCTACTGCCGTAGCGCCTTTTACACCGGAGCATGCTGCGAATCATACGGGCATCGATGCAGAAACGACGCGGCGAATTGCCCGCGAGTTTGCGGCAGCAGATGCGGCGATCTGCTACGGACGCATGGGCGTGTCCACCCAGCGTTTTGGCGCCCTGTGCCAATGGCTGATCCAGCTCATCAACATTGCCACGGGCAACCTGGACCGCGAGGGCGGCAGCCTGTTTACGCTACCCGCCGTGGACCAGGTACCGCGCACCGGCCCCGGCGGCTTTGACCGTCACCGCAGCCGCGTTCGCAACCTGCCGGAATTCGACCGGGAACTGCCCGCCGCCGCGATGGCAGAAGAAATCACGACACCCGGCGACGGACAGATTCGCGTGCTGTTCACCGGTGCCGGCAATCCGGTGCTGTCGACACCCGATGGAGCGGCCCTGGACGACGCGCTGCCCCAGCTGGAATTCATGGTGTCGCTGGATCCCTACATCAACGAGACCACACGCCACGCCCATATCATCCTGCCCCCCACTTCGCCGCTGGAACATGATCACTACGACATCGCATTTCATATCAACGCGGTGCGCAATACGGCGCGCTACAGCGAAGCCGTGTTCGCACCGGCGGCAGACAAACTGCACGACTGGGAGATTTTCACGGCGCTGGGCGAGCGCGTTGCACTGGCGCTGGGCGAAGAAGCCAAAGAGAACATGCCCCCGCACCAGCTCGTGGATATTGGCCTGCAGTTTGGACCCTATGGCAAAGATACAGAGCACGACCTCAGCCTGGACAAGCTGCGTGAGCATCCGTCGGGCGTCGACCTCGGCCCGCTCAAACCGATGCTCCCGGAGCGTCTGCTCACCGCCGACAAGACCATTGCCTGTGCCACGCCGCAGGCCATTGCCGACCTGGGGCGACTTGCCCAGGAATTCAGCGGCGAGGACCGGGACGCAAGCCTGCGCCTGATTGGACGCCGCCATGTGCGCTCCAACAATTCCTGGATGCACAACTACCACCGTCTCGTAAAAGGCAAAGCCCGCGACCAGCTGCTGGTGCACCCCGATGACATGGCAGCGCATGCACTGACGGACGGCGGCCAGGCACTGCTGCGCTCGCGCAGTGGCGAGGTGACGGTCACGGTTCAGGCCTCGACCGATATGATGCCCGGGGTGGTCAGCCTGCCCCACGGTTTTGGTCACCACCGCAAGGGCATACGCATGGACACCGCCGTCGCCAACGCCGGTGTATCCTGTAACGATGTGACCGACGCGGCGTACCTCGACGAGCTGTCGGGTAACGCCGCGGTCAACGGCGTTCCCGTGACACTGAGCGCCGTACAATGAGCAAGCACCCCGGGTCATTGAAACCGGAAATTACGCCGTAAGGCAGTTGAAGGAGCGAATCATGGAAGTTTCCACCATCGTGTTCTGGGTGGTCCTGCTGGGCCTGGTGTTCTATGTCATCAACATCTACAACACGTTGGTGAGCCTGAAGAACCGCTTTGAAAACGCCTTTGCGCAGATCGAGGTACAGCTCAAGCGGCGCTACGACCTGATTCCCAATCTGGTGGAAACCGCCAAGGCCTACATGGCCCACGAGCGCGAGACACTGGATGCGGTCGTGACCGCCCGTAACGAGGCTGCGGCGGTACTCAAGGCGCTGGCAGAGAACGGTGGCGGCGCGAGCATGGCGTCGCTGGCCAGTGCCGAGAACAACCTGCAGGGAGCCCTGGGCAAACTCAATGTGACCATGGAAGCGTACCCCGACCTCAAGGCCAGCGAGAACATGCAGCAGCTGTCAGAAGAACTGACCACCACCGAGAATCGCGTCGCCTTCGCCCGCCAAGGCTACAACGACGCGGTCATGGCCTACAACACCTACCGCCAGAGCTTCCCGCCCGTGGTGCTTGCCGCAACCTTTGGCCACCCGGCCGATGCCGAACTGTTGGAGTTCGATGACTCCGCGCAGATACAGGCGGCGCCCAAAGTCAGCTTCTGACGCACTGACGGCCCGAGGCCGTGGATTTCTTCGCCCAGCAGGAGCGGGCGCGCCGCAATACGCGCTACCTGGTCGTGCTCTTCGCGCTGGCCACGCTGCTCATCATCGTCCTGGTGAATGTGCTGGTCACCGCCCTGGTGTGGTTCACCGGCGATTACAACCTGTACGTAGGCGGCACCGGTTGGCAGGGTTATCTGCGCGCCTTTTCGTGGGAGCGCTTTCTGATGGTGGCCATGATCGTCGGCGCTACCATCGGCCTGGTGTCGATGGTGCGCTGGATGCAACTGTCTTCGGGTGGCAAGAGCGTCGCCGTAAGCATGGGCGGTCGACGCATCCAGGGCTTCAGCGAGGACCGCTATGAGCAACGCTGCCTGAATGTGGTCGAAGAACTTGCCCTCGCCGCCAACATGCCCGTTCCCGCCCTGTATGTATTGCCCAATGAACGGGGTATCAACGCCTTCGCCGCTGGACAGGGCACCGCCGATGCCGTGGTTGCCGTCACCCGGGGAGCGTTACTGCAACTCAATCGCGAAGAACTGCAGGGCGTCATCGGCCACGAGTTCAGTCACATTCTCAATGGCGACATGCGTCTGGGAATCCGTCTGGCGGCGTTGCTCAAGGGCATCACCTTTATCGGCGATGTGGGGCACTTCATGCTGCGCTGGGGCGCCTACGGCGGCGGCAATCGGCGCAACGACCGGACCGCTGCCCTGCCGGTGGTTGGCCTGGGGCTGCTCACCATCGGCTGGCTGGGCTCTCTTGCCGCGGGTTTTATCAAGGCCGCCATCAGCCGCCAGAAGGAGTACCTCGCCGACGCCAGCGCCGTGCAGTTCACGCGCGACAACCAGGGCATTGCCAATGCGCTGAAGGTTATCGGCGGATTTCTGCCCGGCACCCTGGTGCACGCGGCCCGCGCCCCCGAGATGTCCCACATCTTTTTCGGCGAGGTTCGCCACCGTCTGTGGGAGGGTTTTGCCACGCACCCGCCGCTGGAACAGCGCATCCGGCGGTTGGACAAGCAGTGGAACGGACAATTCATTGAGCGCGCTGAGGTTCGCTACGGCGTACAGCCCCTCACCGAAGACGCCGCCCAGGCCGGTGTCGGCCGCGCGGCGCTGGTCGCGGCCGCAGCAGCTTCGGTGCTCGCCGACGAGGACTTTATTGGCGAGATGGGTATCGATATCGGCGCCGATGCGGTAGCGGTAGATGCCCTGACCGCTGCGCCACCGGAAGCCGAAATCGCCGATCCCGAGATACCGCCGGAGGTCGAAGAAGCACTGGAAAACCCCCTGGGCGCCTCGGCGATCGCCCTTGGACTGCTATGCGTCCGGGGCGGCAACGAAGCCGCATCGCTGGAGGCAGTCGCGACGCACGGTGCGCGGGGGCAGGCGGAAGCCGTGGAAGATCTGCTGCCCCTACTGACCGGCCTCGCGCCGGGGGAGCGTTTTCCCTTGATCGCCCGGGCGATACCCGCGCTGCGAGAGATGTCGACACCGCAGTACCGCCAGTTCAAATCCACGCTGCTGGCAGTGATTCGTGTTGATCGGCAGACCGATCTGTTTGAGTGGTGCCTGTTCCAATTGATCCGCCACTATCTCGACCCCGAGTATCTGCAGGTAGAACGCAGCCGGCCACGCTACCGCCACCTCAAAAAAGTCCGAGGCCCGCTGCGCCAGGTGCTGTCGGTGCTGGCCCACCAGGGAGACGGCAGCAGTGAGGCGGCCTTTGCCGTCGCCACCGACAGCCTGGACCTGCCCCAACTGACCCTGCTGCCGCTGGAGCAATGCTCCGTGGCGGAGTTCAGTCGCGGCGTGCACCAGCTTGCCGACTGCTACCCCCTGCTAAAACCCCGCATTCTCAAGGCGCTGGCGCTGGCGGCGGCTGACGATGGCGAAGTGAGCGTGGTGGAGCGGGAGCTCGTGATCGCCGTCGCCGCCGTGATGGATTGCCCGGTCCCCGACGATTTTGCCCTGGACTGAGCCCGGCACTTTCGCCAATACCGCCCAGCCCCGATACCGGGGACTGCCAGAAGGCCGACCGTCTGCTAAGCTCTGACAGGTGCCAAGGCACACACCGCCACGGATGGCGGTTTTTATCCATCGAGCAAGGAGGCTCCGAACATGGACACACGCAAGCGTGCGCACGCCACGCCACCGGGCTATCGCCCTTCCGTTTCTTCACACCGCAATCGTTTCAGCCCGAGTACCTCATCCTCTGGCGCATCAGTCCCCGGAGACAGCGCGGGTGCTCAAGCCACGGCTGGCTCCGCCATTGGTACGTTCCCAGATGGAGCTTCCGGTCCTCTTCCACCCGCACTGCGGCAGCAGTTCGATTCGCTGGCAAAGGAGGCGCACGACGCTGAACGCGACGCACCACGGCAACCGCTGTCCCGCAGGCAGCCCGCCTGTTCGTCTTCGGGCCTGCAGACTTCGGAACAGGGCAGCACCGCGGGAGTCGAAGAAACCGCCACCTTCATGCCCCTGTCACGAACGACAGAGCGGGTGCTGCGTATGCTGCTGGATGGCGATCTTTCGCGCCTGCGCTCTGAATCCGTCGCCGAATCCCTGGGCATCAGTTGCACGACGTTGCGCCGGCGACTGCGCTGCGATCACACAAGCTACCAGTTTCTACTGGACCGGGCGCGGCAGTACCGCTGCGAGTCGCGGTTGCGCGAACGCTGGCTGCCGGGCAAATGTCTCGCAGACGAACTCGGGTATCTTGAGGTCAACAGTTTCTACCGCGCGTTCCGCCGCTGGACCGGTATCAGCTACAGCGAGTACCGGCAGCGTTATCACTGAGCCGTTGTCACTGAGCGTGGCCCTGCTGCCAACCGCTGCGTGCGCAACGGCCGACGAAGCTACCCCCACGGGCGGGAGGAACGGAGAAGATTGCGCCGATGCTCAGGCGAAGGGGTCGTGCAGTACGATGGTCTCGACGCGGTCGGGTCCCGTTGAAATGATGTCGATGGGCGCACCGACCACCGTTTCGATCGTGGCGATATAGTCCCGCGCCGCGGCGGGCAGGTCGTCCAGGGACCGCGCGCCTACGGTGGATTCGGACCACCCCGGCACCGTCTCGTAGACCGGTACCAGACCGTCGTAATCGTCAGAATCCATGGGATTGGGCACCGGCTCACCGGCGGCGTTCTGGTAGCCGATGCAGATCTGGATCTCTTCGAGGCCATCCAGCACGTCGAGCTTGGTCAGGCAAAGGCCACTGACGGAGTTGATGTTGACCGCATTGCGCAGCGCAACCGCGTCGAACCAACCGCAGCGGCGAGCCCGGCCTGTGGTCGCACCAAACTCGTGGCCGCGCTTGGCCAGATGCGCGCCGGTCTCGTCGAACAACTCGGTGGGAAACGGTCCCGACCCCACGCGGGTGGTATAGGCCTTGGTGATCCCCAGCACGTAATCCAGATACAGCGGCCCGAAGCCCGAGCCCGTGGCGGTGCCGCCGGCGGTCGTGTTGGAACTCGTCACGAAGGGATAGGTGCCGTGGTCGATGTCCAGCAGGGAGCCCTGGGCACCCTCGAACAGAATATTGCGCGACTCGGCGCGCAGCTGGTGCAACATGGCCGTGACGTCCGCCATCATCGGCAGCAGCTGTTCACCCATCTCCAGCGTTGATTGCAGTACCTCGTCCACATCCAGGGCGTCGGCGCCGTAGTAATGGGTGAGCTGGAAGTTGTGGTATTCCATCACCTCGCGCAGCTTGCGCTCAAAGCGCGCTGCGTCCTGCAGGTCGCCCAGGCGCAGGCCGCGACGGGCCACTTTGTCTTCATACGCGGGGCCAATACCACGGCCCGTCGTACCGATCTTGCCTTCGCCGCGACGGGCTTCGCGCGCCTGGTCCAGGGCCACGTGATAGGGCAGGATCAACGGGCAGGCCGGCGACAGGCGCAGGCGCTCACGCACGGGCACGGAGCGCGCTTCGAGCTCGGCGATCTCCTTGAGCAGGGCATCGGGTGCCAGCACCACGCCGTTGCCGATGCAGCACAGTACGTCTTCGCGCAGAATCCCCGAGGGAATCAGGTGCAGTACGGTTTTGACACCGTCGCACACCAGGGTGTGACCGGCGTTATGTCCGCCCTGAAAGCGCACGACCGCATCGACGCGTTCGGTCAGCAGATCGACGATTTTGCCCTTGCCCTCGTCACCCCATTGGGTACCCAGGACCACCACGTTCCGGCTCATGCCTTGTCTCCTTGCTTTGGCAGTACCTGCCACCGTCCGTCGATTTCACTCAGCTGCCGTCCGCAACGCGGATCGGCATTTCCATCCAGGCTCATAATCACCGTTTGGCCCTCGGACCGCAGGCGCGCGACCTCTGCCGCCAGCGCCGGGTCGTCACTCACGGGTGCTGCTATGGCGTCGGTCTGCGGCGGCGCCACCGATACCTGCGAGGCCAGCACACGTAAATCCGTGGCAAAGCCCGTGGCGGGACGCGCCCGGCCATAAACCTCGCCCACGTTGTCGTAGCGTCCACCGCGAGCCAGCGCTTCGCCCAGGCCGCGGGCATAGGCGGCAAACACCACCCCGGTGTGATAGTGGTAACCGCGCAATTCCGCCAGGTCGACGTACAACGACACACCCGGATGGCGCTGCTGCACCGCATCGGCCAGCCCGCGAATATCCGCCAGGGCCCGGGCAACCGCGGCGTCTGCCGTACCAAAGCGGGCCTCGGCGCGATCGAGCACGCCCATATCGCCGTGCAGGTCCAGCAGCTCAAGCAGCGCGCCATCGTCGTTGGGGACTTTAGCCAGCAAAGCCTCCAGGTCCGGACGGGACTTGCGCTGCAACGCATCGAACAGCGCCGCTTCCAGGGCACTGTCGCCGTCTACGCACTGCTCGAGCACGTGTCGCACCAGATCACCATGGCCCAGGTCCAGGGTGAGTTCATCATCTATGGTAATCCCTGCCTCGGCGAGCATCGTGAGCATGAGGTCGATGACCTCGATGTCGGCGCTCAGACTCGCCTCACCATAAAGCTCCACACCCAGCTGCAGGGGCGAGCGCGACGCGGCCAGCGATCGGGCTCGCGCATGCAGCGTGGTGCCGGCATAGCTCAGGCGGTTGATCTGCTCACCGGGCAGGCTGTGCGCATCCATGCGCGCCACCTGGGGTGTGATGTCGGCGCGCAGGCCCAGCATGCGACCACTGAGCTGATCGGGAAACTTACAGGTGAGCAGGTCCAGGTCTTCGCCCACGCCCACCAGCAGGGAATCGGTGTACTCTGCCATGGGCGGCATAACGAGCTGGTAGCCCCAGCCCGCCGCGCAATCCAGCAGGCGGCGGCGCAGGGATTCAACGTGTGCGGCGGCCTCTGGCAGCAGTTCGTCTATGCCATCGGGAAGCTGCCACGGCCGGCGAGTGCTGCGGCGATCTGAGCTGTCGTGGTTCACGTCAGGACCTTGTCAACTAGTTCACAAGATAGAGAATACCGATGCCAAAGAGCATGCTGCCCAGGCCGAAGCGCCGGATACTCGCGTCGTCCATCTGCGCCACAATGGCAAAGGCCGCCCGCCAGCGCGCAGGACTGATGAACGGCAACATGCCCTCGAACACGAAGACCAGTGCCACCGCCGCAGGAAATACCTGCCAGAAATCCACGCTACGAATCCCCCAAGAAAAAACCGCAGACCTGATCGCGCCCAGAGGCGCAACCCGCTCCACGGTTGACGAATGTTAGCACAGGGGCCGGCCTGCGGCCCCGTTTTTGCGGCGGCTCAGTTGCCGCCGCTGGAGTCTTTCAGATAGCGGAAAAAGTCACTGTCGGGCTGCACCAACAGCACATCGCCGCTGCCACTGAAGGCATCCTGGTAGGCGCGCAGGCTGCGCGTAAAGGCGTAGAACTCGGGGTCCTGGCCAAAGGCCTCGGCGTACACGCGGGTCGCCTCGGCATCACCCTCACCACGAATCTGCTCGGCTTCGCGATAGGCGTTGGCGCGAATCACGGTGACCTCGCGGTCCGCTGCGGCGCGAATCCCCTCGGCGAGCTCCTGACCCTGGGAGCGACGCTCCCGGGCTTCCTTCTCACGCTCGGCGTTCATGCGCCGATAGACGGATTCGGAGACATCCGAGGGCAGGTCAATCTGCTTGACGCGCACATCCACCACCTCGACGCCCAGCTCCTCGCGGGCCACCACGTCCAGCTCTTTCTTGATGACATCCATGAGCTGATCGCGCTCGCCGGATACCACTTCCTGAATCGTGCGGATCGCCACCTGGTTACGCAGGCCGTCGTTGACGCGCTGGGACAACAGGCCCGCGGCGCGGGACTCCTCGCCGTTGGTCGCAGTGTAGAACTTGGCCGTATCGGCGATGCGATACTTGGCGTAAGAGTCCACAATCAGCGCCTTCTGTTCCTGGGTAAAGAAACGCTCGGGCTGGGAATCCACGGTCAGCACCCGTCCCTCGAACTTGCGCACGTTGTTCACGAAGGGAACCTTCACATGCAGGCCGGGCTTCAGATCCGGGTCCACCACCTCACCAAAGCGCAGCAGAACGCCGCGCTCGGTTTCCTTGATCACATACAGTGCATTCGTCGCCACGAACAGGCCGAGCACAACGATCACCAGAAAAGTCAGATTACGTCCAGACATATCAGCGGCTCCCCCGGCGGGACTGCTGGGCCGCGGCGTCGCGCCGCAGCTGCTCCGTCACCGCATCGGTCAGTTCCCGAATATTGCTCGAGTTGATCTCGAAGGGCACAGCGCCGCGTCCCATGGACGCGCTGCCAGCACCCAGCTTGTCGAGGGGCAGGTACATCATATTGTTGCCCCCCTCCACGTCGACCATCACCTTGCTGGTGTTCGCCAGTACGTTCTGCACCGCATCCAGATACAGACGCTCGCGCGTCACTTCCGGTGCCTTGCGGTACTCGGCCAGCAACTTGTTGAAGCGGTCGGCCTCACCTTCAGCGTTGGCGATCACCTCTTCGCGGTAGGCGCTGGCTTCTTCGATCTGGCGCTGGGCCTTGCCTCGCGCCTCGGGCACGATGCCGTTGGCGTAGGACTGGGCCTCGTTCTTCACGCGCTCCTCGTCCTCGCGGGCCTTGATCACATCATCAAAGGCCGCCTGCACCTGGGTCGGTGGCTTGGAGTCATCCACGTTCACCGCCGACAGGCGTATGCCAGTGCCGTACATGGACAGGTAGTCCTGCAGGCGCTCGCGCACCTCTGTAGCGATCTGGGAGCGCCCCTCGGTGAGCACCAGGTCCATGGTCATGCCCCCCACGACGTGACGCAGGGCACTCTGGGTCGCGTGCTGCAGGGAGTTCTCGGGGTCACGTACCTGCAGGACGAAATCCTTCACGTTATCAATCACGTACTGCACCGACAGCCGGACTTCGACGATGTTCTCGTCCTGCGTCAGCATGATCTCGCGAAAAGAAGCTGCACGCACCTTGGTGGTGTTCACGCGAATGACTTCGTCGATCAGCGGCGGGTTCCACTGCAGACCCGGGCGGGCCGTGTCGTGATACTTGCCAAAGCGCAGCACAACGGCGCGCTCCTGTTCATCGATCTGATAAAAGCCCATCAGGCCCCAAACCAGCAGCGCACCAACGAGCAGCACGAGCAGCGCCGAGGCAGATCCTCCGCTTCCGCTGCCACCGGAACCCCCAAAAATCCCGCCAAACTTCTTCTGCAGGTTCTTCAGGGCCTCGTCGAGGTCCGGCGGTCCCTGGTTGCCACCGCCCCAGGGGTCGCGATTGTTGTTGCCACCACCCGGTTCATTCCAGGCCATGCCTATTCTCCTTGGTTCGTGAAGCGCGCCATTCTAGCAAAATCAGCGCCGCTAACATCGTTTCTGTTCAGGGTTTGCTCCGCCATCTGCGACGATCAGAGTCCCTCGCGGGCCAGCAGGCGGTCCCAGTCGCCGCGGGGCAGGCGCACCCGCAACTGCGTGCCACCATCGTCGCGATAGGTTTCTTCCTCAACCGCCGCCATGGCATAGAGGGCCGCCCGCAGCCGGGCCCGCTCGGGCCCCAGGTCCACGGTCTCGCAGACCAGATCCTCACCCAGGCGCTCCGCCAGGGCCTCGACCAGCAACTCAAGGCCTGCGCCCTGCATGGCACTCAACCACACCCGTACCGGTTTACCGGTCTCGTCCCGATCGATACGCGCCTCGGCCTCAAGCAGGTCAATCTTGTTGTATATCTCGAGCACCGGTCGTTCACCGGCGTCGATCTCGCGCAGCACGCTCTCGACTTCAACGCGGTGATCGTCACGGGACTCAGACGCCGCGTCGATTACGTGCAGCAGCAGGTCCGCTTCGCGGGTTTCTTCAAGCGTGGCCTTGAACGCCTCGATCAGGCTGTGCGGCAGGCCGGCGATAAAGCCCACGGTGTCGGCGAGCACCACGGTACCCAGTGCCGGCACCTCCAGGCGCCGCAGCGTCGGGTCCAGCGTCGCAAACAGCTGGTCCGCGGCGTAAACCCGGGCCTCGGTCAGCGCATTGAACAGCGTGGATTTGCCCGCGTTGGTATAGCCCACCAGCGCCACCGTCGGTGTTTCGGCGCGCTGGCGGGAGCGACGCCCCTGGCCGCGCTGGCGCCGCACGCGCTCCAGGCGCGAACTGATCGAGCGAATGCGCGCCCGCAGCAGGCGACGGTCCGTCTCGAGCTGCGTCTCACCCGGACCGCGCAGGCCGATACCGCCCTTCTGGCGTTCCAGGTGGGTCCAGCCGCGCACGAGGCGGGTGCTCATGTGGCGCAGCTGTGCGAGCTCGACCTGCAGCTTGCCTTCGTGGGTTCGCGCGCGCTGGGCGAAGATGTCCAAAATCAGGCCGGTGCGATCGAGCACGCGGCACTTCAGCGCCTTTTCGAGGTTGCGCTCCTGACTGGGACTGAGGGCGTGGTTAAAGATCACCAGGCTGGCGGATTCCGCCTGCACCAGCGCCGCGATTTCGTCGACTTTGCCCGCGCCCACAAAGGTGCGCGCATTGGGTGCCGCCCGCTGCCCACCGATGTAGGCCACGGGTGTGCCCCCGGCCGAGGTCACCAGGGCTTCGAATTCATGGGGATCAATGCCTTCGTTGTCACCGTCAAGATTGAGGGTGACGAGAATCGCGCGCTCGCCTTCCTGTGCCGCAGCCGCGTTCCCGTCCTCTGGCGCATCGCCCGGACGTTCAAAAAACAAGTCTTACCGCCTTGGGAAACCCGCCCCGACCGCTACCCGGTCGGAGCTGGTTCACCGAAAGATCTGGCCTAGCTGTCACCGTCATCGGCGGCCGGATTCTGCATGGGCATACGCACCACGCGTCCGGGCACCACGGTGGAGATGGCGTGCTTGTACACCATCTGGCTGACCGTGTTCTTGAGCAGAACCACAAACTGATCGAAGGATTCGATCTGGCCCTGCAGTTTGATGCCGTTCACAAGGTAGATGGATACGGGTACCCGTTCCTTGCGCAGCAGATTCAGATAAGGGTCTTGTAGCGTGTGCCCCTTTGACATGACACATTCTCCTTAGGCCGTTATGGCACTTCTGGGGCTCAAATCGAGCCTAAAAAAACCGAATTCCTTCGCTGAAAAACCCTTGGCTTTCAATAGCCTGACGCATTTTTACCAGCGAAGAAGATACCCCGCACCGCGTTGCAATGAGACTTCGGAACCCGCGTATGCCACGACCGGATAGACCGGCCTGAGGCAAGACACGAACACCGCATAGCGCGCTACGGCGATGCGTCGTCTGAGCTTACTACATTGGGTTGGCAGTTAGATAGTTCAAGACCAGATCGAATGGATCGGACTGCGTGGCCGAAAACGACTCACCTGCCACCCCGGTCCAGTCCAGTACCCGCCCCTCGGCATCGGTATGCAGCCAGCGCAGGTCCGGCCATTTTCGCAGCCAGGTGAACTGCCGCTTTGCCAGCTGCCGGGTCGCGGCAATGCCCCGCTCAATCGCCTCATCGAGCGAGCACTCGCCGTCCAGATGCTCCCAGAGCTGCCGGTAGCCCACAGCGCGCAGGGCGGGCAGATCCCCATGCAGATCGCTCCGATCGTGGAGCGCGCGCACTTCGGCCAAAAAACCCGCGTCCATCATGGCGTGAAATCGGCGCGCGATGCGCTCATGCAGCACGGTGCGCTCCCGCGGCGCCAGGGCGATGGGTATCGACGGTATCGAGGCCCCCGCTTCGTCAGCGTCGTGAATCGCCGACAGGGGACGCCCCGCCACCCGGTAGACCTCCAGCGCCCGCATCAGACGCTGGGAGTGATTGGGGTGGATACGCGCCGCGGAGTCGGGGTCCACCGCCGCCAGGGCACGGTGTACGCTCGGCCAGCCTTCGCGCTGCGCCTGGGCCTCGATCTCGGCACGCACCGCCGGGTCTGCACCAGGCATGGGAGCAAGGCCCTGTAGCAACGCGCGGTAATACAGCATGGTGCCGCCCACCAGAATGGGACGGCGGCCCCGCGCCCTTACATCGGCCAGCACATCGCGGGCATCGTCGACGAAACGCGCGGCCGAATACGCCTCGCCCGGATCGCAGATATCGACCAGATGGTGGGGGTAGTCGGGTTTTGCGCTGCCGATATCGAGTCCGCGGTAGACCAGCGCTGAATCCACGCTGATGAGCTCGCCGTTGAGGGCCTCGGCCAGAGCGATGGCCAGATCGGTCTTGCCCGACGCCGTTGGACCCATGATGCACAACAGGGGCTCGTGCATTGCGATGCCCTCAGCGCCCACGCAGGAACAGGCGGTCCAGCTCAGCCATGCTCAGGGCCGTCCAGGTGGGACGCCCATGGTTGCACTGTCCGGAGCGCTCGGTGATCTCCATGTCGCGCAGCAGCGCGTTCATCTCGGGAATCGTGAGGCGACGATTGGCGCGCACGCTGCCATGGCAGGCCATGGTCGACAGCAGCTCATCCTCGTGGCGGGCAATGCGCTCAGAGCTGCCGTACTCCAGCAGGTCCGAGAGCACGTCGCGCAGCAGTTGCTCTACGTCCGCCCCCTGCAGCGAGACAGGGATCTCGCGCACGAGCAGGCTCTCTTCGCCCGCCACCTCCACCGTCAGGCCCAATCCGCGAAACAGCTCACTGTGCTCTTCGACCAGTCCGGCCTCGCGCTGACTCACGGCCAGGGTCTGGGGTACCAGCAGCGGCTGGGAGCGAATACCGGCATCGTCGCGCGCGGACTTGAGACGCTCGTAGGTGATGCGTTCGTGGGCCGCGTGCATGTCTACCAGCACCAGCCCGTCGCGGTTCTGCGCCAGAATGTACACGCCGTGCAACTGCGCGACGGCGTAGCCAAGGGGAGGAATCGTACCCTCGTCGCCCTCGGCGACGGCGTCGCCGTCCTGGGCCGACGCGCCGCCATACAGGCGACCATAGCTCGCCATGGGGGCGCTACCGGACGATGTTGGCGTCGGCGCGTAGGGCCGCGATGCGCCCTGCCCCGGTGTTGCGGACTCGCGGGATTCTGTAAGTCCCATCTCGCGCTGGTGCACCAGCTCCCCCGTGAGCAGGTCCAGGCGCCCCGCGGGTGTAGAGAGGGGCGATGGCGCGTCATACGCAGACGCCTGCCCCTCTTCGGGGCGCACGTCTGCAAGAGCCTGGTGCAAGGTGGAGTAGATAAACCCGTGCACGCTGCGCCCATCGCGAAAGCGCACTTCGTGTTTGGTGGGATGCACGTTGACGTCCACCTCGGCGGGATCGAGTTCAAGGTACAGGGCAAAGGCGGGGTGACGCCCCTGGTACAGCACATCGCTGAAGGCCTGGCGTACGGCGTGTACCACGAGCTTGTCGCGGATGTAGCGGCCGTTGACAAAAAAGTGCTGCAGATCTGCCTGGGAGCGCGAGAACGTTGGCTGCGCCACCCAGCCATACAGACGCAGTTTACCGGCGTGGCGCTCGACGCTCAGGGCGTGCTCGACAAAGCCCGGGCCGCAGAGCAGCGCCACACGACGCAGGCGGTCGCCCTCGTCCACACAGCGTCGTAGATCGTGAATCTGGCGACCGTTGTGGCGCAGGCTGAAGCTCACATCAAAGCGCGCCAGCGCCAGTCGCTTCACTACATCTTCGAGATGATTGAACTCCGTGCGCTCCGTGCGCAGGAACTTGCGCCGCGCCGGCGTGTTAAAAAACAGGTCTCTTACTTCTACCGTGGTACCGCGCGGGTGGGCCGCCGGGCGCAGCGACACGGCCATATCGCGGCCGGCGCAGCTCGCCGCCTGGCCCCGGGTGTCATCGCCATCATTGCTCGTGACCTCGAGGCGCGCCACAGAGCCGATGCTGGCCAGGGCCTCGCCACGAAACCCGAAGCTGCCCACCTGTTCCAGGTCTTCCAGCGACGCAATCTTGCTGGTGGCGTGGCGATCCAGGGCCAGGGGCAGGTCCTCGGCCGCCATACCACCGCCGTCATCACGGATGCGAATCAGGCGCGTACCGGCGGCCTCGACCTCGATGTCGACGCGCGTGGCTCCCGCATCCAGACTGTTCTCAAGCAGTTCCTTGACCACCGACGCCGGGCGCTCCACCACTTCGCCCGCGGCGATCTGGTTGGCGAGACGGGGCTCGAGGCGCTTGATAACAGACATAAAGGGCTCGTTAGCGGGCGGGTATGCGCAGGGTCTGGCCTACAAGAATGCGACTGTTCTGCAGCTGGTTGTAGGTTTTGAGACTGGCGAGGGACACGTTGAATCGGTCGGCAATGCCCGAAAGCGTATCACCGCTGACGATGGTGTACTGGCGACTGCCCTGCTCCCGTTCATAGGCCAGCAGTGATCCCGTGGGGGGGTGGTCGCGGAACCACGCAACAATACCCTGGTGAATCGCTCGGGCCATGCGCTGACGATAACTTTTTGTCGCCAGCTTGCGCGCTTCTTCGGGATTGGAGATAAAACCTGTCTCCACGAGGATCGAAGGCACGTCCGGCGACTTGAGTACGACAAAGCCCGCCTGCTCCACCTGGCGCTTGTGCAACCGGGCAAAGCTACCCATTTGACCGAGCACGCTGGCGCCCATATTCAGGCTGCTGTCGAGGGTGGCTGTCATGGACAGATCGGCCAGCGTCATCGCCAGCGTGTCCTCCTTGTCGCTGATTTTTACGCCGCCAATGACATCCGCCGCATTCTCGCGCTGGGCAAGGTAGCTTGCCGTGGTGCTGGTGGCGCCACTGGTGGACAGCGCGTAGACCGAGGCGCCGCGGGCGCGCTTGTCGCGAAAGGCGTCGGCGTGGATCGATACAAACATGTCGGCCCGGCGTTTGCGGGCCAGATCCCGGCGTCCGCGCAGGCTCACGTAGTAGTCACCACTGCGGATCAGCGTGGGCTTGAAGCCGCGCTCCTTCTCAAAGAGGCCGTTCAGCTCCCGGGCGATTTCCAGCACCACCTGTTTTTCCTGCAGGCGACCGGGCCCAAGGGCTCCGGGATCTTCACCGCCGTGGCCTGCATCGATGGCGATGATGATGTCGCGGCGATCGTCGCTCTGGGCACGCTTGGTCACCACGGGGGTTTCGCTGCTGCCGGCATCGAGGTCGTAGAGATCGATTACCACGCGGTCTGCGGCGCGATCCGTAGCGGTCAGGGCAAAGCTGCGGGGGCGTATCGCGGCAGACAGGTCCAACACCACGCGCAGGTCATCGCCATTGCGAACACCGCTGCGCACGCGTCGGATCGGCGTGTTGTCCAGGGGAAGATCATCGATAGACGCTGACAGCGCGGCGTCGGTGACATCGATCACCAGGCGCCGGGGGTTCTTGAGTTCCAGCAACCGGTGTTCGGCCGGACCGCTGAGATCAAGCACCAGCCGTGTGTGGTCCGGTGCCCGCCACAGACGCACATCGCGCACCTCGACCGCCTGCACGGGTAAGGCGATTGCAGCGAGCAGGCACAGTCCCCAAAGGAACAGGCGCTGTCCTGAGCCCGGCTTGTTGATCAGCGCACCCTCCCGAATCCTGAATCTGCCAGTGCCGTCATAGCAGCGAGCCCAGGCAGGCCTCGCCACGGGCGCTGTGCGCCGCCACGTTCACACGCCGCCCCTCGCCTTCCAACGCAATGGTAATGCTGAGGTCCGGGTCGGGCAAAAAACCCTGTCCACGCTCTGGCCATTCCACGAGCACCAGCGTACTACCGTCGAAGTATTCACGCAGCCCCATGTACTCAAGCTCCTCGGGGTCACCCAGGCGGTAAAGATCAAAGTGATACAACGGAATACGTAGATGCTGGTACGGCTCCACCAGGGTATAGGTAGGACTCTTGACCGCGCCCTCGTGACCCAGGCCCTGGGCAATTCCCCGACTCAGGGTGGTTTTACCCGCACCGAGCTCGCCAGACAGGTACAGCGACGTGCCGGGGCTCAGGGCCTCCGACAGACGCCGGCCAAACGCCACCATGACCTCTTCACCCTCCAGCAACATCGTCAGTTCGGTCATGGCAGGAGTTCGGCAAGCGCAGCAAACAGGTCCGAGGCGAGCAAGCCGGCCTGGCCATGCTGCATCGCCGCAATATCCGCCGCTTCGCTGTGCAGTGAGGTGCCCAGACGGGCTGCGTCCCAGGCTGAAAGACCCTGGGCCAGCAGGCCCCCGAGCATACCGCTGAGCACATCGCCCATTCCCCCGCTCGCCATGCCGGGGTTGCCGGCGGCGCAGAGCATGCTCCGGTCCACCGTCGCAACGAGGGTACCTTGCCCCTTGAGCACGACCACGGTGTTAAAGCGCTGAGCCAGTGCCGTGGCTGCGGCGAAGCGGTCCGCCTGAATCTCTGCGGTGCTGCAGCCGAGCAGACGCGCCGCCTCACCGGGGTGGGGGGTGATGATGGATCCGTCGGGCAGTGGCCCGGGGTTGACCGCCAGCAGGTTCAGGGCGTCGGCGTCGATGACCATAGGTCGCGCACACGTCCGCACCGCGTGCAGCATCTGCTCGCCCCAGGGCGCCTGTCCGAGGCCGGGGCCGATCACGATGGCACTGGGCCAGTCCAGTAGCGGCTGCAGGTCATTGCGGTGATCCACCGCGGCGGCCATGCATTCGGGCCTGCGCGCGAGCAAAGGCGCAATGTGCGCGGCGCGCGTCGCGGCGCGCGCAAGACCCACCCCGGTGCGCAGCGCCGCCTCGGCGGCCAGTACAATCGCTCCGCCCATGCCCTCGTCGCCCCCCACCAACAGGCAACGACCAAAATCGCCTTTGTGGGACCCCGCCGCGCGCGCCGGCAATACAGCAGCCAGGGTATCGAGATCCAGCACCTCCAGCGCGGGAGCAGCGGCGCTATACGCTTCCAGAGGTACGGCTAGATCGTTCAAGGTACGCTCACCCGCAAGGACGGCGCCGTCGCCGGTGAACAGTCCCGCCTTGGCCGTGATAAAGCTGATAGTCCACGTGGCACGAATGGCAGGACCCTCGGCGTGACCCGTATCGCTGTTCACGCCCGAGGGCACATCCAACGCGAGCACCGGCAACCCGAGCGCATTAACAGCGTCAATGGCCTCGGCAAAGGCGGGCCGCGGAGCACCGTTGATTCCGGTGCCGAGCATGGCGTCGACCACCACGCCCTGCGCTTCGAGTTGCTCCGCGTCGAAGGCCTGCAGTACCAGTCCCGCTGATCGGGCTTTGTCTGCCGCGGCGCAGGCATCCTCACTCCGCGGTTCGCCACCGACCAGCCACACGCGCACAGCAATACCCCGGCCGTGGGCCAGCGCTGCCAGTAACAAGCCATCGCCACCGTTATTACCCGGACCACACAGCACCTGCAGCAAAGGGGGCTCGGGCGCCCGATGCAGAAGCAGGTCAAACGCTGCCCTCGCCGCCCGGGCCATCAGCAGGGGACCGGGCAGCCCATGGGTTTCGATGGCACAGCGATCCACCGCCCGACTTTGGGCGGCCGTGTACAACGACAGGGGCAGCGACGTCATGCGCACGTCCGCTCTGGCACAATAACGCTGGGCAGTGTTTTCATGCCCGTGATTATACGACCAGGGCGGGTCAGGGGTTCCACCGTTGAACGCAACATTGCAGCAGTCAGACCACGAATTGGTGGACAAAATTCGCGCCTGGGCCCAGGAGCTGGGATTTGCCCAGCTCGGGGTCAGCGACGTAGAGCTGGCTGCCCACGAGGACTATCTGCAGCGCTGGCTGGCCGAGGGCTATCAGGGGGACATGGCCTGGATGGGTACCCACGGCACCAAACGCTCTCGCCCCGAAGAGCTGGTGCCCGGCACGATTCGGGTACTCACGCTGCGCATGGACTACTTACCCGACGGCGCGGACCCGGTGCGAATTCTCGAGGATCCGAATCAGGCGTACATCGCGCGCTACACGCTGGGTCGGGACTATCACAAGCTGCTGCGCAAACGGCTGGCGCGCCTGGCAAAACGCATCGAACAGGAAGCCGGAGGCGGCCAGTACCGCGCCTTTGTCGATAGCGCTCCGGTGCTCGAACGCGCCCTGGCGGAACGCGGGGGCCTGGGCTGGATCGCCAAGAATACGATGCTGATCAACGCCGACGCCGGCTCCTGGTTTTTTCTGGGTGAGATTTACACCGACCTGCCTCTGCCCGCCGACCCGCCGCAGGACAGCAAGCACTGCGGCACCTGCACTGCCTGCCTCGACATCTGCCCAACGCAGGCCTTTGTGGGGCCTTACAAGCTGGATGCGCGGCGCTGTATCTCTTACCTCACCATCGAGCACAAGGGCTCCATCGATCCCGAACTGCGCCCCCTTATGGGCAACCGCATCTTTGGCTGCGATGACTGCCAGTTGGTCTGTCCGTGGAATAAATTTGCCCGAGTGACAGACGAGCAGGATTTTCAGCCACGCCACGGGCTGGACGACACCGGTCTTGTCTCGCTGTTCCTGTGGGACGAGACGACCTGGGAGCAGCGCACCGAGGGTTCCGCGCTACGTCGCATCGGGTTTGAGCGCTGGTTGCGCAATCTCGCGGTGGCGCTGGGCAATGCACCGCCGTCGGAGGCCGCACGAAGGGCGCTTGAGCAGCGCCGGGACCACCCCTCAGAACTGGTGCGCGAACATGTCGCCTGGGCCCTGGCGCGTCAGCACCCGTCGACACGCTGATCGAACCCGCTTGCCTGCGGGCGCAGCGCATCGCCTTGAACACGGCGGTTGCCGCCGCCAAAGCCCCTTGAGAGGATGCAGGGGACCGAACACCGCCACGCAAGGGAGTCACCCATGAACCAGCAGGATCTTCTGGACCGCGCCGAAATCACCGACCTTCTGCACCTTTACTGTCGTGGCATAGATCGGCGCGACGAATCCACCCTCGCGAGTATCTATCACGACGACGCCATCGAAGATCGGGGCGAGGGCATATTCTACGGCCTCGCCAGCGAGTGGCGGCGGCAAACGCTGCCGCTGCTGGCGGTGTTCGAACTGACGCAACACTGCATCATGAACATTCTGATCGACATCGACAGCGACACGGCCCAGGGCGAAAGCTACTTCAATGCGTATCACCGATTCGGTGAACCACCCGAAACGCAGGATGACGTGCTACCGGTGGAATGGCCGTCCTCCGGCACCGAAATGATCCTTGCGGGGCGCTACCTTGACCGCTTCGAGCGCCGCAAGGGTGAGTGGAAAATCGCCCATCGCCGCATGGTGTGTGACTGGTGCCGAACGCAGCCGGTGGCCGATGACTGGTTCGCACAGAACCCGAACATTTATCGGGGCGTGCCTGACATCACCAATTCAAGGCTCTGAGGGAACGGGAGATCGGCGCTCACGAACCCCGCGGGGCAGCGAAGCAGGTGATCATTCGTCGGCGATCTGGACCAGCTTTCGACCAAAATTGGCGCCCGTGAATTGTCCCAACGCGGCGTCCGGCACCTTGTCGAAGCCGTAGCTGATATCCAGCGGGTCGCGGATCTTACCCTCACGCAGCCACTGCGCCAGATGCCTGCGGGCATCGTTCCAGCGGTGCTCGTAATCGAAGTAGAAGAACCCCGACATCGTGCATCCCCGTATCGCCAGCAGAAGATGATTGCTGATGCTCGCGCCCTGCTCATAGTGCGCCGTTGCACCGCAGATGACGATGTGGCCACCTTGGGCCATGTGCAGTAGCGCCTCGTCGAGCACGGCGCCGCCCACGTTGTCGATGAATACGTTGATACCGCTGGCGGATTCATCCCCCAACCGCGACTGCCAGCCCTCTGCGCTGATATCGACGACGCGGTTAAACCCCAGTTCGCCCACAAATGCACACTTGGCATCTCCGCGGGCAAGGCCGACAGTCCTGGCACCATAGAGCACGGCGATCTGCCCCGCCATGCTGCCAATGGCACCGGATGCGCCAGAAATCATAACCAGGTCACCGGGCGTGGGAGCCGCGAAGTCCACCAGACTCAGGTAGGCGCAGACTCCGGTCATTCCCAATGCACTTAAACCCGAAGCCAGGGGTATGTCCTGGGGAATGACTTGCAGTGGAGCGTCCATCAGGTCACGACCGGTACTGAGGTTGTAATCGGACCACTCGAGAAAACCACTGACCGCATCGCCTTCAGCAAAGTCCGGATGACGGCTGACCACGACGCGGCCCGCAATTCCGCCACGCAATGGCTGTCCTGGCAGGATAGGCTCAAAGCGCCCAGGAACTCCTCGAACCCACGCGTGATTCATGGGATCCGGCGAGAAGTAATACGACCGGATCAGCAGCTCACCATCGGCGGGCTCGGGCACCGGCGCCTCGTCAGCGACAAACTGATCTCGTGACAGGCTGATGCCGGCGACTCCGTCACCCGGGTTTGTGCCGGCAAGGAGCCAGCGTCGATTCAGTGCATTCATAGGGGTAGAGTGTATCGCCGCTGCTTTCAAGTGTGGCGTTTTATGCTCTGTATGCATTGCTTCGAGGCTTGTATAAACAGTGTTGTCGCGTCCAGAGAGCCCTGTTAATGTTTATACATTGTTTAAACTCTCAGGAGAGCTCCGAGATGCGTCTATCCATCAAGCGGTGGGGAAACGGCGCGGGCCTGGCACTTAGCAAGCCCGTACTCAAGCTGATGAAGTGTGACATCGGCGATGAAGTCGAGGTGAAAATGACTGAAGAAGGGCTGCTAATAACGCCGACTGTGGCACCGGAGTATTCGCTGGGCGAGTTGCTCGCGACATGCCCGGAGGGGGGCACTCGCCTGGATGATGAAGATCGAGCCTGGCTGTCTGCATCGCCTGTGGGCAAAGAAGTGTAATGCCTCGACATAAACACGTGGCACCCAAACGGGGTGACATTATCTACACAAACTTCGACCCTGCGGCCGGTAGCGAGCAACGGCTGGGCAGACCGGCGCTGGTGCTTTCACCGGAGCCATTCAACGCGAAAATCCAGCTCGCGCTGGTGGCTCCTATCAGTTCCAAAAAGCGAGGGCACGGGTTTGAAGTTGAGCTGACTGGCGCCGAAACGCAGGGCGTGGTTTTGTGCCATCAAGTGAAGGTGATCGATTACGGAGAGCGCGGTTGCAAGTTTTTGGAGGAAGTGCCCCGCGGGGTCCTGTCGGAGGTATTGGCCAAGGTTCGGTTACTCGTCAGCTGACGGATCAGACCTCAGTCTGCAACACCTCCAACTGCATCGGATCGTCCCGATCAAGCAACTCCTGCAGCTCAAAAACATTGCCATCGGGATCGCGGCCATAGGTCGCCTTGATCGCGCCAAAATCCTGCGGCGGCGCATGAAACCTGATGCCGGCTTTGACGAGGCGTTCGTATTCCACATCGATATCCACAACATCAAAGCAGATGTGGGTATGGCCGTGGTTGCAGACCGGGTATTCAGGGTTCTTCGGTTCAGGGTCGGGGCTTTTGAACTCAAACATCTCGATGCAGATG
This sequence comes from Gammaproteobacteria bacterium, assembly GCA_030433415.1. GTDB lineage: Bacteria > Pseudomonadota > Gammaproteobacteria > Pseudomonadales > Halieaceae > Congregibacter. Next base: position 7,414 of record JAUIMF010000042.1, on the reverse strand, counting down.
TTCCCCAACTGCAACATGACCTGGCGCGCTGAAGAATCTTTCAGACCGAGCACTTGGTCGACCTGCCCAGTGCCGACGGGCCATTCGGCATGCATGACTTCCCTGAAGCCGATCAGGTCACGATAAAAACCCAGTAGCCGGTCCATGTCTGGCGTTGAAATCGCCACGTGGTGCGCGCCTCGGATCATTGCAGATACTCCTTATTTTTGTGGGGCGAATGATCGCCTGCTAACTTCAATCCTCTGCCAAAACCGACCTGCCACCACCTACTCCGTCAGCAAAAAATGCTCCCGGTAGTAGCGCAGTTCGTCGATGGAATCGCGAATATCCTCAAGTGCCAGGTGCACCGCGCGCTTTTTCAGTCCCGCTGCCACTTCGGGACGCCAGCGCTGCACCAGAATCTTCAGCGTACTGACGTCCAGATTGCGGTAGTGAAAATAGCTTTCCAACGATGGCAGATGACGGGCCATAAAGCGCCGGTCCTGGCAGATGGAGTTGCCGCACATGGGCGACGCGCCCTCGGGTACCCAGGTCTCAAGAAACTCCCGGGTCTGCCTGGCAGCCTCATCCTCGTCGATGGTGCTTTCGCGTACCCTGGCCGTCAGGCCAGAGTTGCCGTGGTGCGTGGTATTCCACTCATCCATGGCCTCGAGTACCGCATCGGGCTGGTGGATGGCGAGCACCGGTCCTTCGGCCAGGGTATTGAGATTGCTGTCAGTGACGATGGTGGCGATCTCGATCACACGATCACCGTCAGGATCGAGCCCCGTCATTTCCATGTCGACCCAGATCAGGTTGCTGCCATCAAGCATTGGTAGTTGCCCCACACGCCGGCGGGTATTCGAAACCTAGGGAGTGACGCGCCGGCTGTCGCCACGGCTGCAGTATGCCAGCGACAGTCCTGCAGCGGTACGCCGCGCCTCGACATGACCGGTATCGACGACCAATAATGCCCCCGTGAGTAAACGCCGTATAACCCATCAGCAACGTCGCCGAATTCAGGAGCGCCAGGCCGCGAAGGCCGCCCGCGCGCGAGAGGATGGGGACACGGGAGCGAACACGACGCTTCCCGACGAAAGCAGTCTTGGGCCGGAACGCCCCGGGCAGCTCGTGGCCCGCTACGGTCATCAGGCCGATGTACTGGCCGACGATGGCGTGCATCGCTGCCACCTGCGCAGCAATCTGGGATCGGTGGTCACGGGTGATCGCGTGGTGTTTCGGGCCGGTGAAGACACGGGCGTCATCGTAGCCAGGCAGACCCGGGACACAGAACTCCAGCGCCCCGACAAATACGGTGAACTGCGCAGTGTCGCCGCCAACATCGATCAGGTGGTTATCGTCATCGCCCCCCGCCCCGAGCCCCACGGCAACCTGGTGGACCGTTACCTGGTGGCCACGGAAAATCTCGGCGCCCAAGCCGTGATACTGGTCAACAAGGTGGACCTGCTGGACGAAGCAGCCACCGCGATGATGGACGCCCTACTCGCGCCCTATCCAGCCCTGGGCTATCCGGTCATCCGCACTCAGGCGGCAAATGGCGGCATCGACGAACTCGCGCCCCTGCTGCAGAACCACACGAGCATCCTCGTCGGCCAGTCCGGCGTGGGCAAGACGACGCTGGTCAACGCCCTGCTGCCCGATGCCGACCAACGTGTCGGCGCCCTGTCGGAAGAACGCCAGAAGGGACGCCACACCACCACCACATCGCGCCTGTTCCCCATGCCCGGCGGCGGTACGCTGGTGGATTCACCGGGCATTCGCGAGTTCGGCCTTTGGCACATGGATCGCGCCGAGGTTGAAGCGGGCTTTCGGGAGTTTCGCGAGGTGATTGGTCAATGCCGCTTTCGCGACTGCGCCCATAACGGCGAGCCCGGCTGTGCCCTTGAAGAAGCGATTGATTCGGGACGCGTTCATCCCAACCGGGCGGCCAGTTATCGCCACATCGTAACGTCGCTGGACGAGCCGCTGCAGCCTTAGCATCAAAACGGCTCTACACGAGCGCAGGGAATGGGGCACGAGGCACATCAACAGGGAACCCCAGGCTCGCCCACCGTTTAAGCCGACAACTGCTGCCCCATACGCACCGGCGCGCCGGCGACCAACTCTTCGTTCCAGGCTGCCGCGCCGCGCGGGAACAACAGAATCACGGTGGATCCCAGCAGGAACCGCCCCATCTCTTCACCTCGCTGCAACAATACCGGTGAGGGTGGGTTCACGTGGTCCCAGCGCTCGATGCGCCGTGGGCGCGGCGCAATCTGCTCATCCCACACCGTCTCGATGCCCGCCACAATCAGCGCGCCGACCAGCACCATGGCCATGGGTCCGCGCGGCGTATCGAAGTAGCTGACGTGACGCTCGTTGCGGGCGAACAGGTTCTCGACCATGCGCGCCGTGGTACCGTTTACCGAAAACAGATCGCCGGGCACATAGGCGCTCGCCGTGAGCTGACCATCCAGCGGCATGTGCACGCGGTGGTAATCCCGTGGTGACAGGTACACAGTGGCAAAGCTGCCGCCGACGAAGCTTTTCGCGCGCTCATCATCGGCCAGCAGGGCGCTCAGGGTATAGCTGCGCCCCTTGGCCTGTAGCAGGCGGTCGCCGTCGAGGTCGCCGCACTCGCTGATCGCGCCGTCTGCAGGACACGCAATACCGCTGGCGCACAGCGGCCGCATACCGGGCTTGAGCGCGCGGGTAAAAAAGGCGTTGAAGGACTCAAAGGCCTCGGGGAACGGGCGCTCCGCCTCGTCGAGGTCCACCTTGTAGTGCGCGGCAAAGGCACGAATGATGCGTACAACCAGCCAGCGCGGCCCCCGGGCGGCGGCCAGGCGACCCACGAGCCGGGACAGCGCGTGCTGCGGAACCAGCCGCTGAAAGAGAATAAAGAGCTGATCCATGGAGCGTCAGAGGTTCTCCTCGGCGAAGGCCGCCAGGCGGGAACGCACAATACCATTCACATGCATGATGCCCGCGTGGTCGTAGGCCTTGCTGCGCTCTACCAGGTAGGTCAGACCCGAGGTCAACGGTGAGATGTACTTGTTGTCGATCTGGGCCAGGTTACCCAGCACGACGATCTTGGAATCCTCACCCACGCGACTGATCACCGATTTGAGCTGGAACTGGGTCAGGCCCTGTGCCTCGTCGATGATGATGTAGGCGTTGTTGAAGGAGCGGCCACGCATGAAGTTCAGCGACTTGAACTGGATGTTCGCCCGCTCCTTTACATAGTCAATGCTGCCGGTGCAGGACTCATCGGTGCCGTGAAGAATTTCGAGGTTGTCGTCGAAGGCCGCCAGCCAGGGCGCCATTTTTTCTTCTTCGGTGCCCGGCAGAAAACCAATGTCTTCAGCGATCGGCGGCGTTGAGCGAGCGACAATGAGTTTGCTGTAGCGTCCCTCTTCCAGAATCGCATGCAGACCGTAGGCCAGGGCGATGAGCGTTTTGCCCGAGCCCGCCGGCCCCGTCATCACGGTCATGTCGACATCTTCGTTGGCGATCAGGGACATCGCCATCGCCTGCTCGAGGTTCCGGGGCGACAGGCCCCAGAAGCGGCGATTCATCAGGTTGTCGCGACTGTCGCAGCGCAGGTAGATGTAGTCGCCGTCCATGCGCTCCACAAACGCAAGAAAATCGTTGTCGTCGTAGAGGAACATCTTGGGATACACACCCGGCACCGCATCGCGGGGCACGCGATGCAGCGTCACATTCTCTTCGCGCACGGTGTCGACTTCGTCGATGCCTGCCCAGAAATCCCCCTCGATGTGCTCGTATCCTTTGCTCAGCAGATCGATGTCGTCCAGCACGCGATCGCGGCGGTAGTCCTCTACATGCATCAGGCCCGAACCCTTGGCCTTGATGCGCATATTGATGTCTTTGGTTACCAGGCCAACGAAGGCTTCAGGGTTTTCGGCCTGCAGCTTGAGCGCCACATTGATAATGCGATTGTCGTTGGCCTGATCCGGAGTGCCATCAAGGTAGGGCACGTCACTGTCGTCGTTGATCAGTTGGTCCGGGTAGATGGCGAGGGTACCCCGGCCAATGTTGTCAGCACCGGGAATGGTCACACCCTCCTGGATCTCCTGGGGCGACGCGGCATCGACAATCTTGTCGATCATCTGGATGGCGATGCGCGCTTCGCGGCTGACGGTCTTGTCGCGCCGGTCCTTGATGTGGTCGAGCTCTTCCAGCACCGTCATGGGTATCACCACATGATGCTCGTTGAAGGCGGTCACCGCCGTGGGGTCGTGGAGCAGTACATTGGTGTCCAGCACATAGACCTTCTTCGCCGGTTCAACGAGGGGGGTCATATCGTGCACAACGGAGCTTGCTTCCATAAATCAGGCCTCAGAAAAAAAAGAGTAAACAGCGCGCGGTTGCCGACCGATAGGTCGAGCAGAGGGTCGGTGAAAAAGTCGGCGGAAAAACCGGAGAAAACATCGGAGAAAACGTAGCGGGAAGGTCAGCGCAGCGAAGGTGGCACCGGGTTCGAGGGTCGAGGGAGCACTCACAGACCCGTAAGCGGCGATTGCATCTGGTGGAGCCAGGCAAAAAGCAGTAGAGATCGTCAAATCCGCCCTACGCTGATAGTGACTCGATTATGGTGGTGCCTCACCGAGGCTGTCAACGGCATTGACCCTGTGCGGGCGAAAAAGTCCACAGGCGCAGACTTTCCTGACACCCGGTCGCAATTCCGCTAGCATAGCGGCTGTTTAATTCCGGCCGTTTTTCCCCAATGCTAGATCGTGATGCCCTCGACCAGTTACGCGGGCTTAAGAATAAGATGGACTCCGAAAAGGAGCGCGTTGAGGGCGTGTTGCGCAGCACCTCGGGACGCTTCGGCTTCGCCCGCCTCGACGATGGTCGCGAGGTCTTTGTTCCACCGGATGAGATGCTCAAGGGCTTTGCCGGCGACCGGGTTCGCCTGTGTGTGCGTCCGGGCAAAGACAAACGCCCGGTGGCCGAGATCGAAGGCCTCGTCGAATGCCCTGTCAGCGAATTCACGGGGCAATGTGTGGCGAAGGGCAAGGCGTTGTTCGTTCAGCCGGACCTGCCCGACATCCAGCGCTGGCTGTTTCTGCCCCCGAAATCCCGCGGTGGTGCCCAGCCCGGGGATTACGTGCGCTGCGCCCTGCTCCGCCATCCCGTACGCGATGGCAAGCCTTCGGCCAAGGTACTGGAACGCATCGGCAGCGCTGACGAAGCTGGCATCGAAAACCGCTATACGATTGCCCGTCACGGACTCAGCACCGAATGGCCGGCGGAATCCCTCGCGGCCCTCGACGAAGTACTGGCATCCACCAATCCCCTGGCCGATGAACACCGGGAGGACTTCACCGACCTGGCCTTTGTCACCATTGACGCCGCGCGAACCCAGGATATCGACGACGCCCTGTACGCCGAGGTCACGAGCGAGGGCTGGACGCTGTACGTGGCCATCGCCGATCCCACCGCTTACATCGGCGCGGATTCACCCCTGCGCGACATCGTGCGCGAGCGCGCCAGCAGCGCGTATTTTCATGGCGCCGTGGTACCCATGCTGCCTGAGAGCATCGCCCAGCAACACTGCGCCCTGAGCGAAGACCAGGAGCGTCCAGCCCTGGTATGCCGCGTGAATGTGGCCGAAGACGGCAACGTGGGTGAGTTCAGCTTCTGCGAAGCCAAGGTACGCTCCCGAGCGAAGCTGTCCTACTACGCCGTGGATCGCTACCTGGCGGGCCAGGACGAGAGCCTGATCTGCCACGCCACGCCCCTAGAAGCGCTCTATCAGGCCGCCAAAGCGCTGCGCAGCCAGCGCGAAAGCCAGGAACTGGTGATGGAAGACCGCATAGAGTTTCGCTGGCTGCTCAACGATCAGGGCCATATCGACAGCATCGAACCCTGCGAAAAGCTCCTGTCGCAGCGCCTCGTCGAGGAGTGCATGGTCGCCGCCAACCGCTGCGCTGCGCGTTTTCTTGCCGAGAAGAACACGACCGGGCCATTCGTGGTACACGACGGCTTTCGCCGCGACCGCCTGAAGGATCGCGAGCGTTTTCTGGAGCTGTACGCCCCCGAGACAAAAGACCTGGATCCTGACCAACTCGAAGGCTACCGCGACCTGCTGCGCCAGCTCGCGGCCAGTGATCATGAATTGCCCGTGCGCACCATGGTCAACCGGCTGCTAACGCGGGCTCGGCTGTCCAAGCGCCCCGGACACCACATGGGCATGTCGCTACCGGTCTACACAAACTGCACGTCGCCGCTGCGCAAGTATCTGGACTTTCTGGTGCACCTGCAGATCAAGGCCGTGTTGCGTGGTGACGAGAGCTTCAGCTGTGAGCAGCCGGAGCTCGATGCCCTGAGCCAGCGACTGACCCGTCTGCGCGCCGTGAGCCAGGAGGCCGAGCGGTGGCTTGCGCTTGACTACCTCCAGCGCCTCGCCAAAGAACACGAGGGCTACTGGAACGGCCACATCTGCCATATGGGCAGCCATGGCTTCACGGTGCGTCTGGATGACAATGGACTCGAAGGCTACGTCGACTTGCGCAATGAGAAGGGCAAGTTCCAGTTCGACAAGTGGACCGCCACCTTCTCGAGCAAGCAGCGCTCGTTCCGTGTTGAAACACCGGTACGGGTACGTCTGAAGGGTGTCGACGAAGAAACGCCTCACCTGCCGCTGTTCAGCCTGGACCCCGAGTCAGGCCTGAAAGTGACCTCGGATTCTGAACAGCCCCCTGCGCGCAATGCTGACAGCAACGCTGACCGTGGTGCTGACAGCGACCCAGCAAGCAGTTCCGAAAGTAGTGAGCAGGACCAGGCAGTCGCCGACGAGGTAGGCGCAGCCGAGGCCACGCCCGAAGCGACACCCGGTGCAACAAAAGAAACGGGCGCTTCGCAAAACGAAACGCCCGCTATCTAGGCAGCGATCAAGGGGTCATCTGCCGGCATCGGTCGGAGCGACCAGCGCCGCCCCGGGATGCGTCCTCAGAAGTTCACCTTCACAGACATACCCACTTCACGCGGTGGGTGGTAACCCACCAGCGCGGCATATCCCGGTGAGTCATACGCGACCGAGATATAGCGCTTGTCCAGCAGGTTCCGAGCCCACAGGCTCAGGGTGAAACGCTCGCTATCGGGCGTCCAGTCGATGTTCGCATCAACAAAATACGTCGCCTGGATCTCGGAGCGGGGCGTGTTGAGGATGTTGGTGTAGTACTTCTCGTCACTGTAACGATACTGCACCGTGCTCAGCAGCGTACCGGAGTTTACATTCGCTTCGTAGGTGGCCGAGATGTTACCGCCCAGTTCCGGTGCGTTTTGCAGCGGCGTTCAGTGTGGGTAGCGTCCAGCCAGCCACCACCAGACCGCTGGATACAGCAATACAGAGTGCTTTCCTATTCACGATTCTTTTCCTCGTTATTTTGATTATTTCGGCGTTACG
>JAUIMF010000041.1 GCA_030433415.1 Gammaproteobacteria bacterium | reverse complement strand
CCAAACTTCGTCGAACTCGAAATCACCGAGACCGACCCCGGTCTTAAGGGCGATACAGCTCAGGGTGGCTCCAAGCCCGCTACGCTGAGCACCGGCGCCGTCGTGCGCGTACCCCTGTTTATCACCCAGGGTGAAGTGATTCGCGTTGACACCCGCACCGGCGAGTACGTGGCTCGCGCCAGCAAAAGCTGATTCTCCGCGTCCGGGGCCATGCTGAAACGGGCCCGTGACTGACTGGCGTCCGGGCGTGTCCCGGGATGTACTGCGCGCCCGCGCCGCGCTGCTGGCGCAGCTTCGGGCGTTCTTTGCCGAACGGGATGTGTACGAAGTAGACACACCGGTGCTCGGTGCTTTCGGCGTGACAGATCCCCATATCGAATGCCTGATGGTGGAGCGCCCGGGCCAGTCCCCGCGTTTTCTGCAATCATCACCGGAGTTCGCCATGAAGCGTCTGCTCGCCACGGGCAGCGGCGATATCTACCAGCTCGGCAAGGTGTTTCGAGCCGGTGAAGAGGGCGGGCGACACAATCCCGAATTCACCATGCTTGAATGGTACCGCCTGGGTTACTCCCTGACGGAGCTTATGGACGAGGTGCGTCAGCTGGTGACCGAGGTGCTGGGAGCCAGGGTATCGGTCACGCACACCTACCGCGATCTGTTTCGCGATGTGCTCGATCTCGATCCATTCACCGCAAGCACCGACGACCTGGCGCAGTGCGCCCGCAACCACATCGATCTGGCGACGCTGACATTGGATCGCGATGACTGGCTCGATCTGCTGATGAGCCATTGCGTGGAACCGACCCTCAGGAACCGGGGCATGGTGTTTGTGCGCGACTATCCACCGACCCAGGCGGCGCTGGCGCGGTGTTCCGGCGAGGGGCGCGATCGCGTTGCAGAGCGCTTCGAGCTGTACGTGGATGGCGTAGAAATCGCCAATGGTTATCACGAGCTCTGCGATCCCGTGGAACTGCGGCGCCGGGCCGATGCAGACAACGTCCGCCGTCGGGAGCTGGGTCGTCCGCATCGCGAACTCGATGAGCGTCTGGTAGCCGCGATGGAATCGGGCCTGCCGGATTGCAGTGGCGTCGCCCTGGGGGTAGATCGTCTGCTGATGCTGCAACGCGGTGCGCAACACATTGCCGAGGTGTTGCCCTTTGCCGGGGATCGCGCCTGAACGGGTTCAGTCGCTGGCGGTTGCCTGCTGAAGTATGGCGGGGCCATAGCCCGCAAGAAATTCCTGTGGCAGTCGCCGCGGTCGCCCCGTACTGATCTCGATGCAGGCAAATCGCTGTTCGCCGCGCAGTAGCGTCTGGCCGTCGGCGCGACGGATCTGAAACAGGCGGCGCATGGTCAGGCGCCGGTCCCAGTCGACGATCCAGGTACCCGTGACGATTTCATCGCCGAGGTGGCTAGCCTGCAGGTATTCGTAACGGGCCTCGACTACCGCCATGGCTCGATCCAGGCGTTGGTAAGCGTCCAGGTCCAGCCCCAGTGCTGCGGAATGACCCCAGGCGCAGGCTTCGCACCAGCGTACGTAGACCGCGTTGTTGGTGTGCTGCAGGCCGTCCACATCGTCGGCCCTGACCACGTCGTGGCGCAGGTACGGGTTCGGGTAGTCCCAGCCGTCATCCATGGTGTTTTACGCGAGCTCCGCTGCGATGGCTTCGTCTGCCTCTGCGGGCTTCTGCGCAAACCCGGTTACGCCGTAGGCGATGGCGATGAGCGGGCAGACGTAGTTAAAAACCGCATAGGGCGCGTATTCCAGAGTCAGAATGCCCAGCGTTGCCGACATGTAGGCGCCACAGGTGTTCCAGGGGATCAGGGCAGACGTCAGCGTTGCGGAGTCCTCGAGCGTGCGTGACAGGTTCAGGCGTGACAGCCCCCGGTCTTCGTAGGCGGTGCGAAACATGCGGCCCGGCAGCGCCACCGCCATGAACTGATCCGCAGCGAGAATGTTGGTGGACAGGCAAGTGGCGACGGTAGTGGCAACCAGCGAGCCCGTACCCTTCACAAGTCGAAGGGCGCCGCGCAGCAGGTAGTTGAGGATGCCGGTGCGCTCGAGAACGCCGCCAAAGCCCAGGGCGCAGATGATCAGCCACACGGTATTGAGCATGCTGCTCATGCCGCCCTTGCTCAACAGTTCATCGAGAAACGTATTCCCGCTATTGGCTTCGTAGCCAGCAAACAGCGCCTGCCAGATGCCTTTGAACAGGGCGGCGACGGGAGCGAGATCACCATCGCCGGCCAGGCGCTGCACGGCTTCGGGCTGAAAAATCACGGCAAATACTGCGCCGGTCAGCGCACTGACGATGATGGCGGGATACGCGGGAAAGCGCTTGTAGACTAGGTACAGCATGAGCACCAAGGGCAGTAGCAGGTGTAGGCCGATGTGAAACTCCACCTGCAGACTCTGCTGCAGCGCGGCGATCTCTTCAGGGGTGCTGGCATCGCCACCGCCCAGCAAGGCAAACACCATCAGGGCGATAAGAAAGCTCGGCACGGTGGTCCACAGCATGTGGCGGATGTGCTCAAACAGATCGACGCCCGTGGAAGCCGCGGCGAGATTGGTGGTGTCAGACATGGGTGAGAGCTTGTCGCCGAAATAGGCGCCGGACACGATGGCCCCGGCGGCGATAGCCGGCGAGAGATCGAAGCTGCCGGCAATTCCCATGAGGCCGATGCCCAGGGTGCCGGCGACGGTCCAGGAACTGCCGACGCTGATGGCAACGATGGCACAGATAAGCGCGCTGGCGGCGTAGAAAATCTGCGGATCCAGTATCTGCACGCCGTAGTAGATCATGGTGGGCACCGTGCCCGACAGAATCCACGTACCGATCAGCATGCCCACCGACAGCAGGATCAGCGTGGGACCCAGGCCGACGCCGATGCCGTCGATGATGCCGTCCTGGCAGTCCTGCCAGCGAATCCCGGTGCGGTGGGCCACGAGCGCCGTAACGGCGGTGGCCAGGACCAGGGCAATCTGGTTGGCGCCATAGGAGGCATCGGCGCCAAAAAGATACACCGATGCCGCAAGCAGCATGATCAGAAAGAGAATCGGAGTGAGGGCCAGGGCGAGAGTGAGGCGCTCGTTCACGTGGCGTGTTTTGCTCAAGGTCATGCTACCGGGACTACGAAGCGCCTGAGCATGCCGCAAAAGGTCTTCGCGGTACAGGGCGCGGCGGCTGTCAGGCGCCCTCTTGTCCGTTAGACTGCGCCGTCTCGTCTGGAGTCATCATGTCTGCCAATAATCGCCGTGCTTTGCTGTTGGGATTGTCCGCGGTACTGCTGTGGTCCACCGTGGCCACGGCCTTCAAGCTGGCATTGGCGGAGCTGTCGGTGCTGCAACTGCTGACCGTGGCGATCTGCACGTCTACCGTAGCGCTGGTGGGGACGCTGGTGGTGCGTGGCCGCGCGGGTGAATTGCTGCTCACACTCAGGCAGCAGCCGGGACGCTACCTGCTGATGGGGGCGATCAATCCCACGCTCTACTATGGCGTGCTGCTGGCCGCCTATGATCTTCTGCCCGCGCAGCAGGCCCAGACCATCAACTATTCCTGGGCCATTATGCTGGCGCTGCTATCGGTACCCGTGCTGGGTCAGCGCCTGGCGTTGCGTGACTGGCTGGCGATTGCCGTGGGCTATCTGGGTGTCGTGATCATCGCCACCCAGGGTGACCCGTTGGGCATGGAAATGGTCAGCCCCCTGGGTGTGGCCCTGGCCCTGGGCTGCACCGTGATCTGGGCCATGTTCTGGCTGCTCAATACCCGTAGCACCACGGCGCCGGACCTGGCCCTGGCGGCCAACTTCCTCTGCGCCATACCCATCGCCCTGCTTGTCTGCCTGGTGATGGGCGAGCCGCTGCCCACACCGGGAACGGGGCTCGCCGCCGCGGTCTATGTCGGGTTTTTTGAAATGGGCTTTACGTGGCTGCTCTGGGCCAGCGCCCTGCGCGCAGCGACCAACGTGTCGCGCGTGGGCAACCTGATCTTTCTGTCACCCATGCTATCGCTGGTGTTTATCGCGACGATCCTGCACGAGCCGATCCACCCGGCCACTATCGTGGGTCTTGCCCTGATACTGCCGGGTATTCTCCAGCAGCAGCGGGGCGGAACCTAGCTCAGGCCGCGGTATCCGGGCTTGGCAAAGGCTAGCTGCGCAGTACCGATGATGCGCTCGCGGAAGCCGCCCTCGCAGTAGCAGAGATAGAACTCCCACATGCGGATAAAGCGCTCGTCAAAACCCATGGCCCGTACTTCATCGAGCTGGTCCATAAAGCGGGCCCGCCAGTGTTCCAGGGTCAGCGCATAGTCGGCGGTGATATCGCGCAGGTGCACCATCTGCAGATCCGTATCTTTGGCGATGTGCTTCGCGATGACTTCCAGCGACGGCAGGCAGCCGCCGGGGAAGATATAGCGCTTGATGAAATCCACAGAGCGACGCGCGCGCTCGTAGCGACCATCGGGAATCGTGATGGCCTGGATCACCATCTTGCCTTTGGGCTTGAGCAGCCGGCTGCAGCACTGAAAATAGCTGCTGTAAAAGTCGTGCCCGACGGCCTCGATCATCTCGATCGAGACCAGCTTGTCGTACTCGCCGGTGAGGGCACGATAGTCCTCAAGAAGTAGCGTGATGCGATCTTCAAGCCCCAGTTCTGCCACCCGCGCCCTGGCGTAATCGTACTGCTCGCGCGAAATCGTGGTGGTGGTGACCTGGCAGCCATAATGCATCGCCGCGTGAATGGCCATGCCGCCCCAGCCGGTGCCGATTTCGAGCAGGTGGTCGCGGGGCGACAGCTCGAGCTGGCGGCAGATCTCGTCGAGCTTGTCGACGGCGGCTTTTTCCAGGGTGTTACCGGGGCGCTCGAATACCGCCGCGGAGTACATCATGGTGGGGTCGAGGAACAGGCGAAAAAAGTCGTTGCCCAGGTCGTAGTGCGCCGAAATGTTGCGGCGCGAGCCTTCGTGCGTATTGCGATTCATGGCGTGGGCGAGCTTCAGGGCAAGGCGCGTGTACCAGTGCTGGCTCGACTGCATGGAGTCCATGCTGTCCATGTTGGCGCTGAACAGGCGGGTGACCGCCGTGAGATCCGGCGTGGACCAGTCACCGTCGATATACGCTTCGCCCGAGGCGATGGTGCCCCCGGTCAGGACTTTGCCGTAGGCCGCCGTGTTGTGCACCACGATCTCGGCGTGGGGTTCGCCGGGCGTTCCCGGTGTACCAAAGTGATGGGTATTGTCGCCGTCGTGAATAGTCAGGCTGCCGACGCGAATGTGAGACAGCACGCGCAGCATGAAGCGTCGTGCGAGATCGCTACCGGAATACAGGCGGCGGGCTTGGGGAAGCAGGGGAATACGGCTGACGCTGGCGTCACTCATCGGGGTGCTCCTGTGGGTACCCGGGTCCCGGGGTGGGGGTAGAGGGGTACTCGCTTGATAAAGAGTTTCAGCGCCTGCCAGTAAATGGCCGTCGCTACTTTCATGGTCATCAGGGGAAAACGCCACAGAATGCGACGCATGGTCCGCGCGGTCATGGGCTCGGCCCGCAGCGCCAGCGTGGCATCGAATTCGCGCCCCTGCTGTGTGTGGTTCTCAAGGTGGATCGCCAGGCGCTGACCAGGCCGGCTGCTGCGCCAGTGGTACTCCATGGCCATGGGGTTGAAGGGCGAAACATGAAACACCTTGGCAAAGCGCTGACGCAGCACCCGCTCGTCACCTTCCGGGGACAGCACATAGGAATGTCGCTCACCCCAGGGGGTATTCGTGACCTCGGCCACCAGGTGCTCGAGGGTCTCGCCATCTTCGCCGAAGCAGTAATAGCAGGCGATGGGATTGATCTGCAGACCGAAGTAGCGAAGGTTCGCCAGCAGATAGATTGGTCCGCGATGTTCCTGCCCCGTCTCTTCACGAATGCGCCGGCGCACTTCGTCCTGCAGGGGTCTGGCCGGGTCGCCGAGAAAATCCTCCCGGCGATAGCGGGCCACCGCCAGGGCGTTACGGCCCCACAGGCGACTGCGCCCCAGCACCTCGTCGATCTCGTCCAGACGCAGGTACACCATGAAGACGCGATAGCTGAACGCGTGCTCCCGCGGCTGGTGTCGCCGGTGACGGAGCGTGCCTGAGTAGATCGCTGAACTCATGCGGCCACGGACACTCCACGGCCCATGGCCTGCGCGACGCGCAGCGCGCTGACCACGCCGTCCTCATGAAAGCCGTTGTGCCAGTAGGCGCCGCAGTACCAGGTGTTGTTTACGCCGTTGATCTCGTCCCAGCGCGCCTGTGCCGCCATGCCTTCGAGGCTGAACACCGGGTGATCGTAGGTAAAGCGACCAAGGATCCGGTGAGGATTGATTGACGCGGTGTCGTTGAGGGTCACGCAGAAGGTTTCAGGTGCGTTGATTCCCTGCAGAATGTTCATGTTGTAGGTCAGCACAGCGCGCGACTCATCCACGCCCAATCGATAATTCCAGCTCGACCAGGTCTTGCGGTTGCGAGGCAGCAGGCGCGTATCGGTGTGCAGCACCACATCGTTGGCCTGGTAGGGCAGCGCGCCGAGAATTGCCCTCTCCTGTGCAGACGGGTCCCCGAGCAGGGCCAGGGCCTGATCCGAATGCGTGGCGATAACCACCTGGTCAAAGCGTCGCTCCTGGCCATCGGGCAACACCAGGGTCACGCCGGCGGCATCGCGGCGTACTTCTTTGACGGCGCAGTTGGTGTGAATACGTTCCTCAAAACGGCGGCATAGCGGGGCGATGTATTCCCGCGATCCACCCTCGATCACGCGCCACTGCGGTCGGTTGCGTATAGAAAGCAGGCCGTGGTTGCGAAAGAAGCGCAGAAAGAACTGGGCGGGAAAATCGAGCATGCTCGCGCAGTCAGAAGACCAGATGGCTGAGCCCATGGCGATGAGGTAGTCGCGACGGAAGCCTTGGCTGTACCCGTTCCTCTCGAGATAGCTGCCCAGGGTCTCGTCATCGGTGAGGCGACCCGCGTCGAGATCGGCGACGGATTCACGGTTGAACCGCAGAATGTCACGCACCATGGACAGAAAGCGCGGCGAAACCAGATTGCGTCGTTGGGCGAACAGCGCGTCGAGACTACCGCCTGCATACTCCAGCCCATTGATCTGATCACGCACACTGAAACCCATGGTGGTGGGTCGGCTGCTCACGCCCAGCTCGTCCATCAGGGCGATGAAGTTGGGGTAGGTCCAGTCGTTGAAGACAATAAAGCCCGTGTCGATGGCGTAGCGGCGCGTTCCCAGCTCCACATCCACCGTCGCAGTGTGGCCGCCGAGTCTAGGGCCGCTTTCGAAGACCGAAACGGTATGTTCCGCGCTCAGATAGTGAGCACACGCTAACCCTGAAATTCCCGACCCGATAACGGCGATTTGCATTGATGACCCGTCCCTAATACCGCAACTGCTGACTCCGCGACAGTGGGATCTTCCTCTATTCTGTCGCATCTATGTCCTGATTTACGGGGGGCAGAACGCGGTGGATCATCCAAAGGGGTGTAAAGTCCATACAACCAGTGGGGCCGCCGCGGTGCGAAGCGGCGGGCCTTCCTCGCCCTTGTCGTCCGTGGATGATCCATCCGGGCTGCGGCGGCGTATTTAACGCATTGAACAGGGGGAACCACCTGACGTGAACGACTCGCACGACGATCGTCATCAAGACAGTCACGAAGACAATCACGAAGGCACTCACGAGGGCGCGGCGAAACCTCGCAAAAGTCCGGCCTGGAGCGCACCGACGGGGCGCCGTACGGATGAGTGGAGCGAGTGTCTTGTGCTCATTGGCGAAAAGCAGGATCGAGCAGCCTTTACGCGCCTGTTTCGTCATTTTGCACCGCTGATCAAGGCGTTTGCCCTGACTGGCTCGACGCTCTCGGCGACGCATGCCGATGAACTCGTGCAGGAGGTGATGCTCAAAATTTGGCAGAAGGCAAAGGCGTTCAACCCTGAAAAGGCAGCGGCAAGCACCTGGGTTTACACCATCGCCCGCAATTGCCGTACCGATATGTACCGGCGACTGCAGAAGTTCGATACGCCGCTGGCCGCCGAGGACTTCAGTCCCGAGCAGGACAGCGAGGAACCGTTCATGCAGCTGCAAAGCCGCCGCAGCGCAGAAAAGATTCGCGCGATGATGGGCGACCTGCCCGCAGACCAGAAGCAGATTCTGGCCAAGGTCTACATGGAAGGCCGATCCCACGCCGAGGCCGCCGCCGAGTTGGACCTGCCGCTTGGTACGGTGAAGTCCCGGGTGCGTCTCGCCATGCAGAAATTGCAGGTTCAGTTCGAGCACAGTCTCGAAGCTGGGCTTTCACAATCATGAAGACCGGCAGGGAAGCCGCCGGCAGGGTAGAACAGGCAACAACTATGATCAGGCACCACCCGGAACTGGACATTCTCACGGAATATGCGGCGGGCACCCTGTCGCTGGCGCAGGCGGCCTGCGTGTCCGTTCACCTCAATTACTGCGAGCGCTGCCGACGCACGGTGAGTCAGCTGCAAGCCGTGGGCGCTTCGCTGTTTACGGCACAGGATCCTGAGGTCGTGGGCGATGCCCTGCTCAATAAGGTGCTTGAGCGTCTCGATGATACCCCTCCGCTCAGCTACCAGCGCACGCCGCTTTCGAGTCAGGATGCGACCCCGGCCCTGTTGAGCCGGCTCATGGCCGGCGATTTTTCTGACCTGAGTTGGAAGAACATCACCCGTGCCCTGCGTACGACGCAGATCAAGACCGGCGACCCCCAGTTTGAGTTCTCGCTGTTGCACATACGTGCCGGTGGCGAGATTCCCGCCCATGACCATCGCGGCTCTGAGATGACGCTGGTGCTGCAGGGCGGGTTTGAAGATGACCGCGGCAGCTACCGCGCGGGTGATTTTATTCACCGCAGTCCTGAAGACATTCACGCCCCGCGGGCCTTTGCGGATGAAGACTGCATCTGCCTGGCGGTGGTGGATGCTCCCCTGCGTTTCACCAGCTGGAAGTATCGCTGGATGAACCCCTTCCTGCGTCTGCAGACCGGCTGAACCCCACTCTTGCGTCGGACTGCGGGCCTGTAGGCTGAGCAGCTACCGCTACGGGGGGATTGCAAAACGAATTCCTAAGGCCCCGGCCCCTGTGCTAAAGTCTGCGCCCCCGAATAGGGGCGGGTCGATGGCGCGCGGTGTAGTTACGCCGGTCAGCCGCCGAAACACCCCCCACCATGACGGTACAAGTACAACACAAGTACAAGACACGACAGGCGAGAAAGCTATGCAGTTAGGCGTTCCCAAGGAGCTCTTCCCGGGCGAGAACCGCGTGCCCATGACGCCGGATACGGCGAAAAAACTGATCCGGCTCGGCGCAACGATCCATATCGAAAGCGGTATGGGTCTAGGTAGTGGCTATGAAGACAGTGCGTACACCGAGGTGGGCGCCGAAATCGTAACGGACCGGGCGGCATTGCTCGGCTCCTCAGACATGCTGCTGCGCTTGCGCAAGCCCGATCTGGAAGAAATCCCCCAGATGAAACGCGGCTGCATCCATATCAGCTATCTCGACCCCTTCAATGAGCACGATCTGGTGCGCGCCTTCGCCGAGGCCGGAGTCACGTCTATCTCCATGGAGATGATTCCCCGCTCAACGCGCTCGCAGAAAATGGATGCCCTGAGCTCCCAGGCCAACCTGGCGGGCTACGTCATGGTGATTCTGGCGGCGGCGCACCTGCCGCGCATCTTCCCCATGATGATGACCCCCGCAGGTACGCTCAAGCCCGCCAAGGTCTTTGTCATCGGTGCCGGCGTAGCGGGTCTGCAGGCCATTGCGACCGCCAAGCGCCTCGGCGCGAAGGTTACGGCCTTTGACACGCGTCCCGTGGTGGCGGAGCAGGTCCAGTCCCTGGGCGCCACCTTCCTCGAGATCGACCTGGGTGAAACGGGCCAGACCAAGGACGGTTACGCCAAGGAACTGACCCCTGAGCAGGTGCAGAAGCAGCAGGACGCCCAGGCAGCCGTGATTGCCGAGTCCGACGTGGTGATCACCACGGCGCAGCTGTTTGGCCGCAAGCCCCCGGTGCTGGTTTCCCGCGCGGTGGTTGAGTCCATGCAGCCTGGTTCGGTGGTTGTGGACATGGCGGCAGAGACCGGCGGCAACGTCGAGGGCTCCGTACCTAATGAAGTGGTCGACATCAACGGCGTGACCGTGGTCGGTCTGGGCAATCTGCCCAACAACGTGGCCCGCGACGCCTCGGTCATGTACGCCAACAACCTGTTCAATCTGGTGGAAGACACCTGGGACAAAGACACCGGCGCGTTCGTTCTCGATCTTGAGAACGACATTCTGCCTGGCTGCGTGATCACCCATGACGGGGCTGTGGTCAACGAGACGATCAAGAACATACTCGAGGGGGCCGCCTGATCATGGACGCCGTATTCCTGACTTTTATTCTCATGCTGTCGATATTTCTCGGCTTTGAGCTCATCAACAAGGTGCCGGCAACGCTGCATACGCCGCTGATGTCGGGTGCCAACGCTATTTCGGGTATCACCGTGGTCGGCGCCGTTGCCCTGGCGGGTACGGGGCAGAAGGATCTGGCCAACTGGCTGGGCGCGGGCGCCGTGGCGCTGGCCTCGATCAACGTGGTGGGCGGTTACATGGTGACCGACCGCATGCTCGCCATGTTCAAGAAGAAGGAGGGCTGATCATGGAAGGTACAGCTCTGGGTATTCAATTGGCGTACGTCGTCTCGGCGGCGCTGTTTATCTTCGGCCTGAAAGGTCTTGGCTCTGCCGCGACGGCGCGCCGCGGCAACATGCTCTCTGCCGTCGGTATGCTCGTGGCCATCGTTGCCGCGCTGCTCGATCAGGGCATCGTGGACTACACCTTTATTCTGGGTGGCATGGTCGTGGGTGGCCTTATCGGTGCCGCGGCAGCACGTATGGTGCAGATGACCTCCATGCCCGAAATGGTGGCGCTGTTCAACGGCTTCGGCGGTATGGCCAGCCTGCTGGTGGGCGTAGCGGCCATCAGCGGCGATGCCAGCGTGTTTACTCTGGTGACCATCGTCCTGTCGATTCTGATCGGTGGTGTGACCTTCACCGGGTCCCTCGTGGCCTGGGGCAAGCTCAGCGAGACCATCTCCAGCGGCGCCGTGCAGTTCGGTGGCCAGCAGGTGGTGAACGGCCTGATCGTGGTGGCCGTCGTGGTCTCGGGCGTCATGTTCTGCATGAATCCCGATGCCCCCGTCTGGCTGATCGTGATGATCGCCCTGTCCCTGCTGTTCGGCATCATGGCGGTTATCCCTATCGGTGGTGCTGACATGCCGGTGGTGATCTCGCTGCTGAACTCCTACTCAGGTCTGGCGGCCTGTGCGGCAGGTTTCGCCATCAACAACAACATCCTGATCGTGGCGGGCTCCCTGGTGGGTGCGTCAGGCATCATCCTCACGCAGATCATGTGCAAGGCGATGAACCGCTCTCTGTCTCACGTACTGTTCTCGGGCTTCGCTTCTGTGAGTGCCGATGAGACGGAAGTTGAGGGCGAAATCAAGCCGATCTCCGTCGAAGATGCTTACTACGTGCTCGAAGCTGCATCCAGCGTTGCGGTAATTCCCGGTTACGGCATGGCCGTTGCCCAGGCCCAGCACGTGGTGAAGGAGCTCATGGAGCTGCTCGAAAAGAACGGTGCCGAGGTGAATTTCGGTATCCACCCTGTTGCCGGTCGTATGCCCGGTCACATGAATGTGCTGTTGGCGGAAGCCGATGTGCCCTATGACCAGCTGCTGGAGATGGACGACATCAACCCGCGCATGGAAACCGTCGACGTGGCCATCGTGATCGGTGCCAACGACGTGGTGAACCCCGCGGCTCGCGAGAGCGAAGGCAGCCCGATTTATGGCATGCCGGTAATCAATGTGGACATGGCGCGCACGGTTTTCGTACTCAAGCGTTCCATGGCCTCGGGCTTCGCCGGTATCGAAAACCCGCTGTTCTACAAAGAGAACACGCGCATGCTGTTCGGTGACGCGAAAGAGTCCATCGGCGGCCTGATCCGCGAGTTCGGCTGATCGGCGGGGTTCGCCCCGCTCCACCGCTCCTCAGGTATCGCCGGTCGGTGATGCTTGTGGGGCGGCCTTCCCACCGCTAGGCTAGACTTCTTGTTGTAAATGCGTGAGTCGGCCTTCTATGGCACAAGCCCAGTCTTCCTCCTCCGCTTCTGCGGCCACGGCATCAAAAGCGTCTCGACGTCGCGACGCTGGTAAGCGAGTTCCGGCCATGGATCTGCAGACCTATGCCGAGCAGCACGAAGCCGACGTTCCCGAGGCGCCGATGCTGGCGTCCCTGCGTGAGGAGCATCGTCACATTGCCACCGTGCTGGCATTGCTGTCGGATCATCTCAATGCCATCGAGCGCAGCGAGCTCGTCAATACCCACGTGATCTACGAGATCATGGACTACATGGTCACGTGGCCCGATCGGTTCCACCATCCGCGGGAAGACCTGATCTACGCCTATGCCGCTGACGTGGACCGTGGACTCGCCGAGGACCGGCGGCAGCTGCAAAACGATCACGACGCCATTGCCCGTGAGGGCAAAGCACTGCTGCAGGTTATCGAGGACTGGCGTGCCGGCGAGGCCAATGGCACGACCCTGGTGGAGCAGGGCCGGGCCTACGTGCAGCATCATTACAAGCACATGAGTATGGAAGAGCAGCAGGTGTTTCCCGCCATCGACGCCGTGCTGACGCGGGCGGACTGGCGCGAGCTGGTGGCCGATGACCAGCTGCAACCCGTGGGTGATCCGGTGTTCGGCCGTCGGGTACAGCGTGAATTTCGCAACATGGCGCGCAAACTCCGTCGCAGCCTGCGCCGGGGCGTAGAGCGGCAGGCCGTAGCGGAGTGGGTGAGCATGGAGTCCATGTTCGAAGCCTACGAAGTGCTGAGCATGGCACTGCAGAGCAGTCGCACGGTTACGCGGGACCAGCTGATGACCAGCCTGCGTGAGACTGTCTACATCACGCTGGATTCGCCGCTGCGATCGCCGTTTCTGTGCGCCGCCAACAACGCGCGCCTCACCCTGGAATGGGCCGAAGAGCTACGAAACATCTATCGCGATGCAAGCGTGGATCTGGTACGGGTCGACCGGGAACGGCGCGATCGCCTGCGATTGCTCAAGCGAGCGGACCGTCCCTGAGCGCTCTCGCACCAGCGCGGTGAATTTCGCCAGAGTACGCCCAAAAAATGTGATGTAGATCACATCTAAGCCTTAGCAACAGGCCCTTGTCAGAGTGTTCTGACAAAGTTTTTCTCCCTTTAGGTCTGTATTTTCCTATACTAAGTGGCCAAAAACCTCATTTACGGGTAGGTCGAATGCTGGAGTTCTTCTCCGCAAGCGGTCGTATCGTGAATCCGGAGCGCGCCGTCCTGGAGTGCCTGGAGGGGGCGCTGGGGCCTGATCCCCGTGCCGAGCTCATCATCATCAACGCGTCCATCGGACACGATCTTCACCACCTGTGCGCCGGTGTGCGCCAGCAATTACCCAATGCCCGCGTCGTTGCTGGCTCCTGCGCCGGCGTTGTGGGTCGCGAGGGCGTCAGCGAGTCCATGAAGGATGTCGGGATGATGGCAGTACGGGGCGATGACTTTGTCGTAAGTTATGTCAGTGACATTCACGGTGAGAACGCTCGCGCCCGTGCCCGGGAACTGGCCGCACAGCTGCGAGGGCAGCGCGACGACATCACCATGGTTTACCTGCTGGCGTCTGGTGTGGATATAGCCAATGACGAGGTTATTGCGGGGATCGAAGACGAGCTCGGGTCATGGGTTACGGTATTCGGCGCAACCACGTCAGACAACATGCGTGGCATCACGTCGCACCAGGCGCTGGATGGCCAGGTATTCGAGCACGGCGCCATCGCTATCGGGTTTTGCGATCCGACGCTGGAGGTGGTGACCCAGGCAACCCACGGATTCGTCGCGACGGGCGAGCCTCTCACGGTAACGGCGGTGCGGGGCAATCGCATAGTCGAACTGGATGGCGAGCCAGCCTGGCCGGCTTACCTCGAGCATTTAGGGCTTGATGCAGACGCCGTACTGGCTGACTCGATTCCCATCGGCGCCCTGGCCGAAGCGCTCTCACCAGAAGAGGCTGCGGATTACGGCAACGCTCATATTCTGCGTGCCATTACCCATGTCGATGACGATGGTGCCCTGGTGTATGCCACCCTGCCTCGCGAGGGCATGCAGGTGTGGCTGACCGAGCGTGACGAGGCTCGTATCTTTGATGATCTCGAACGCCTCATCGAGACCATGAACGGCGAAGCCTCAGGCCGGCTTCCCGTGGCGGTATTTCAGGCGGACTGTCTTGCCCGCGGGCGCCTGCTGTTTGATCGGGTTATCAAGGAAGAGCTGGTACAGCGCATGCAGTACCCCTTCAGCGATGAAAGCGGGCCGCCACCGTGGCTGGGCATGTACGGCTTTGGCGAATACGCCCGCCTGCATGGAGCCAATGCTTTCCACAATTACTCCACCGCGCTGGCGGCGATTTACCGCCGCACCGACCCGGTCGGAGCGGCGGCATGAAGGAGCGCGGCAAAGTCCTGCAGTATCCGGTCTTGCAGCAGCGCCTGATCGATGCGCGCCACAAGCTGGACCGTGAAGTAGAGCAGCTACAGCGCATGCATGCGTTCTATCGTCGTGCCCTTGCTATTGCGTCCCAGAGCGATCTATCGCGTTTCGTCGCCGAATCCCTGGTCGACGTTTTCGAGTTTGAGTTCGGCATCTGCTGGCGCCTGGACAGTGACGGCCAGCCCACGGGCGTGCCGGGTGTTCTGGGCTGCGAACCAAAACCCATGAGCCTGACGTATATCGGTCGCTACCTGCTTGAGCGCTTCGTTGGTAGCTCGGCCATGGAGTCTCTCGAGGGTGAGGACCTGGCGTTTATCAACGCGCAGTTGCCCGTTGCCCAGGCGAGCGTCGCGATCTGTCGGGATCTGCGGGACAAGCCCATCGCACTGATTTTGGCGGGTAACTCTCCCACGGGCAGCGAGTTTTACCGACGCCGGAGCGCTGAGGTGGCAGAGTCCTTTGCGTTGTTTGCCGGTCAGGTGGGCAGCCTGTTCGACAAGCGGCGCAGTCGCCAGATCATCGATGACCTGAACCGGGACCTGCTCTCGGTGCTCAGCGCCATTCCCGATCCCATGTTCGAGCTCGATGAGCAGGGTCGCTTTGTCAACGTCTGGGCAGGTCGTCAGCATTCCAGCCTGATTCCCGCGGGTGTGGAGCTGACAGGCAAATCCATTGGCAGCGTCGTGCCAACCCATGTCGTTGCCGTGCTGCAGGATGCGTTTGCCGAGGCAGATGAAACCAATGCCACGGTATCGCGTCAATTGAACGTGCCCCGGTCGGTGGGCGTTCGCTGGTACGAACTCTCGATTTCGCGAAAGCAGACCGCAACGATCCTGAAACACTACATTGTGCTGGTCCGCGACGTGACGGAGCGCATGGATTCGGAGCGCGAGCTGCGTGAAACCCGCAACCGAGCAGCGCGCGATGCGTCGCTGGATGCGCTGACGGGCCTGCCGAACCGGGTCGCGGCGCTGGAGGTGTTGGAGCAGCGTGTGTCGGAGCCGCGCTACCAGCGACGCCAGATGGCGGTGGTGATTCTGGATCTCGATGACTTCGCCAAGATCAATGACAACCGCGGCCACAGTGTCGGTGATGCGGTGCTGCGCGAGACAGCGCGGCGCCTGACCGCCGCCGTGCGCGACAGCGACACGGTGGCTCGCCTGGGCGCCGATGAATTCATGCTGCTGCTTGACGGTGTGCGGGGCCTGGATAGTGCGGTCCAGACCGTCGATGGTGTCCTGGAAGTTTTTCGTGACCCATTTTCGGTGCACGGGCGCGACCTGCTCGTTACCCTGAGTGCTGGCCTCGCGATGTTCCCTGCAGATGATGAGCATTCAGCGGAACTGCTGAGAAAGGCCGATTCGGCCATGCACCACGCCAAGCTGCGCGGTAAAAATGTGAGCATGGTCTACAAGGACACGCTTAATCGCGGGGCGGAGCGGCGCCTGGCGATTGAGGAGCAGCTTCACGGCGCCCTGGAGCGCGAAGAGCTGGCGGTGCACTACCAACCCAAGGTCAATCTGCAGACGGGCCTTATCGAGGGCGCCGAGGCGTTACCACGCTGGCACAGTCCAACGCTGGGCAACGTCGAACCGTCGGAGTTCATTCCCATCGCTGAGCGCACGGACCAGATTCTCAGGCTGGGTGATTTCGTACTGGACCAGGCAATTCGTGATGGCGCGGCGTGGGCGGCGAGCGTGGGCCGGGCGTTCACGATGGCCATCAACATTTCGCCGCGGCAGTTTCGTGATCTCGCCCTCGAAGCAAAGATTCAGCAGGTGTTACAGCGCCACGGGTTTCCAGCCCAGTCGTTAGAGCTCGAAATTACCGAAGGTCTGCTCATGGATGACAACGAGCACCTCGATCGCACGCTGGCGCAGCTCAAGGCTCTGGGCATCAGCCTGGCCATGGACGATTTCGGCACCGGCTATTCATCCCTGAGCTACCTGCGTACCTATCCCTTCGATTCCATCAAGATCGACAAGAGTTTTGTCAGCGAGATGGAGCGCACGGGCAGGGATCTGGAACTGGTGAACGCGGCCATTGCCATGGGTCACGGCCTGGGAATGACCGTGGTCGCCGAGGGCGTGGAGCGTGAAGAGCAGTCCCACTATCTGCGCACCCAGGGCTGCGATTACGGCCAGGGTTACTTCTGGAGTGCGTCGGTGGACGCCGAGGAATTTGGCGCGTTGTTGCGCGAGAGCAGCACGACTTAGTGGTATACAAGCCCAGCAGGACGGCGCTGACTCAGGCCGCCTCGTCGCGGAACTGCAAGCGCGCCAGCCGCGCATAGAGGGCGTTGGTTGCCAGCAACTCGTCGTGGGTGCCCGTGGCAACCACGCGCCCCTCGTCCATGACCGCAATGCAATCGGCATCGCGAATTGTTGCCAGGCGGTGGGCGATGATCACCGTCGTGCGCTCGTGCATGAGTTCTGTGATCGCCTGCTGGACCTGAAACTCGCTCTCGGCGTCCAGGGCGCTGGTGGCCTCATCCAACAGCAGAATCCGCGGGTCCATAAGCATGGCCCGGGCCAGGGCGATGCGCTGGCGCTGACCGCCAGACAGGCGCACGCCTTGTTCCCCGAGGTAGCTGTCGTAGCCGTCGGGCAGGGCGCTGATAAAGTCGTGGGCGTGGGCCCGCCGCGCGGCGGCCTCGATGTCCTGCTGACTCGCGTCGGGGCGTCCGTAGGCAATGTTGTAGCGCACATCGTTACTGAACAAGGTTGGTTGCTGGGGCACGATGGCAATGTGCCGGCGCAGTTCCGCCAGGGTCATGTCGCGCAGGTCCACACCGTCAAGCAGGATATGGCCCTGCTGGGGGTCGTAAAAGCGCTGCAGTAATTCGAAAATCGTCGATTTGCCCGCGCCCGAAGGCCCCACCAGGGCAAGGCTGCGCCCGGGCTCAACCTGCAGATCCACGCCATCGAGCGCCGGTGTGTCGGGCCGCGACGGATAGGCAAAGCGCACGCCCTGCAGGTGCATCGCGGGATTGGCGGAGAGCGTCGGTTGCCCTGACCCATCGATGATGGCGCTGGGGGCATGCACCAGTTCCAAAAGGCGTTCCGTGGCGCCGGCGGCGCGCTGCAGGTCGCCCCAGACCTCTGACAGCGTCGCAAACCCCGAGCCCACCATCACGGCATAGAACATGAAGGCCGCGAGCTCACCACCGCTCATGGCGCCGCTGATCACATCGCGCCCCCCGGAGTACATCATCGCAACCAGACCGCCGAAGAGCATGAGAATGGCGCCGGCGATTAGCAGGGCGCGCTGGCGTATGCGGGAGCGGGCAATGGCAAAGGCCTTTTCGACTTCGTCGTTGAAGGCGCGAGTTTCACCGTCCTCCCGGTTGAAGCCCTGCACCGTACGAATGTTCTGGATGATCTCACCGGCGTAGGAGCCCACGCTGGCGACGCTGTCCTGGCTGCTGGTTGAGAGCTTGCGCACGCGGCGGCCGAAGATCATCACTGGCAGCAGCACCAGGGGCACGGTGCCCACGATAATCAGCGTGAGCTTGGTATTGGTGACCAGCATCATGATGATGGCACCGGTGAGCGTGAGGGAGCTGCGCAGGGCCATGCTCATGGACGAGCCGATGATGGTCTGCAGCACCGTGGTGTCGGCGGTCAGGCGCGACATGATTTCACCGGAGCGGTTGTCTTCGAAATACCCCGGGTGCAGGCGCACGATGTTGCGAAATACCGCGCTGCGCAGATCGGCGCTCACGCGCTCACCGAGCCAGGACACCAGGTAGAAGCGAAAAAAGGTGCCGATGGCGATCGCCGCGGTAATGAGCATCACCACGCGCACCGCGTTGCCAAGGGCGGCGGGGTCGTCGCTGCCAAAGCCTTGGTCGATCAGTATTTGCAGGCCCTTGCCCAGGGTCAGGGTCGCGGCGGCCGTGAACACCAGTGCCGTCGCCGCTCCCGCCAGACGCCAGCGGTAGGGCGCGAGCTGCGCGGCGAGGGCGCGCAACGGGCGTTTGCTGGAACTCATGGGCTTAGCTGTCGCTACGCGGCGGAAGTGTAATGTTGCCATGCATGTCGCGTTTTTCTCCCGCGGTGTAATCGGGGAACGGCAGGGCGTCGGTGTTCTCCCAGCTCTGCAGCTGTTCGTGCACTGCAGCGATGGTCTCATCCGAGGCCTGGTAGAAATCCCTTATCTGGAGCACCTGTCCCGGTCCGCTGAAGATGGCGCCGGCTTCGTGCACCAGTTCGATCATGCGCAGGTTCAGGTCTTCGGCGACGGCCAGAAAACGCTGGTAGTCCGTGGTGTTCACACCGGCATCGATGCGGATGACCGCGGTAGCGGCAGCGATCTTTTCGAGTCGTATGCTCACTGTGTCCTGCAATACGTCCTGGTGGGATAGAAACAGCTCGCGCAGGCGACCGAGGATTACCCGCAGCTGGTCGGCGGTGCTCATCTGCAATTCGATATGACGGTAGAAGCGGATGCGGTCCCGGTGCGCAAAGTTCTCGACTTCGACGGACGAAAAGACCGAATTGGGTACCGCGAGCATGGTGCGATTGAGGGTGCGGATCAGGGTGGAGCGCAGGCCGATCTCTTCGACCACACCCACCACATTGCCGAAGCGGCAGAGATCGCCCGGATTAACCGGCCGGGCGGAGTAGAGCGTGATGGCGCCAATGACATTCTCAAGGGTTTTCTGCGCGGCCAGGGCCACGGCGAGGGAGCCAACGCCCAGGCCCGCGATGATCGTCGACATGTTGTAGCCGGCGCGATCGGCCCACACCAGCGCAATGATGGTCAGGGCGATGAATTTCAGTATCGTGGTGAAGGGTTTGAGCAGCGCCACGTACTGACGATTGCCGGCGCGCTCCAGGCGCCGGATGTTGTAGTCGCGCACCAGCGAGATAAAGCCCATCAGCAGGATCGAGAAGGCGATGTAATCCACACCGGAAGAATTGAGATAGACCCGTGCCGCCAGCGTGAGGGCGAGCTGGTCCATCAACAGCCGGAAGATCAGCAGAAACAGGAACAGGCGCAGGGGGCCGCGAAAGAAGTTCTCGATGCCCTGCGGGAAGCCGTTGGGTACCAACAGCACCACGCGCATCAGCGCAAGGCTTACCAGCGAGGCGAGGGGCCAGGACAGAACCAGAAACACGATGCCCGCAATGATCTGCCAGCTGTAGAGCCCTGCAAATCGGTAGGCGGGCAGGTGACGCTGCAGCCAGACGGCGACGGGACCGTAGCCCAGGTCATCCCACAGCTCGGGAATCCTGGCGACCGAGGCATTGGAGATTTTCCAGACCTTGCCCCCCTGGCCATCGGGAATGCGCTGCAGGTAGATGGGAACTTCTTCGCCGTCATCCTTGACGATCATGCCCAGCAGGTCGCGATAGCTGGGCAGGTTGTCGTTGGTCTTGCCCTCGGGCTCGTCGCTCAGCTGGGTGATGTCGATGAGATTCTGCTGCGCCCACACCACACGCAGGGCGTCGAGCAGATCCTCGGGCGGCCAGTCCTCCATGCCCTCGGGCAGGTAGCGCAGATCCAGGTAGGACGTTGCCCGGGCGTAATCCTCCCGGTCCGCCGCGTCGGCCATGGCGACCATGAGCTGAAGCGGGGTACGCGGCAGGTCGGCATTCGCCCTGAGTTCCTCGGCTTTCTCGCGGATGACTTCATCGGTTTTTTTCTCGGCCGCCAGCAGCTCGCGCATATTGGCACTTTCAGCGGCGGCATCGCGGGTCTCGATGACGTCTTCGGCCTGCTCGGCCGATGCCTCGGTGTTACCCGCCTGCTGGGGCCAGGACTGCGGCGATACCAGCAGCAACAGGTACAGCAGCGGCGCGAGCGTGCGAACGATGGAGCGCATGGCGATGCTTCCGGAGTGAAAACGCCAGTGTAGCGCTCCCGGGCGGCGCCTCAAGTTCTAATGGGTATCCGGATTAAGTGGTAGATGGAGCCCCTTGCTCCTTCGAACCCTTAACTCTTCCAGAAGGTTGATAGATCGACGCCGTAGTTTTTCTCAGGCTCGGGAAGACCCATGCTGTAGGTCATGGTGGCCTTGCCCAGGAAGGGGGATTCCTTGGTCTGCGGCACCTTCTTCTTGTGCTTGGTGGTGTAGAGCATCCGGGCCCGCATCACCTCGAATGAGTAGCCACGGCCATCGCGGTTCTTATCCTTGGCCAGCCGGTTGATTGACTCCGTGAAGGCGTTGGTGATCGGGATGTCGGTCTCGAAGTAGGTCAGCATCTCCTCATGCCAGCCACTGATAGCACTGACGAGATCTTTCCAGACCTCCTTTTGCCCCTGTGGGATGTCGTCAATCCAGGCAGTCAGCGCCTTCTCGGCGTCACGCCGGGTTGTGGCGTCCCAGATGTGGAAGAACCGCTCCTTGTGCTCGTAGGCCGCCAAGAGCTGGGGGAATGCCCCTGTCCAGGTCTCCATGATGAGCCGTTCGCGATCTGAGACATCGTGAGCGCGCTTCAGCAGGATCTTCCGGTCACCCTTGAGGGTTCGGCGCTGGTTGGACGTCAGCTTTTTCCTGAGCCCCTTGCGGACCTTTTCCAAGGCCTCGTTGGCCATTCGCACGACGTGGAACTTATCGACCACAATGCGAGCCTGCGGCAGCACCGCCTGGACAGCACGGCGGTAGGGTTTCCACATATCCATGCTGACGATCTCGACCTGGTGGCGCTCGGTCATGCTCATGAGGCGCCTCGTCACCGCGTCCTGCTGGCGACCGGGCAGCAGGTCCAGTAGGGTACGCTCCTCCAGGTTGGTCAGGATGCAGCGGTAGCGGCGGTTCAGGTACAGCTCGTCGATCCCCAGGCAGCGGGGTGTCTCGAAGCGATGCCAGGCTGCCAGGAACTCAGCCTTCTTCTTGAATATCTCGCGGACAGTCTTCTCGTCGAGGCCCGTGGTATCAGCCACGTAGGCGTAGGGGTGATTGAAGGCTTCCTTCTCGACGTGGTTGTAAAGCCTCCGCGTCATGCGGTGATCGTCTACCATTTCCGGAAGAGCTGGCCGGAACGTCCTTCCACACGCCCGGCAGGTGTAGCGGCGACGGACCACCCAGAGGGTGACCCGCCTTCCGTGGATGGGTAGGTCGCGATAGGCCACATCGCGCTTGCCGAACCTGACAAACTCACTCTCAACGCCGCATTCCTCGCAAGCTAGAGGCTCAGGAGCTTCGACCTGGTAGTGGAGATCATGCTCTTCCATCTTGGTGGCTAGGACGTGGTACTCGGGAAGGTGCAGGATGTTGTCAGGCAAGCTGGTCATGCAAACTTTCCTTGTCGACATGGTCCATAGATGATTGCGACTCTTTGACCGCGTTGTTTTCTACGAACTGAAGGTGATTTACTCCCTTGGGTCTTCTGCTTCTCTGAGCCCTTCATGCAATGACGCAATTAGCGGGCAAGTGATATTGCCTTGTTGTGCATGGCATCGGTCGACCATTTCGCTCAGCACCTTCTCAATTCTTTCAAGCCTGTCGATCTTCTCGCGAACGTCCCCTAACTTGTGCTCTGCGAGAGCACTGGCTTCTTGACAGTGGGCGCCATCTTCCAGCCGAAGTAGGTCACTGATCTCATCCAGACTAAAGCCCAGCTGCTGCGCCGTTTTCACGAACGTCAACCTGTCGATATCGGCGGCACTATAGCGTCGAATACCTCCGGGAGGTCGTTCGGGCTCCGATAATAGCCCTCGTCGCTGGTAATAGCGGATTGTCTCGACATTGACGCCGGCCGCCTTGGCCAGGCCGCCAATGGTCATGGTGTCCGCCACTTTATCTGCATGTCTCTTCATGATGCTTGACTCCGTACCAAGCTACGGAAGTAACCTTATCGTAGCTCCCCCCATCCCGAAAGGAGAATCGTCAATGCGGACACCTAAAACGGGGCGAGGGCCCCTGGCCGCCGGAGGAGTCGCGGCCCTCCTGGCCTCGGCGTGTTGCCTCGGCCCGCTGGTTCTGATCACGCTGGGCGTTTCCGGCGCCTGGATCAGCAATCTGGCGTCGCTGGAGCCCTATCGCCCGCTCTTTATCGGCGTCGCGCTGGTGGCGATGTTCTTCGCCTGGCGTCGCGTCTTTCGGCCAGTGGAAAAGTGCCAGCCGGGAGAGGTGTGTGCCGTGCCACGGGTCAGGACGGGCTACAAGGCGATCTTCTGGCTCGTATCGCTGCTGGTGCTAATCGCCCTGGTATTCCCCTACGTCTTGCCCTTGTTCTATTAAAAGGAGATCTACCATGAAAGCTCGTTTCGCCTTCATCGCGCTACTCGCCCTGCTCAGCACGCCCGCCTTAGCGGCCTTGCAGACCGTGAAGCTGTCGGTGCCGGGCATGACCTGTGCCGCCTGCCCGATCACCGTCAAGGCCGCCCTCAACAAGGTGGACGGCGTCTCGCAAGTCGACGTGAGCTACGCGGATCTCGAGGCCGTGGTCACCTTTGACGACGCCCGAACGTCGGTGGAGGCATTGACCGAGGCCACCACCAACGCTGGGTATCCATCAACCCCGACATCCTCGCAAGCGGATCGAGAGTGATCATGAAGAATCCCAAGACCCTGCTGCGCGTGAGCGTGATCGGCACCGTCCTGGTGGCATTGTGCTGCTTTACGCCGATCCTGGTGATCCTGCTTGGCACGGTGGGCCTGGCGGCGCTGACGGGCTATCTCGACGTTGTGTTATTGCCGGCCCTGGCCTTCTTCATCGGCCTGACCATTTATGCGATTTGGCGTAAGAAGCAGTTCGACGCCTGTTGTGACAACGGCTCTATCAAATCAAGGAATACGCCCCCTGAGTGACATCAAGCAGCTGCACATCGCGGTCATCGGGTGAGTTGTTTACGAGCTTGTCCGTCACGGTGAAGGAATAAGCGTGAAAGATTCGCAGAAATTTATAAGCGTCGTGCTTGGCACCGGGTTGATGGTGCTGTGTTGCGCCGGGCTAATCGCCCTGGTGCTATTCGGTACGGCGGGCCTGGCCGCGTTGGCAGGCTATCTCGATTACCTGCTGTTTGCCGTCCTGGCCATCGTCATCGGCTTACCTCTCTACGCGCGATACCACAAGCGGAAGCAGGATGCCGGCTTTACTAATAAAGACTCGGAGAAACGTGATGATTGAACTCAACGTGAGCGGCATGACCTGTGACCGCTGTGCGGATCATGTCAGGGAAGCCTTGGAGAAGCTGCCCGGCGTGCAGTCGGTGGAGGTATCCTATCCTCAGAGGACGGCATCGGTAGCCGTTGATCCGGGGACACCGGCCTCGGCGTTGACGTTTGCCGTGACCCGACTTGGCTACCAAGCTCGACTGGCCAACAGTGGGCCCACTTCCCCGGCAGGCGCATCGGTGTCCAAGGGCCGTGATGAAGACGCCCCGCACATCGCGGTGATCGGCAGCGGCGGCGCCGCCATGGCGGCGGCCCTGAAGGCCGCCGAGCGCGGCGCCCGGATCACCCTGATCGAACGCGGCACCGTCGGCGGTACCTGTGTCAATACAGGCTGTGTGCCTTCGAAGATCATGATTCGCGCGGCCCATATTGCCCACTTGCGTACGGAAAGTCCCTTCGATGCAGGCCTGAGCGCCCAGGCGCCGGTGGTGGATCGGGCCAAGCTGCTCGAGCAGCAGCAGCGACGTGTCGAGGAACTGCGTGACGCCAAGTACGAGGGGATTCTGCGCGACCACCCGGCCATCACTGTCCTGCACGGCGAGGCCCGGTTTATCGATGCCCATAGCCTGATGGTCAAGCTGAACGAGGGCGGCGAGCAGGTCGTCCACTTCGACCGCGCCTTCATCGGTACTGGCGCCCGACCGGCAGTACCGCCGATCCCGGGTCTTGCCGACACCCCCTACCTGACCTCTACCAGTGCTCTGGCCCTGGACACTCTTCCCGAGCGGCTGATTGTGATCGGCGCCTCGGTGGTGGCCCTGGAACTGGCCCAGGCCTTCGCCAGGCTGGGCAGCCGGGTCACGGTGCTGGCCCGCAGCCGCCTGCTCTCCCAGGAAGACCCGGCGGTAGGGGATGCGGTGGAGGCGGCGTTTCGCCGCGAGGGCATCGAGGTCCTCAAGCAGACCCAGGCGAGCCGTGTGGACTACACCGACAATGAATTCATTGTCGACACCAACGCCGGCACCTTGCGGGCGGATCAACTGCTGGTGGCCACCGGACGGACACCCAATACCGAGGCCCTGAACCTGGCGAGCCTCGGCGTGGAAACCGCACATGGGGCTATTCTGGTCGATGAGCATCTGCACACCACGGTGCCGGGGCTCTATGCCGCCGGTGACTGCACCGATCAGCCGGAGTTCGTCTATGTCGCCGCCGCCGGGGGCAGCCGGGCTGCCGTCAACATGACCGGGGGCGAAGCCACCCTGGACCTGAGCGCCATGCCGGCGGTGATCTTCACCGACCCCCAGGTGGCCACCGTCGGCCTGACGGAAGCCGAGGCCATCGAGCAAGGCTTCAGCGTCGATACCCGTGAGCTGGACCTGGAAAACGTGCCGCGTGCGCTGGTGAATTTCGACACCGGTGGTTTCATCAAGCTGGTGGCCGAACGCGACTCGGGCCGGTTGCTGGGGGTGCAGGCGGTGGCGGGGGAAGCCGGTGAGCTGATCCAGACGGCGGTGATGGCGCTACGCGCACGCATGACCGTACACGACATCGCCAATGAGCTGTTTCCCTACCTGACCATGGTGGAAGGGCTCAAGCTCTGTGCCCAGACTTTCACCAAGGATGTGACGCAGTTGTCCTGCTGTGCCGGGTGAACGATATGAGCGCGACCGTGGTGCCACTGGGCGGCGGCACCACGGGTTTTGGGCATGGACACCACAGGGAGCCCTGTCACGATGAACACGACACTACCAGATTGCGGGATGATGGGGGCGATGGGCTGGATAATGCCAGTGATCGGAATTGCCCTACTATTGCTACTGGTCCTGGGCATCGCCTGTTTGGTGAAGTATCTGCTCTCTAGCAAGTGAGCGTACTCAGCGAGCCATCAACCAGCTAATCCGTTGTGGGTTGAGTTTGTCGGCCACCTTTCGCTCTCGCATACCAACCAGATAATCCGGATACCCGTTCTAATCTGCGGCGGCCTGACGCGCCCGTTGGCGCAGCAGCAGGCGTCCCGCAAAGACGCCCGCCTCAAAGAGCAGCCACATGGGGATCGCCAGCAGGGACTGCGAGATCACATCTGGCGGCGTGAGCAGCATGCCGAACACGAAGCAACCCACAATGATGTAGGGGCGTTTGCGCGCGAGACTGTCGGGTGTGGTGAGGCCCGACCAGATCGCGATCAGGGCGGCGATGGGAATCTCGAAGGCCACGCCGAAGGCGAAAAACAGCTTCAGCACAAAGTCCAGGTACCGGTTGATGTCGGTCATGATGGCTATGCCTTCGGGTGCCACGCTGGTAAAGAACGCAAAGATCAGCGGAAAGACCACGAAATAGGCGAAGGCCGCACCCAGGTAGAACAGCGCTACGGAGCTGGCAAGAATGGGCACGGCAAAGCGCTTCTCGTTGCGGTACATGCCCGGGGCGATAAAGGCCCAGGCCTGGTACAGCACGTAGGGCATGGCGGCGAAGATCGCCGTGAACAGGGTCAGCTTGAAGGGTGTGAGGAACGGCGAGGCGACTTCGGTGGCGATCATGCTGGCGCCTTCGGGCAGGAGTGCCCGCAGCGGCTCGGAGACAAACGCGTAGATATCGTTGGCGAAAGGGAACAGCACAATAAAGATGATCAGCACAGCCAGAATCGCGCGCAGCAGTCGGTCGCGCAGCTCCGTAAGGTGCGCCACCAGGGGCATGGGCGTGTCCTGCTCGTCGTCGGTCACGGGGTTTTTGGCTCTGCGGAATCGGCGGTTGTGGAGTCCGGGGACGATTCCGGTGCGGACGCTTCTACGCTGCTGCGGGCCTGTCCGCTGTCCTTGGCGCCGTCGATTTCATCCAAAACGTCGAAGGGGTTGAGGGGGTTGCCCAGGTCCTTGCTCAGGTCCTTGCCCAGGTCATTGCGCAGCGCGTCGGTTTCGTCGCGCAGCTGATCCCGGGTCTCTTTGAGACCGCGCATGATTTCGTCATTGTGCAGCTCCTGCTGCACTTCCTGTTTGATCTCGTTGAAACCGCGACGAAAACGGTTCAGCCAGGCGCTGCCGGTGCGGATTGCCCCCGGCAGGCGCTCGGGACCAATCACCAGCAGGGCGACCACGCCAATAATGATCAGCTCGGCAAAGCCGATATCGAACATGCTCGGGCTCCCGCGACGTCAGGTGTTGCTGTCGTCTTTGCGCGGCGCGTCGGCGGCGACGGATTCCTGCGGGGCCTCGTCGGCCTCGTCATCTTTCTTGTCGTCTTCCTGCATGCTGCTGCGAAAGCCCTTCACGGCACTGCCAAGGTCCGAACCCAGGGTCCGCAGACGCTTGGTGCCAAACAGCATGACGACGATGGCCAGAATAATGAGCAGCTGCCAGATGCTGATTCCACCCAATCCCATGATGATCTCCTTTGCGGCGCAGGTTTTATGCTGCGCGTTGTAACCTAATCCGCGGTGTCGTTGCGCGCGGCTTTTTCTGCGTGACCCGACAGGCCGAAGCGCTCTTCGAGGCACGCGATGATATCCGACGATGTCAGCCCCTGATGGCTGAGTAACACCATGGAGTGAAACCACAGGTCTGCGACTTCGCCGATAAGGGCGCGGCGATGCTCATCATCGCCACGGCCATCGTGATCCTTGGCGGCAAGAATGACTTCCGTCGCTTCTTCGCCCACCTTTTCAAGAATCTTGTTCAGTCCCTTTGCATACAGGCTCGCCACGTAGGACTCGTCTGCCGCGGCGTTGCGCCGCTCGGCCAGTACCTCGTCCAGCGCGTCGAGCAGTGCTTCACTGGTCGCCATAGATCGCCCCGGGATCTTTCAATACCGGCTCTGTAGTCTTCCAGGCACCGTCTTCCAGACGGCGGTAAAAGCAGTGCTCCCGACCCGTGTGGCAGGCCATACCGCCGACCTGCTCGACGTCGAGAAGCAGCGCATCACCGTCACAGTCCAGGCGCAGACTGTGCAGCTGCTGTACGTGCCCCGAGGTTTCGCCCTTGCGCCACAGCGCGTTGCGAGAACGCGACCAGTATACGGCCCGCTGTTCGGCAATGGTTAAGCGCAGCGCCTCTGCGTTCATCCACGCCATCATGAGAACGCGTCCGGTTTTGTGGTCCTGGGCAATCGCCGCGACCAGACCGTCGTCGTTCCAGCGAACCTCGTCCAGGCAGTCTGGGGTAGTCACCGGGTTCTCCTGCAAAAGCAGTGATTATCGCACATGGCCGGGGATTGGGTTCAGGGCTGTGGACGGGGCCAGGCCAGCACGGCGGCGGCGCCCAGCAGCATCCAGCTCAGGGTGGGCAGGCCGCCCAGCAGGTTGCGCAGGTCCGGTGTGGCCAGCGCTGCGGCGGCCAGGCAGGCGGCGATGGCCAGATTGCGACGCCGAGCGTCACGGCGGGCGTTCTCGCGCGCCGCTTTCTCGACGGCCAGTTGTTGTTCCAGACGTTGCTGCCGCTCGCGCTGTCCCTGCAGGTTGTCGAGCACGACCTCGGGTAGTTGTGGCAACTGCTCTAGCCAGGCCGGGGCGTGGTGTTGCAGGCGCTTGACCAGGGTCTGGGGTGAGTAGCGCTCGCTGACCCATTTTTCGAGGAACGGCATGGCCGTGTCCCAGAGATTGAGCTGGGGATACAGTTGACGTCCCAGACCTTCGATGTTCAGCAGGGTCTTCTGCAACAGCACCAGCGATGGCTGGACCTCCATGTCAAAACGCGCCGCCGTGCGGAACAGGTAAATCAGCATCTGGCCAAAGGAAATCTCGGCGATGGGGCGTTCGAATACGGGCTCGCAGACGGCGCGCATCGCCGCTTCGAAGTCCTGGACCCGGGTGTGGGCCGGCACCCAGCCACACTCCACATGCAGTTGGGCCACCTCGCGGTAGTCGCGGCGGAAGATGGCCAGCAGATTGCGGGCCAGGTAGTACTGATCGTCCTCGCTCAGGGAGCCGATGATGGCGCAGTCGATGGCGATATAGCGGGGGTCCGCCGGGTCCGTGGCATCCACAAAGATGTTCCCCGGATGCATGTCGGCGTGAAAGAAGCTGTCGCGAAAAACCTGGGTGAAGAAGATCTCTACGCCCCGCTCGCCGAGCACCTTCAGGTCCACGTTTTTTGCACGCAGGGTGTCCAGGTCCGTCACGGGAATTCCCCGTATGCGTTCCATCACCATCACATCGCGGCGCGTGTAATCCCAGAACACTTCGGGCACGTAGACCAGGCTGCCGTCGGCGAAATTGCGTCGCAGCTGCGATGCGTTGGCGGCCTCGCGGGCCAGGTCCAGTTCGTCGAGGATCGTGTGGCGGTAATCCTGGACCACCTCTACTGGCCGCAGGCGCCGGCCATCGCGGAACCAGCGCTCCAGTCCCCGGGCGAGCATCTCGAGCAAGGCCAGATCCTTGCGGATCACCGCTTCGATACCGGGGCGGATCACTTTGGCGACGACCTCGCGGCCCTCGCGTGTGCGCGCCGTGTGCACCTGGGCGACGGAGGCCGAGGCGAGGGGTTCGCGATCAAAGCGTTCAAAAATCACATCCACGGAATCGCCCAGAGCGGCTTCGATGATCGCCACCGCCTCACTGGCGTCAAAGGGCGGAACCTGGTCCTGGAGTTTGGCCAGCTCGTCGGCGATGTCTTCGGGCAGCAGGTCTCGGCGCGTCGAGAGCATTTGTCCAAACTTGATGAATACGGGACCTAACTCCTCAAGGGCGCGGCGCAGGCGCTCGCCCCGGGGACCGTCGCTGGCATTCAACCGCCAGGGGTTCAGGCGCAGCAAGGTCGCGAGCACCGGGTGGCGGGCCTGCTCCGGCAGCAGGTCGTCCAGGCGATAGCGCCCGGTGACCCGGCTGATTTCGACAAAGCGGCGCAGTCTGACCATCAGCGGTCCCGCAGGCGCTCCAGGCGCAGGCGCAGGTTTTCGACCCGTTGACCCAGGCGATCACTGCGCTCGCGCAGTTGCTGCACGTCGCCGTAGAAGGATTCCAGTGCCAGGGGAGGGGGTGCCAGGCGTGCCTCTTCCTGAGCGAATTCCTGCAGCTGGCGGCGCAGGCTGCCCGCCGCCTGACGGGACCAGTCCACGGCACCGCGCAGCATCGTGGCGAGCTGATGGCCCGCCACGTCACCCAGGCCGTCCACCAACGGCGCCTCCCAGTCGATATCCAGCTCGCTGAACACGCGCTGCATCGAGGTCAGGGCGGTGCTGGAACCTTCGAGTACGAGGCCACCGTTGATCAGCGTGGCGGCGGGGTCATCGGAGCGGGCCAGTTCGGCAAAGTCCGCGGCGGTACCGCGCACGCGGGTGGTGACGGGACCGTCGTATACGCCGCGAAGGTTGAGCTGGCCCTCGCCATCGGCCTCCAGATACAGGGTGATGGCCGGCTTAGTGCACTCCAGCGCCAGCACCTGTCCCTGCAAGGCGCGCAGCGACTCGACGCTGTGGGGGGACAGCCTGAGGGCGGCATTGGCCGCCGCCTCGGCCGCCGCGAGCCCGGCGGTATGCAGCGCCGGCATCTCCAGCGTGGAGCCGTTGGGGATGTCGTTCATGGTCCGTTACTTGAAGCCGCGGTGTACGGCGACAATGCCGCCGGTCATGTTGTGGTAGTCGCAGCGCAGAAACCCGGCGTTCTCCATCATCTCGCGGAGCGTGTCCTGGTCCGGGTGCATGCGAATCGATTCGGCGAGGTACTGGTAGCTGTCGCTGTCTCCCGCCACCAGACGGCCGATGTTGGGCAAAACGCCGAAGGAATAGGCGTCGTACGCACGGCTGAGCAGGGGATTCTTGGGCTTCGAGAACTCCAGCACCAGCAGGCGGCCACCGGGTTTGAGCACCCGATGCATGGAACGCAGTGCCAGGTCCTTGTCGGTGACATTGCGCAGGCCGAAGGCGATGGTGATGCAGTCGAAGTAGTCGTCGGGGAACGGCAGGTACTGGGCGTCGGCCTGCACGTAGTACAGATTGCCGCTCACACCTCGGTCCATGAGGCGGTCGCGGCCCACGCTGAGCATGTTGGCGTTGATGTCGGCGAGTACGACTTCGCCTTCGTCGCCCGTCATCGGCGCAAACTTCGCCGCCAGGTCGCCGGTACCGCCGGCGATGTCCAGCACCCGGTTACCCCGGCGCACGCCCGACAGTTCGATGGTGAAGCGCTTCCAGATGCGGTGAATGCCCGCCGACATCAGGTCGTTCATCACGTCATAGCGCGTGGCGACGGAGTCGAATACGCCGGCGACCAGGCCGGCCTTCTCGTCCGTTTTGACTTCGCGGTAGCCGAAGTGGGTGTTGTCGTTGTCGCTCATTACTGCAGGTCCGTAGAACGGGACAGGCATTGTAGCGTGTAGGGCAGTGGTATGGTGGACAAGCTGGCAGGGTAGACAAACCCGCCGCATGCCTCCGGTGGGACTTGCTTATCAGATATGGAAATACGGGCCTACAAACCTCGCGACAAAGGCGACGTTATTGCGTTGTGGACTGCGTGTGGTCTGGTCGTGCCCCAGAATGATCCTGCCCGGGACATTGAAAGAAAGCTCAGGGTGGATCCTGACCTGTTTCTGGTTGGCCACGAAGACCAGGAAATCGTGGCGACGGTGATGGGCGGGTACGACGGTCACCGGGGCTGGATCAACTATCTGGCGGTCAAACCTTCAAGGCAGCGAAACGGGTATGGTCTGGCCATGATGCGCGCCGTCGAACACCTTCTTGAGGCAAAGGGTTGCCCGAAAATCAATTTGCAGGTGCGCAGGACCAACGCGTCGGTCATCGCCTTCTACGAGGCCATGGGTTACGGCAATGATAATGTCGTGGGTCTGGGGAAGCGTCTGGAGCATGAGGATCAACAGTGACACACAAGAAAATCTCCAGTGGGTCGGAATTT
>JAUIMF010000127.1 GCA_030433415.1 Gammaproteobacteria bacterium | reverse complement strand
TACTATTCTCATCGTTTTCTCCTGCTCATGAGTACGGAAGGCGCCTAACAGCTAAGTAGCCGGCACAGGTACATATCTGCCGGGCACACTAATTTTTTAACCATTGCAAATTCCGGCCTCATTTCTTCAATAAAATCAGACTAGTATCAAGGCCTCTCGTTAGCAACCCAGATAGCCGTGCCGAACCGCACGATTTTTCTTGTCTCTGTGTCGTGAAAGAGCTCGCCAATAAGCTCATAAATTCAAAGACTTATTCTCAGCCAATTTCTTAAGCGCGGTGAAAAGGCGCGCTGCAAACTACATGGCAACCAACTAAAGACCCTCAAGATCTCCAGGCAACGCAAACCACCGCAGCGCTTCGTTAGCCTCGCTCATCAAAACGCGCTTAACTGGCGTCGTTACCGTCACCTTCTGCAGAAGCAACTCACGACCCTCTTCAAGCAGTGCTTCAAAATCCGGCTCGGGCACGCTCATCGACACCTCCACTTCACCCGATAGCAGCGAGGCAAGTTCCACCGGCAGAACCCGCTCTCGACCCCCGTAGCGCCAGCTGCCATTCTCGGGATCAAGTTGGTAAGCCGGCAATATCCGCCAGCCATGCTCGGCCACAAGTTTGAGCGCAGCCACGATGTAATCGCACTCCGCTTCACTCACAAAGTAGTTCAGGTTCAGGCGCACCCAGCCCGGACGCATCGCCGCACAACCACCCGCAATCGATGCTTCGTAGCGTTGCGATGTCTCGTCATCAATAGCGAGCAGTTCATGCCCATAAGGGCCCGCACAGGAACAACCGCCCCGGGCCTGAATACCAAACAGGTCGTTCAGCAGCGCTACAACAAACCCGTAGTGCAGTTCCCGTGAGCCGCAATGGATTCGCAGCGAGAGTATAGAAAGCCGCTGCGCATCAGCAGGCCCGAGAATCTCGATTTGCTCGCAGTCTGCCAGTGCCTCGCGGGCACGGCTCAGCAAAGCCGATTCGCGGCGATGGATTTGGTCGGCTCCCACCGTCTGCTTGAGCTGAAACACCAAACCCGCGCGGATCGCTTCGACAATCGCGGGAGTGCCCGCCTCTTCACGCCGTTCTACATCTTTCAGGTAGTGGTGACTACGCGGCGAGACCCACGATACCGTGCCACCGCCAATCGTGGCGGGCACCGGGTTGCCTGCCAATTCCGCTTTGATCGCCAGTACGCCAGGCGTGCCTGGTCCGCCAACGAATTTGTGGGGTGACAGAAAAATTGCGTCGATGGGAGCACCGGGTGCATTCATGTTGATGGGCAGGTATGGCCCGCCTGCGGCGTAATCCCAGAAGGCGAGTGCGCCAAACTCCTTCAGTAACGCGGTGATCCCCGTGACATTACTGATGATGCCCGTGACATTCGACGCAGCCGAGAAGCTGCCAATGCGTAAGGGCCGATCGGCGTACTCGGCGAGTGCGTCACGCAGTGCCGTTTCGTCAATCGCACCGCGGTCATCCGCCGGTATTCGCACGACGTCAGCAACGCTTTCGCGCCAGGGCAGTTCGTTGGAGTGGTGTTCATAAGGCCCGATGAATACCACGGGACGCGGCGCGTCATCGTGGGGTGTTGCCCATGACGCATTGGGAGCGCGCAATCCCAGCATGTCGATCAGCCGGTTGATCGCCGCTGTGGCGCCCGCGCCACAAAAGATTACGCGGTCCTGCTCGATGCAGCCCATAGCCTGTGCAATGGTCCGCCGAGCCTGTTCGCGCAGGGCCGTGGACTGCGCGCCGCACAGCGAGCTCTCGCTGTGGGTGTTGGCGTAGTAGGGCAGCACCTTTTCGGTGATAGCGGCTTCAATGTTGCGCAAACTACGGCCCGAGGCCGTGTAGTCGGCATACACCAGGGGGCGGGAGCCAAAGGGTGTCTGGATTGGCGTGTACTGGCCAATGAGGTTGGCGCGAATGCCGTCGATGATCGCTTGGGCTGACATGGTCGTTCCACGGTGGGTTCATTGATGGCGAGACTTTAGCGCCTCGGGCGCGGGACATTGTCCGCAATTGGCCCGGATATCTATGATTAATTGGGACATATTTATGTTTTTTAGTGGTTTGTTGCTACATTTGTTCTATTAGACTTCAAGCCCTGACTGGACCGCCCATGAATCCACCCCTGGACCGCATCGATCGCCAGATTCTTCGCGCCCTGCAACGTGACGCCTCTCTGTCGCTCGCAGACCTGGCTGATACCGTCGCGTTATCCCGCTCGTCCTGCGGGCGTCGGCTGCAAAAGCTCGAAGAGGCCGGCGTCATTCGAGCCCGCGTGACGCTGCTCAATGCCACCGCTGTGGGACTGCCGTTAACCGTGTTCATCTCGTTGCGCACCAGCCAGCACAATGCGCAATGGGCGCAGGCGTTTCGCGATGCGGTGGAGTCCATCGACGGTATTCAAGAGGTATACCGCATGGCGGGGGACGTGGACTATCTGCTCAAGGCGGTGGTGAAAGACATGGCGGACTACGACCGCCTGTATCAGCAACTGATCACGGTGGATTTGCTGGATGTCAGCGCGAGCTTTGTGATGGAAGAGATTCGCGCCACGACCGAGCTGCCCGTTTGAAGAGGCAGCTGATCGTGAGTGAGTGATTACTCCACGGTCACGGACTTCGCCAGGTTTCTCGGCTTGTCCACGTCGGTGCCCTTCTGCAGCGCCACGTGATAGGCCAGCAGTTGCAGCGCCACGGTGTAAATAACCGGCTGCAGTACTTCGGGCGCATGCGGCATGGCGAGCACGTGCACGCCGGGTTCATCGCTGAAGCCCGCATCCTGATCCGCAAACACATACAGTTCGCCGCCACGCGAGCGCACTTCTTCGAGGTTGGACTTGAGTTTGTCGAGCAGTTCGTCGTTGGGTGCAACGGCCACTACCGGCATGTCAGCGTCGACCAGGGCCAGGGGCCCGTGCTTGAGTTCGCCGGCGGGGTAGGCCTCGGCATGGATATACGAGATTTCCTTGAGCTTGAGCGCGCCTTCCATGGCAATGGGGTATTGAATGCCACGGCCCAAAAAGAGTGCGTGGTGTTTCTGGATAAAAGCCGATGACATCGCTTCAATCGCCGGATCGATCTCCAGGGTCTTGCGCACCAGGTCTGGCAGGGCACGCAAGCCATCCAGCAGTTGCTGCTCCCGCTCAGGTGCCAGGCCCCGATGGCGACCCAGCTCCAGGGCGAGCATTAAGAACGCCACCAGCTGTGTCGTAAATGCTTTGGTCGACGCCACACCGATCTCGGTACCCGCCCGGGTTAAAAACGCCATGTCGCTTTCGCGCACCAGTGAACTGTTGTCGACGTTGGCAATCACCAGGCTGGCAATAAATTCGTCAGGTTCGGCAAAACGCAGGGCCGACAGCGTGTCGGCGGTCTCGCCACTTTGCGACACGGTGACCAGCAGGGTGTCGGGATGGGAGACGCGCTTTCGGTAGCGGAATTCCGAGGCTACTTCAACCTGGCAGGGAATACCGGCAATGTCTTCGAGCCAGTACCGCGCCACCATGCCGGCGTGATAGCTCGTGCCACAGGCCACAATCTGAATCGCTTTGGTGCGGGCAAACGCCTCAGCGGCGCCCTCACCAAAAATACTGTCGTCGGAGTCTGCGCCCGCTGCCTTGGCAAAGGTCGCCGCCAGCGCGTGGGGCTGTTCGTAAATCTCTTTGAGCATGTAGTGCTCAAAGTCGCCCAGGTCGGCGTCATCCACATCGCCCGACACGCGCTTCATCTCGCGCTGCACCGGCTCGCCCGTGCTGTCGTAGATCGCCAGACCCGACGCAGAGCACACCACCGTGTCACCTTCTTCAAGATAGATAAAACGGTCCGTCACCTGGCGCAGCGCCAGAGTGTCAGAGGCAAGAAAATGTTCGCCAATGCCCACGCCCACCACCAACGGGCTGCCGGAACGCGCGGCAACGACTTCGTCCGGTGCCTGCACATCGATCGCCGCCAGCGCATAGGCGCCCTCCAGACGATCCACGGTACCGCGCATGGCCTCGAGCAGGGTGGCCCCACCGTCCAGCGCGCGATGGATCATATGCACGATGACTTCGGTATCGGTGGCCGAGGAAAACTCGTAACCCGCCTCGCGCATTTCTTCGCGCAGGGCTTCGTGATTTTCGATGATGCCGTTGTGCACTACCGCCACACGCTGGCCAGAGATATGCGGGTGGGCGTTAACCGCCGATGGTTTGCCATGCGTGGCCCAGCGCGTATGGGCGATGCCCGTGCAGCCCAGAATGGGATTCAAGGCCTGGGCGTCTTCCAGCGCCGCGACCTTGCCCAGGTACTTGTGTAATTGCAGGTGCTGTTCGTTGTCGATCAACGCCATACCCGCCGAGTCATAGCCCCGGTATTCCAGACGCCGCAGTCCCTCGAGAAGTATCTCGGAGACTTCGCGTCGCGCCGTTGCCGCTACGATGCCGCACATAGGCCTGATTCCTTAGTCTGTGTCGCTGGCGGCGGCGCGCTGCTTGGGCGTCCGCCAGCCATTGATGTTGCGTTGTTTGCTGCGGGCAACGCCCAGGGATTCTGCGGGAACATCCTGCGTTACCGTAGACCCGGCGCCCACAAATCCGCCATCGCCGATTTCAAGCGGGGCGACGAGCGTACTGTTTGAACCGATGAACACACCATCGCCCATGGTGGTGGGGTGCTTGGCGATGCCGTCGTAGTTGCAGGTGATGGTGCCGGCGCCCACGTTCACGCCGCTGCCGAGCGTGGCGTCGCCAATGTAACTCAGGTGATTGACCTTGCTGCCTGCGCCGATCTGCGCTTTTTTGGTCTCAACAAAATTACCGATACGGGCGCCGGTGGCCAGCGTAGTGCCCGGACGCAGGCGCGCGTAGGGGCCGATGTTGCAGTCCGTCGCCACCTGCGCATCGTCGATATGACTCATGGCGTGTACGGTCGTGCCGGCGTCAATGGTGCAGTCGCGCAATACGCAATTGGGGCCAATGGTCACACCCTGGCCCAGATGCACCTTGCCCTCGAACACGCAGTTCACGTCAATAAATACATCCGCGTCGCAGCTGAGCTGACCGCGCACATCAATGCGTGCGGGATCGGCCAGAGACACGCCCGCCACCATCAATGCATCGGCAACGCGCGCGCGATAGGTCGCTTCGGCCTCGGCCAACTGGCGACGATCGTTGATGCCCATGGTTTCGCTCGCATCGGGGGTGCGTAGGGCACCGACGCAATGGCCTTCGGCGACCGCCATGGCCAGCACGTCCGGCAGGTAGTATTCGCCCTGGGCGTTAGCGTTGCCCACGCGGGGCAGGTAGGCCTTCAGCAGTTGTGCAGGATAGGCCAGTACGCCGGTGTTAATTTCGGTAATGGCCAGCTGGTCCTCGCTGGCGTCTTTATGTTCCACCACGCCCTGCAGCTGGTCCATGCTGTCGCGCAGCACGCGGCCATAGCCGGTGGGATCATCCAGGTCAGCGGTCAG
Source organism: Gammaproteobacteria bacterium (assembly GCA_030433415.1). GTDB lineage: Bacteria > Pseudomonadota > Gammaproteobacteria > Pseudomonadales > Halieaceae > Congregibacter. Next base: position 4 of record JAUIMF010000127.1, on the reverse strand, counting down.
CAGG
>JAUIMF010000040.1 GCA_030433415.1 Gammaproteobacteria bacterium | reverse complement strand
GGCGGCGATGTAGGCGCCACCTCGGCACCGCGTTCAATGCGAATGATGCCGAAGCCCTCACCCTGGCGCATGGAGGTCTTCACCAGGTCCAGATAGCGCCGTTCAAATATCTGCAGCGGCATGCGCCCATGGGGCAGCAACGTCGCACCAAGGGGGAACAGCGCCAGCTCACTCATGCCTCTGGCCCCAGGGGACGAATCACCAGAATCAGGCGCGGCAACAGCAGCAGGGCTCCGATCACCGCGGCGGCCATGGCGATCACCGTGAGCACGCCGAAGTACAGGCTGGGATTAAAGTTTGACAGCGTCAATGTGCTGAAGCCGATGACGACCGTGAGCGTGGTGTAGTACAGCGCCCGCCCCGTGCTGCCGTGGCAGCGGTACATGGTTGCCAGGTAGTTGCGGTCCTTAGGGAACTCGCTCTGGAAGCGATGCACATAGTGAATACAGTCATCCACGCCGATACCCACCACAATCGCGGCGATGGTGATGTTCATGATATCCAGTGGAATACCCACAAAGCCCATGATGCCCAGCACAATACCCGCGGCGAGCAGGTTCGGCGCCAGGGCGATCAACGCCAGCGTCAGGGAGCGAAACAGCAGCCAGAACATGATCATGATCACGCCGAACACGGCGCCCAGGGTCAGGATCTGGGATTTGAAGAGACTCTGCAGCACGTTGTTGTACATCACCAGCATGCCGGTAAAGCGCGCCTGCCCGGGTTCGAGTTCGCCGGCACTGTGCAGCTCACGATCAAGATCCTCAAGAAACGCGGCGCGGCGCAGGGAACGGCTGGTTTCTTTTACGCGTACCGTGATGCGCGCCTCATCCTTCTCACGGTTGTAATAGGGATCCACCAGCAGACCGCCGATATCTCCTGGCAGGGCATTCTGCGCCAGGGCCAGTTCCACACCACCGATGTCGTCGCCGAGCAACTGGCGGAACAGTTCGAAGGTCGCAGAAAGGGATTGCACTTTGCCGGTTTCATCAAAGGCCTCGACCCGCGCATGGAGCCGGTCAATAAGACGCATGCCCTCAAGGCTGAACCAGAATCCCGGCGCCTGGCTCGTCGCGTCACTGCCAAAGGGATCGTCGCCAAAGGGGTCATCGGCAAAGGCGTCGCTGGTGGCAAAGGGATCGTCGCCAAACGCATCGTCCGCGAAGGAGTCATCGGCGAACTCATTGACAGAACCGTCTGACGCAAAGTCATCGCCTGACGCCGCAAACGGGTCGTCCTCGAAACCCGCATCGGCAAGAAACTCATCGTCCGCCGCCACCGGAGGCGCCTCGCCCACGGGTGCATCCAGGCCGGGGAGCGGCGCCGACTGGTCCGGGGCCGCCACAATAATATCCAGGGGGATCGTGCCGCCCAGATTGGCATCGAGCAGCTCCATACCCTGGTAGATTTCGGTGCTGTCCTTGAAGTAATCGATGAAGCGGTTTTCAACCTTCAGGCGCCCCACACCCACGAACACCAGCAACGTGATGAGTGCGCTGACCCCCAGCACCAGACGGCCGTGGTGATCCGTAACGCGGGCAAAGCGCATGGTAAAGGGTTCGTGGCTGTCGGCCTTTGGCGGCTCGCGATCCGCCGGCCACAGCAGCATGGCCGCGGGCACAAAGGTGAACGACACCAGCACCGTGATACTGATGCCCATGGCCATCATCCAGCCGAAATCGATCACTGGCTGCAGCCCGGAGACCACCAGTGACACAAAGGCCACTACCGTAGTCACCGCAGTGTAGATACACGGCACCGCCATCAGGCGCATGGCATCGCGCACGCGCTCATACAGCGGACCCTCGGGCTCAAGGCGATGCAGCTCGCGGTATCGCACCACCAGGTGGATGGCGATGGCCAGCGCCACGATCAGCAGCACCGACGCGACGTTGGACGAGATCACGGTCATACGCCAGTCCAGAAAACCGAGTACGCCAAGGGTGTAGGTCACCGCCAGGGAACAGCTCGCCAGCGGAATCACGACCCACTTCAGGCGCCTGAAGATGACCGCCAGCACGAGCACCATCACACCGAGAATCGCCGAGCCGAAGGTCACCAGATCGCTACGCACGAAGGCCACCATATCGACGGCGATCATGGGTACACCGCCGACAAAAATACCCGCGTGATCACGGTATCCCGCTACGACATCGCGTACCGAGCGCACCAGGCGCCCCTGGGTTTCGAGCAGTTCGGCAGTGCGTCGCTTCACCGCCCGCTCCACCTCGGCGAGGCGCGCCTTGCCGGCAGCGTCCAGCGAACCTTCGCCCTCGGCCTTGCGGAGGTCCTCACGCTCGCGCACCAGATCGGCGTCGCCCTCAATGCGGTTCAGGTTTACCTGTACCGCCGTGACCTTGCCCCCCGCGCCGACCAGCAGGTCGCTGTACAGCGGGCTGGTGGTGAACTCCTTCAACGCCAATTCCCGGTCCAGCTCTGCGTCCTTCAATGACGGCAGCGGCTCGTCGGACGTTACCCGACCCAGACCCACGGGCGGACTCTGCAGGAGTGGCACATCGAGCACCGAGACCACCGATGACACGCCATCGAGCGCCCGCAGTTCGTCGACCATCGCACCCAGCGGTTCAAGGGATGCATCGGACAGCAGCGGCGCATTCGGTTGCCAGGTGACGACGATGAAATCCTCAGCGCTGTAGCGCCGCGAAATCTCGCGAAAATACTCCAGCGCGGGATCGCCCTTGAGCAGCAGGGAATCCGCCGATGCATCGATGCGAATCTTCGGAAACTGCAGCAGCGCCAGCGCCAGCAACAGCATGAGCGTTGTGAGCACCACTGCGGGCCGGCGCAGCACCAGCCTTTCGTAAAACGGCAACATCGGGATTCCTTATTGTGTGTACTTTTGTTCCAGGGCGCCCAACAGGCGCTCGTGGATGCCACCGAAGCCGCCGTTGCTCATCACCACGATCGCATCACCGCTTCGTGCTTCGGCCACAATTGCCGATACAAGTTCCTCGAAATCACTGTAGAGCTGCGCCGGCACCGGGCTGGCGTGGCGCACATCCTCCAGGGACCAGTTCAGACCGGCGGGCTGGTACCAGAACACCTGATCCGCCGGCGCGGTCGCCGGCGCCAGGGCATCGCGGTGCTCTCCCATACGCATGGTATTGGAGCGCGGTTCTATCACAGCAATCAGGCGCCCACCCTGCGCGGCCCCGTCGCGGGCCGCCCCCAGGGCCTCCAGCGTACGGGCGATCGCCGTGGGGTGGTGGGCAAAATCATCGTAAACCCGCACGCCGCCCGGTTCGCCACGCAGTTCCAGGCGCCGACGCACGCCGGCAAATGCCTCGAGGGCGCGCACGGCTTCTTCGGGAGGCACGCCCACGTGACGCGCTGCAGCACAGGCCGCGACCGCGTTCGCCACATTGTGCGCACCGCGCTGCTGCCAGCGCACTTCGTGCTGCACCCCGTCGGGCCCGCGGAACCACCAGGACGAACCATCCTCGGCCAGCAGTCCCAGGGACCAGTCCGCCGCCGTCGAGCCCAGGGTCTGGTGCGGTGTCCAGCAGCCCATGGCCAGGGTGTCTTCGATGGCCGGGACCCCTTCGGGCACCACGATCAGGCCACTCCCCGGTACGCAGCGCACCAGGTGATGAAACTGGCGCTGGATCGCCGCCAGATCCGGGTAAATGTCGCCGTGGTCAAACTCCAGGTTGTTGATGACCAGGGTGCGCGGGCGGTAGTGCACGAACTTGGCGCGCTTGTCGAAGAATGCCGTGTCGTACTCATCGGCCTCGACCACGAAAAAACTGCCGCCACCGGCGCGCGCCGACAGGCCAAAATTGTGCGGCACACCACCGATAAGAAAACCGGGCTCCATGCCCGCGGATTCAAGAATCCACGCGAGCATGCTGCTGACCGTGGTTTTGCCGTGGGTGCCCGAGGCGGCCAGCACCCAGCGCCCGGCGAGAAAATGCTCCGCCAGCCACTGCGCTCCCGAGATGTAGGGAAGCCCACGATCCAGCACGGCTTCGACAGCGGGGTTGCCGCGAGACAGGGCATTACCAACCACGATGAGCGCGTTCGAGGGCAGGTGCTCGGCATCGTAGCCCTCGTGCAGGGCAATGCCCGCCGCGGCAAGCTGGTCACTCATAGGGGGATAGACGTTGGCGTCGCAGCCGCTGACGGTCCAGCCCTGCTCCCGCGCCAGCAGGGCGATGCCGCCCATGAAAGTGCCGCAAATGCCCAGAATGTGCAGGTGCTGATGCACGTTGATTCGCCTCAATGAAAGACGAAAATTCTAGCACGCCTGCCCGGCGCTGGCCGGTCTGCGGTGCACAGGGCGGCGCTGATCCCGTATCATTCGCCGCAATCCACAGTCCCCTGAGGAATCCCTCCATGGCCGCCAAGCCCAATGCCTTTTATGCCCAGTCCGGTGGCGTAACTTCTGTGATCAATGCCTCGGCCTGTGGCGTTATCGAAGCGGCGCGGGAGCATCGTGATCGCATTGGCAAAGTATTTGCGGGTCGCAACGGCATCATCGGCGCCCTCGAAGAGGACCTGATCGACACCAGTCGCGAGAGCAAAACCGCAATTCGCGCGCTGATGGAGACCCCGTCGGGCGCCTTTGGCTCCTGTCGGCACAAGCTCAAGTCTCTGGAGGACAATCGCGCTGAATACGAACGCCTGATCGAGGTGTTCCGCGCACACAACATTCAGTATTTTTTTTACAACGGTGGTGGTGACTCCGCCGACACCTGCCTGAAGGTGTCCCAGCTCAGTGAGTCCCTGGGCTATCCCCTGCAGGCGATCCACGTTCCCAAGACCATCGACAACGACCTGCCCCTGACGGACAACTGCCCGGGCTTCGGCTCGGTCGCCAAGTACGTGGCGATCTCTACGCGCGAGGCTGCGCTGGACGTGGCGTCCATGTGCGCCACGTCTACCAAGGTGTTCATTCTTGAAGTGATGGGGCGCCACGCCGGCTGGATCGCCGCCGCGGCAGGTCTGGCCGCCGAGCAGGAAGGCGATGCCCCGCATATCATCCTCTTCCCGGAAATCGCCTTCGACCAGAAGAAGTTCCTCGCGCGCGTTCAGCGCTGCGTAAAGCGCTACGGCTACTGCGTCGTCGTGGCCTCAGAAGGCACGCAGACCGCCGACGGCACTTTTCTGAGTGACGCGGGGACCCGCGACGCCTTTGGTCATGCCCAACTCGGCGGCCTGGCACCAGCGCTGGCCGGTATGGTCAAGGACGAATTGGGCTATAAGTACCACTGGGCCGTCGCCGACTACCTGCAGCGCTCGGCGCGCCATATCGCATCAAAAACCGACGTGGAGCAGGCCTACGCCGTGGGCCGCGCCGCGGTCGAGTATGCCCTGGCGGGCAAAAACGCCGTCATGCCGGCCATCGTGCGTGGCAAGGGCAAGCGTTACAGCTGGCGCGTCGGCGAAGCTCCGCTGGCCAAGGTCGCGAACGTCGAAAAAATGATGCCGCGCAATTTCATCACCCGCGACGGCTTTGGCATCACCGAGGCAGCCCGGGACTATCTGGCGCCGCTGATTGTCGGCGAGGCCTACCCCAGCTACCGAGCTGGACTGCCGCGCTATGTACGGCTGAAGAACGAAAGCGTGCCCCGGCGCCTGAAAAAACGCTTTCGCGTAACCTGAAACGCGTCGCAATCTACGAAGGTCGCGCAGATTTTCACCGCGCCAGCGGGTACAATCGCCGCCGATTTTTAATCCCCCAAGACCCATTCAGGGGCGCCGCCCGGTTGCGACGCTCCCGCAATCAACTCAAGAGGAATTCCCATGTATCGCAATGAGAAGTACAACCGCTGGCGTCGCCATCCCTGGCACGGCCTCTACGCGCGCCAGGAAGGATCCACCGACAATGGTGTGGTGCAGGTTTACGTGGAGATGCTGCCCACGGACGTCGTGAAGTACGAGCTCGACAAGAACTCCGGATTTTTGATGGTCGATCGCCCCCAGCGCACGACCTCCAGCCCGCCGGCGCTCTATGGGTTTATTCCCCGTACCTACTGCGCAGAAGAAGTCGCCAAGCGCTGCCCTGGCGTCGAGGTTGCCGACGGCGACCCGCTGGACATCTGCGTGTACTCCGAGCGCCATATCAATCGCTCCGACATTATTCTGAGCGCGCGTGTGATCGGTGGCATCCAGATGATCGACGACGGCGAGGCCGACGACAAAATCATCGCGATTCTGGACGGTGACAATGTCTGGGGTGACGTGCAGGACATCGACGACCTGCCCGCGATCAAGGTAGAGCGCCTGCAGCACTACTTCTCGACCTACAAGCTCCAGCCCGGCAAGGACGTGGATATCAAGGTGGACCACGTTTATGGCCGCGAAGAGGCCCTCAAGGTCATCGCCGCCGCCGAGCAGGACTACTGGCACCACTACGGTGATCTTCACGACGAAGCGAAGAAATAGAGCCGCCAGTGAGTTTTGGTGTCGGGGCCTACAGCCCTGACACTGCCCATCGCCCCGCTACCGGCCCTGGCCGCGCGGGGCGATGCGTTTATGGACCCGGTTCCTGATCGTGATAATCGCGGGCCGCAGCGGGTGCCGTCGCCACGCGCCCGACAAACCGCTCGAGGATCTGGTCCAGGTCCACTTCCAGCGCCTCGCGTAGCGCCAGATCATCGCCTGGCGCGCATTCATCCCATGCGCGGCGCAGCAGGGTCGCGGTGAGCTCCTCCTCACAGCCAACCGCCAGCGGCGCATAGCTCAGGTGCCAACGCTCCACAGCCACGCCACCGCGATCTTCGTCGTAGGGGCGGTAAAAGCCGAAGCTGGTACCCGTGCGAATGCGCTCATCCAGCCACGCGTGCAGCGCGCCAAAGAGCCCGTCCGGCGCCGCTTCCGACGGTGTCAGCTGCAACGTGTAGCCCTCGGGCATCGCAGCGGCGTCATACACATCCAGGTCCGTACCCCAGTGATGGCGACTCGCACCGGGCAATGCCGAGAAGCGCAGTATGCAGGTCAGCTGCTCCTCGACCGAGAGCGTCTGCATGGGCACAGCACAGTCCTGGTCGTCGCGCACCACAAGCTCGCCACAGGCCTTGCGGTTCCAGATCAGGAGCTGACGGTTGAAATCGCGAAAAGCGCTGGCGATCGCCAACTCAAAGCCCGCGACGCGCGCTGCAGCGGCCAGGCGCTCGAAGGCCCGTGCCACCTCCGGACGCAACAGGGCCTTGCCGATCGCCACCAGACCGCTCTGGTCCAGCCCCAGCAGCGCTGCCTGGGCGGATGTCAGCGACGCCGCCGCTTGCCCTGACCGCGTCACTGGTGGCCTACTATTGTACGTGGCGGGACAGTAATTTCGGGACAGATGACAGACAGCACGACGACGGACACCTCAAAGACGCTGGCGGAAAACTCTAGCAGAAGTATGACCATCGAGGGACGGCCACTCATTCTGGCCAGGCACGCGGGCGAGCAGTTTCTGTACTCCAACCTCTGCCCTCACGCCGCTGAAACCCTCGATCCGCTCGGCGGCAACCTGAGTAACGAAAGCGGCGACCTGCTGCGCTGCCAGCGCCACGGCGCCGAGTTTCTCACGCGTACCGGTGAGTGCGTGGCAGGTCCCTGCCTTGGTGAGCGGCTCGAAGCTGTGCCGTTTACCGCAGTCGGCGACGACATTTACCTCGATTGACAGGTCCGTAAGTCAACATAAAGAAGTCGTTTTTAGCGCTGGCACGCAACCGACAATTCCGGTATCTTCTCCGCGCCTCGAAATTGGCTCGATGCACCGTTGCACCCGCAATGGGTCCAGACAGCCAGCATACGAAGTTGGAAACGCACCATGCCGACGAAAGCCGCAACGAAGAAACCCGCCGCCAAAAAGAAAGCTCCGGCCAAGGCCGCCGCCAAAAAGAGCACCCGTGCCAAGGCTCCCGCCAAAGCCCGCTCATCGGCCGCCGCTACCGGGGAATTCAAGAACTTCGAACCGTACAAGCCCAAGCGCGGCGAAGAGTATATGAGCGATGCGCAGCTTGAGCACTTCCGCAAGATTTTACTGCGCTGGAAGTCTGAGCTGATGGAAGAAGTGGACCGCACCGTCACACACATGAAGGACGAAGCGGCCAACTTCCCGGATCCCGCAGACCGCGCCACCCAGGAAGAAGAGTTCAGCCTGGAGCTGCGCACCCGCGATCGCGAGCGCAAGCTCATCAAGAAGATTGACTCGACCATCGAGCGCATTGACCAGGACGATTACGGATTCTGCGACGCCTGCGGTGTCGAGATCGGCATCAAGCGCCTCGAAGCGCGCCCCACGGCAACGCTTTGCATTGATTGCAAGACCCTGGCCGAGATCAAAGAGAAGCAGGAACTGGGCTGATCGCGGCGCTCCAGCCCCACCACGCCCCATGAGCAAGGCTCCGGAGTACCGGGGCCGCTTTGCTCCCTCCCCTACTGGCCCACTGCATCTGGGCTCCCTTGTCGCCGCCGTGGCGAGCTATCTGGACGCCCGTCATCACGGTGGGCGATGGCTCGTGCGGATCGAGGATCTGGACCCTCCCCGGGAGGTCGCCGGTGCCAGCGACGGTATCCTTGAGAGCCTCAGGGCCCACGGTCTGCATTGGGACGAGGAGGTAAGCTATCAGTCGCAGCGCAGCGACGCCTACGATGCGGCGCTGGCACAGCTGGACCGGAGCGGCCTGCTCTTTGACTGCGTTTGTACCCGGGCCACCCTGGGCCCCGGAGGCTCCTGCGGCCAGCGCTGTCACCCCGAGCCCGGCGCGGCCGTCGCACGGCGCATCGCACTGACCGGCGATGATCACTTCATCGATCTGCTGCCCGGCGAGCACGCGCCGGAGGATCTGCCCGATGATGTGGTGCTCCGTCGCAAGGACAATTTGTACGCCTACGCGCTTGCCGTGGTCGTTGATGATGGGTTGCAGGGCATCACCCATGTCATTCGCGGCGCGGACCTGCGGGGCCAGACTCCGCTCCAGATCTCGCTGCACCGCTGCCTGGGCAACCCCCCCCCGGCCTTCGGACACGTACCCGTGCTGACCAACGCCGAGGGCCAGAAGCTCAGTAAGCAGACCGGTGCCCAAGCCTTGGACAACGCTTGCGCCGTCGACAATCTGGTGCGTGTACTGCGCATGCTGGGACAGACGCTGCCCACGGTAACGGACAATGCACAGGCCCTGCTGGAAGCCGCGACGCCGCTGTGGGATCGTAGGCGCATTCCCCAAACCCTCTTCGACCCCGTGAGCTCATGAACTACCTCGTTGCCATGCTCATCTTTCTGGTGCTGCTCCTGTCAGCGGCGCTGATCGTGGCTTTGTCCCGCGTGCGTCGTCTGCGCGGCACCCAGCGCGCCACCCTCGAAGAGCTACCGACAGGACTGTGCATCCTGGAACAGCAACGGGTCGTGCAGTGGAATGATCATCTGGTGCAGATCAGTGGCATCACCGCAGAGCGCGCCATGGGGAACGAGGTTGCGGCACTGCCTGCACCCTGGCCTGCCGCGTTCAATGACGCACTGACAGCAAAGCCCGGCGACGTGATAAAACGCAGCCTGGGCGAGGACCCCAACGGCAATCCCCGCTGGCTGATCCTGCACAGTGGCCCCGTGCCCAACCCGGCCCAGCGCCGCTTTGTGCTGGTCGAAGACATCAGCGACTACCAGCGACTTCAGGACGAGCTGCTGCACAACGAGCGCTTGGCAAGCGTCGGCCGCCTTGCCGCGGGCGTCGCCCATGAGATTGGTAACCCGGTCACCGGCATTGCCTGCATCGCCCAGAACCTGGTCGACGGGGCCGACGCCGTGGAAGTGGAACAGGGCAGCGCCGAAATACTCAAACAGACCGAACGGATCAACCGCACCGTCGCGGCACTCATGCAGCTTTCGCATCCGGGTAGCAGCAGCGACAATCCGCAGTGCCTGCCCTGCAACCTGGCAGACTGCGTGGACGAAGCGATCCACCTGCTCTCGCTGAAGCTGGACGGCACAGCCACGCGCTTTGACAACCGCTGTGATCGCGAGGTGCTGGTGAACGCCGATGCCCAGTTGCTGCTGCAGGTCGCGCTCAACCTGCTCGACAATGCCCACAGCGCCGCATCGGAAGAAGGCGATGTGCTGGTGACATCGGTTGCCGACGACGACACCGTGCGCTGGCTCATCGACAACCCCGGCCCGCCCATGGACAGCCATCAGCTCAGTCAGGTGTTTGAGCCTTTCTACACCACCAAGGATGTCGGCGAAGGAACGGGGCTGGGACTGCCGTTGGTGCGGAGCATGCTCGAAGACATGGATGGCAGCATCCAGCTTCTCAGTCCAATACCCGGCGGCGGGTTCGGTACGCGCGCGCAGGTCACGCTGCGGCGCGCCAGCTACGCGACAGACTTCACGGGTCAAACCTGAAGCACCCCGTTACCAGTGTTACAATCACCGGCCATTGGCGTCAGATGCAGGAGCATCCGTGCAAAAAATCCTGATCGTTGAAGACGAGTCTGTAATCCGTGTCGCCCTGCGGCGACTGCTGGAACGCAACGGTTATGAGCTGGACGAAGCTGGCTCCGTCGACGATGCCGAAAGCAAGTACAACCTGGCGGACTACGACCTGATCATCAGTGATCTGCGCCTGCCCGGCGCCCCGGGCACCGACCTGATCGCCAAGGCCGGCAGTGTTCCGGTTCTCATCATGACCAGCTACGCGAGCCTGCGCTCGGCGGTGGACTCCATGCGTATGGGCGCTGTGGATTACATCGCCAAACCGTTCGACCACGCCGATATGCTCAATGCCGTGCAGCGCGTGATCGATCGCCATCCGCGCTCGCGCACGGAAGCCCCTCGCCCCAGTGAAGCCGACAGTACCACCACGACCAATGGTCCGCGGATTCTCGGTGAGTGCGAAACTATGCAGGTGCTGTCGCGCCACATTGCCAAATTTGCACCGACCGATTCCACAGTGCTGGTGCTGGGCGAGACCGGTACGGGCAAAGAGCTGGTCGCGCGGAGTATTCACGCGCACAGCCGCCGGGCCGAGAACACGCTGATTTCGGTTAACTGCGCCGCGATTCCCGACACACTTATCGAGTCAGAGCTGTTCGGTTACGAAAAAGGAGCCTTCACCGGCGCCAATACCAATCGTATGGGCCTGATCGAAGCGGCCGATGGCGGCACCCTGTTTCTGGACGAGATCGGCGAGCTGCCCATGGAAGCCCAGGCCCGTCTGCTGCGGTTTATTCAGGAAGGCGAAATTCGCCGCATCGGCTCCGTGCACTCACGCAAAGTGGACGTGCGACTCATCTGCGCGACACACCGCGATCTGCAGAGCCTTGCCGCCGAAGGCAGTTTTCGCCAGGACCTGTTCTACCGCATCAATGTGCTGCGTCTGAATCTGCCGCCGCTGCGGGAACGAGGCAAGGACATTCTTTATCTGGCCGAGAACCTGCTGGCAACTCAGTGCGAACGCCTCAAGCGGGCCAAAATGACCCTGTCGCCGCGTGCCATCCAGGCAATCACGACCTACCAGTGGCCGGGTAACGTGCGCGAGATGGAACACGCCATCGAGCGAGCCGTGATCCTCACCGAAGGGAGCGAGATCGCCAACGAAGCCCTCGGCATCGACCTTGAACTGGTCAATATCAATCGCCTGCGTGGTGACCGCCCCCAAAGTACACGTCGCTCTCAGCACCCCCACGCCAACGACCCCATGGAAGACCTGTCCCTTGAGGATTACTTCCAGCGCTTTGTGATCGAGCATCAGGACTCCATGAGCGAGACGGAGTTGGCCCAGAAACTGGGCATTAGCCGCAAGTGTCTGTGGGAGCGCCGCCAGCGATTCAGTATTCCTCGCAAGAAAGGTTCAACCACCAAGCAGCGGAAAGTCGCGGGCTAGGCGTTACCCCCACCCCCCGCACTCGAGGTAACGGGGAAATTAGGTAACAGTTAACACCGTCACCATGCTTCGCCCAGAAACATGAAAAATCGTAACCATCTGTTTTTTATATAAATAACTTTTCTGGCACGTGCGATGCATTCGCTAGGGCGCTCAACAATAAAAATAATGCGCGCCGCAATAACAATAAAAGGCTAAATGAACCTGGATGGGGAAGTCTGACTTCCCCATTGTTCGTTTCGGCCCACAAAAAAAAGAATAACAACGCGCCCCAGGTACCTTGAACGTCGTCCGCCGGCCCGCCGGCGTGACGCGTCTCTTCAAAGTGACGGGGGTTTTCCCCTCCCTTTTGGCTCTTTCTCCCTTCCTACTGGCTCTTTCGCCCTTCCCACTGACTATCCAAGCCCCACGCTCATACACCGCCACCACAACCCGGTTGCACTCAGCGAAACTCTGGCGCCTGCCTGCGAGCACCGCCCGCTGTGCTACCATGAGCCGCTTTGAACTGCGGACCAGACGCGGGGTGGAGCACCCCACCGTCGCGACCGTCGCCACGTGAAGACCAAGCATTGAACATTGTCCCGAGAGACCAGCACTGCGTCTCGCGTAAAGACATCAGCCGCAACGCCTTGAAGGTGATGGCTCGCCTGCACGAGCACGAGCACCAGGCCTATCTGGTCGGTGGGGCGGTCCGCGACCTGCTGCTGGGCGGGCACCCCAAGGACTTTGATATCGCCACGGACGCGACGCCGGAACAAGTTCACGCCCTGTTCCGCAATTCGCGCATCATCGGTCGTCGCTTTCGCATTGTGCATGTGCGTTTCGGCCGGGAAGTCATCGAAGTCACCACATTTCGCGGCCACCACGGCGACGACGAAGCACCAAGACGGGACGCGGCGGCCAAACGCTCTTCTCGGGGTCTGTTGCTGCGCGACAATGTCTACGGCACCCTCGAAGAAGACGCGGTGCGACGAGACCTCACGGTCAATGCCCTGTACTACGACAGCGGCAGCTTCGAAGTCTTCGACCAGGTAGGCGGCCTGCAGGACCTCGAGGCGCGCCAGATTCGCGTCATCGGCGACCCACTGGCGCGCTACCGCGAAGATCCCGTGCGCATGCTGCGTACCCTGCGTTTCGCCGCCAAACTCGACTTTGCCATCGAGCCCGGCAGCGCCGACCCCATCCCCGAACTCGCCCATCTGCTGGATGACATTCCCGCTGCACGGCTCTTCGACGAATTCGGCAAGCTCTTTCTGACCGGCAATGCCCTGACAACGCTGCGCTTACTGCGCAGCTATAGCGTGTTTGACCACCTGTTTCCCGACAGTGCACGCCTGGCCGACAACAGCGCGTTCTACAGCGCGCTGCTCGAGGCCGCGATGGGCAATACCGATGAGCGATTGCGACAGGACAAGCCCGTAACCCCGGCCTTCATTTTGGCCGCCATTCTCTGGCCAGCGGTTTGCGAACGGCGCGAGCAACTCGAAAACCAGGGCGAGCCCCCCGTACCCGCCATGCACGGGGCGGCGCAGGAAGTGGTCGCCCAGGCCTGCCAGCGCATCGCCATTCCCCGCCGATTCAGCATGCCCATGCGAGAAATCTGGGAGTTCCAACTGCGCCTCAATCGCACCGAGGGACGTCGCGCGAAGGAACTGATGAGCAAACGCCGATTCCGCGCGGCTTACGATTTTTTGCTGCTGCGGGAACAGGCGGGTGAGGACTGCAGTGGCCTGGGTGCCACCTGGACCCGGCTTCAGGATGAGCACGGCCCCATTGAAGTCGAGCAGGAGGAGGCCCCACCCCGTCCACGACGTCGGCGCCGCGGGGGCCGCAAGCGCGCACCGGCGCAGGACTCGTGACGCTCGCGTATGTGGGTCTCGGGGCCAATCTTGGCGACCCGCTCACAGCCCTGATCCGCGCCCATGACGCGCTGGCGGCACACCCCGACATCACCGTGCTGGCCCGGTCCGCCATCTATCGCTCGGCCCCAGTCGGCCCGGCGGGCCAACCCGATTACCTCAACGCCGCCCTGGCCCTGAATTCGGGCCTGGATGCCCTGCCCCTTCTAAGGCTGCTCCAGATGCTGGAAAATAGCGCGGGACGACGCCGCGAAGTGCGCTGGGGACCCAGAACCCTGGACCTGGACCTGCTGCTTTTTGGCGACGAAATCCGTAGCGAAGAGGATCTGACCCTGCCACACCCACGCATTGCCGAACGCAACTTCGTGCTGCAGCCCCTGATGGACGTGGCAGGCCCGGATCTGTGCCTTGCGGGTGGCGAGCGACTCGACACGCTGCTGTCACGCTGCCCGCCCAACCCCCTGCACCGAACCACCCTGGACTGGCACGCCACACCCGCGGAGGCATCGACACCGTGATCGAACTGGACCTGCGTGGTCGCAGCGCGCCGGGGTACATCGCCGTCGAAGGCCCCATCGGGGTCGGCAAGACTACGCTGGCCCGCCGGCTGGCGGATACCTTCAATCACGAAATTCTGCTTGAGGACGCGGACGAGAATCCGTTTCTTGAGCGCTTCTACCAGAATCGGCGCGAGGCAGCTCTGGCTACCCAGCTGTTCTTTCTCTTTCAACGTGCACAGAAAATTCAGGAACTTCGCCAATCTGAGCTCTTTTCGCCCGTTCGCGTGGCTGACTTCCTGATCGAAAAGGATCCCCTGTTTGCACGCATCAACCTCGATCCCGACGAGTTTGAGCTGTACGACAAGGTCTACCAGAAGATGACCATCGACGCGCCGCAGCCGGACCTGGTGATCTACCTGCAGGCGCCGACCGATGTGCTGCTGTCACGCATCGAGCGACGTGGTATCAACCACGAACAGACCATCGACCGCGCCTATCTCGAGCAGTTGAACGAAGTGTACAGTGAATTTTTTCTGTACTACGATGGCGCGCCACTGCTGATCGTCAATGCCAGCATGATCGATCTGGCAGCGGGAGACAGGGATTACCTGCAACTGGTGGACTACCTGCTGGACATTCGCAGCGGCCGCCATTACTTCAATCCGACCTTCTTCGGCTGAGCACCCCAATCCATGCCCAAGATCACCATCAGCACCCTCGACAAGATGAAAGCGGCCGGCGACAAGTTCGTCTGCATCACCGCTTACGACGCGACGTTTGCACGCCTGGTGTCCGAGGCGGGTGCCGAGACGATTCTGGTCGGTGACTCCCTGGGCATGGTGCTGCAGGGCCACGACAGCACGATTCCCGTCACCATCGAAGACATGGCCTACCACACCGCCTGCGTGTGCCGCGCCAATACCGATGCCCTGGTCATCGCCGATATGCCGTTCATGAGCTACAGCCACGAGGCCGATGCGCTCACCAACGCCATGTCGCTCATGCAGGCCGGCGCCCAGATGGTGAAGATGGAGGGTGGCGTATGGCTCAGCGACACGATCCATTCGCTGGTGGAGCGCGGTATACCCGTTTGTGCGCACCTGGGCCTCACGCCCCAGTCCGTCAACGTTTTTGGCGGCTACCGGGTGCAGGGTCGCACGCCCAAGCAGGCTAAATCGATTCTGGCCGACGCGGTCGAAATTCAGGACGCAGGCGCCAGTCTACTGGTACTCGAATGCATTCCCGCCCCCCTGGCCGCCGACATCTCACGCAAACTGGACATTCCCGTGATTGGCATCGGCGCCGGCGCCGGCACCGACGCCCAGGTACTGGTGATGCACGACATGCTGGGCCTATCCACGCACCAGCCCCGCTTTGTACAAAACTTCATGGCCGACAGCGGCAGCGTCCAGGAGGCGCTGCGAGCCTTCGTGACCGCCGTCAAGGATGGCAGCTACCCCGCTGAAGAACACAGCTACACCTAGCCAGAGCCCCCTCGGCAGCACCAAAAAAAGCTTGCATTGGGCGACAAAACACGGTTGTAGCCTGAGAAAAGCACCCTTGCCGACCCCCGCCTGAGCCTGCATACTCTGCCGCCCTGTGCGCCAAAGCGCCGACTGAAACCGGGGCCCGTTGGCATGGGCCTCACCCTGACCGCAAGCGGGGCCGAGTTATGCTGACCATCGACAATACATCCGGGCTGCGACACGCCCTTCAGCGCCACCGGGACAACGGTGAGCGCATTGCCTTTGTGCCCACGATGGGCAACCTTCACGAAGGCCATCTGCAGCTCGTACGCCGGGCCCGACAGCTGGGCGAGGTGGTCGTGGTCAGCATCTTCGTTAACCCCATGCAGTTTGGCGCCAACGAAGACCTGGACGCCTACCCGCGCACCATGACCGCTGATCGCGAGAAACTGTTCGCCGAGGGCACGCACTATCTGTTCGCCCCGGGGGTGGAAGACATCTATCCCGAAGGGCTGGAAGTACAGACCGTAGTGCGCGTACCCGACCTGTCGGAAACGCTGTGCGGCAGCAGTCGCCCAGGCCACTTTGATGGCGTGGCCACCGTGGTGAGCAAGCTCTTCAACATGGTTCAGCCCCACGTGGCGGTGTTCGGCGAAAAAGACTTTCAGCAGCTGTCGATCATTCGCAAGATGGTGGCGGACCTGTGCATGCCGGTAGACGTGGTGGGCGTCCCGACCGTGCGCGACGAGGACGGCCTTGCCCTGAGCTCGCGCAATCTGTACCTGAATGAAGAGCAGCGAGCTATCGCGCCGCTGCTGCATCGTACGCTGCTCGAAAGCCGCAAGGCCATCGCCTGCGGCTTTGACAACTTTCTGCAACTGGAATCCCATGCCCGCATGCAGCTGCTGCAGGCTGGCTTCATACCCGACTACTATGCAGTTCGCGACGCCCGCACGCTGCGCGCAGTCGTTGAGAACACCGAAGAAATCGCGATCCTCGCCGCGGCCCGCCTCGGCAGCACGCGCCTGATTGACAATGTCCGCATCACGCTCAACCCCGCCAGCGACTGGGGCATGCTCGCTACGCGCTGAATTATCGGTGATGACATCATCGACCGGCAGCGTAGAGACTACGCGCGCTCAGGCGAGGCTTCGACCAACGTAGCCTTGCCGCCACACCCTCGCCCACTATGCTGTAGGCCTAGCTAATAACACCAAGGGGACCACCCATGTCTGAATCCAAGCTCTACCCCGTACCCGCCAGCTTTGGCGATGCCCATATCGGGGCTGATGACTATGCAGCCATGTACCAGCGCTCCATCAAGGATCGCGACGGCTTCTTTGGCGAGATGGCCGAGAAATTCCTGACCTGGGACAAGCCCTGGGATGAGGTCTGCAGCTACGACTTCGTCGCTGGCCAGGCCAGCTGGTTCGCCGGCGGCAGGCTCAATGTCAGCGTGAACTGCATCGATCGCCATCTACCGGAGCGCGCCGACCAGACCGCGATCATCTGGGAGGGTGACGACCCCGCCGACAGCAAGCACATCAGCTATGCCGAACTGAAGGACGAAGTCTGCCGTCTGGCCAATGCCCTGCGGTCCCGCGGTGTAGGCAAAGGCGATCGCGTCTGCCTGTACCTGCCCATGGTGCCCGAAGCGGCCTATGCCATGCTCGCCTGTACCCGCATCGGCGCCATCCACACCATCGTCTTCGGTGGCTTCTCGCCCGAGGCGCTCAAAGACCGTATTCAATCCGCCGAATGCTCAGCCATCATCACCAGTGACGAGGGCGTACGTGGTGGCCGTGCGGTGCCCTTGAAGGCCAATACCGACAAAGCCCTGGAAGACTGCCCCTCCGTCGACACCTGCATTGTGGTGCGCCGCACCGGCGGCGACGTCGCCATGACGGACGGCCGCGACGTGTATTACGACGAAATCACGGCTGCCCAGTCCACGGACTGCGAACCCGAATCGATGGACGCCGAGGACCCGCTCTTCATCCTTTACACGTCGGGCTCCACCGGCAAGCCCAAGGGCGTGCTGCACACCACCGGCGGCTACCTGCTGCAATCCGCCATGACCTTCAAGTATGTGTTCGATTACCGCGATGGCGAGGTGTACTGGTGCACCGCCGATGTGGGCTGGGTTACGGGTCACTCCTATATCGTGTATGGCCCCCTGGCCAATGGCGCCACGACTCTGATGTTCGAGGGCGTGCCCACCTATCCCGATGCGGGGCGCTGCTGGGAAATCGTCGACAAGCACAACGTCGCGCAGTTCTATACGGCACCGACGGCGATCCGCGCCCTGCACGGCAAAGGTGACGAATTTGTCACGCGCCACTCTCGTAAATCCCTACGCATTCTCGGCACCGTGGGCGAGCCCATCAACCCCGAAGCCTGGGAGTGGTATTACCACACCGTCGGGGATGAGCGCTGCCCCATTGTCGATACCTGGTGGCAGACCGAGACCGGCGCGCACATGATCACACCGCTACCCGGCGCGACCGCGCTCAAGCCCGGCTCAGCGACCTTCCCCTTCTTTGGCGTGGAACTCGCCCTGCTGGCCGAAGACGGCAGCGAAATCGAAGGCCCTGGTGCCGGCTACCTCGTGGTCAAATCGAGCTGGCCCAGCCAGATCCGCAGCGTTTACGGTGACCATCAGCGCATGGTGGATACCTACTTCAGCAACTATCCGGGCTACTACTTCACCGGCGACGGCGCAACGCGAGATGACGATGGTTACTACTGGATCACGGGGCGCGTCGATGACGTACTGAACGTGTCAGGCCACCGCATGGGTACCGCCGAAGTCGAGAGCGCCCTGGTGCTGCACGAGGGCATTGCCGAGGCCGCGGTGGTGGGGTTCCCCCACGACATCAAGGGCCAGGGCATCTACGCCTACGTGACGCCCATGGAGGGCGTCGAGCCCACCGACGCGCTGCGCGAGGAACTGATCGCACTCTGCGTGAAAGAAATTGGCCCCATCGCCAAGCCCGATGTCATCCAGTGGGCCCCGGGGCTGCCCAAGACACGCTCAGGCAAGATCATGCGCCGCATCCTGCGCAAGATCGCCGAGAATGAACTGGGCAGCCTGGGTGACACCTCGACGCTGGCGGACCCCGCCGTCGTGGATGACCTCATCGCCAACCGCGCTGGATAGCGTTAACGCGAGGCGAGGGGCTCCACGTGGTTGGTCAGTTTCGAAGCAGCTCGATGTTCTTACTGATCAGCTCGTTGGTGCCCGCATCAATCCCACCCAGATTGAGGCACTCCTCAAGTAATGCGGCACCACGCAATCGCTCGCCCGACCGCACCACAAGGTTAGCCAGATTCAGGCACAACGCCGGGCTGCGCTGCCCCGTGGCGTAAAGCTGCTCGTAGGCATCCCGGGCCGGACCGATATTGCCCGCCCGATAGGCAGCCTCCGCCACGCCTTCACGGCTTGCGGCTACGTCATAGCCCAGCTCCGCCGCGCGCTGCAGGTAGCGCTGGGCCTTGGCGTAGTCCTGGGCAAAGTACATGGCCGTAGAGCCGGCTATGGCAAACAGGCGCCCGTCGTCCCGCGCAGCGAGTTCCTCATCCATGATGGCGAGGTAACGCAGGGCCCGCTCTTTACGTGGACGACCTGGGTTGGCCTCACCGTAATGGTGGATCACGACCTCGAGCTCTCCCCGTCGGTCCGCGTCGATGGCGCCGTCGATGATCTCGTGCACACGTCCCTGGTAGCGAATGTCATCGCGGGAGCGAAACAGCTTCATGATGGGGTGGGTGCTATAACCCCGATAGCCCTGGGCGTTTTCATCGTCATCGGCAACGGGGCGCCAACTGCGTTGGTCCGGCACATCGGAATAGCTACGGTTCTGCAGGTAGTAACCGTCATAGCGAGCGTCGCCCATGGCATCGCGCAGACGCTGGTAGTCCGCCGGTGTAATGCGTTCATCCGCATCGAGCACCAGCACCCAGTCACCCGTGGCGGTGTCCAGACCGACATTACGAGCGGCAGAAAAGTTATCGATCCAGGTGAAGTCGATCACCCGATCCGCCATGGCCTGGGCGGTCTCTCGTGTGCCATCGGTGGACCCCGTGTCCACCACCACAATTTCATCGACGTGGGGCTTGGCGGCAGCGAGGCAGTCTTCAATGAAGAAGGCTTCGTCGCGAACGATCATGCAAAGAGACAGTCGCATACAACGGTTCAACTAACGGCGGGCTTCAACTATAGGGCAGGAGAAACAAAAAAGGGCGCCGAAGCGCCCTCTCGTTGACTCAGCAGCGCCTCAGGCGTCGCTGGCCGCTTCTTCTGCAGCCTCGGCTTCGTCTTCAAGAAGTTCCTTGAGCGACAGCTTGATGCGACCGCGCTGATCCACATCCAGTACCTTCACGCGAATCTCGTCGCCTTCGGACAGGTGGTCCGACACGTTCTCGACACGCTCGTTGGCGATCTGGGAGATGTGCAGCAGACCATCCTTGCCGGGCAGGATGTTGACGAAGGCACCGAAGTCCACGATGCGCTCGACACGACCGTTGTAGATCGCGCCGACTTCGGCTTCTGCCGTGATCTCTTCGATCATGGCCACAGCCTTATCGCGGGCGTCCTTGTCCTGTCCGAATACACGAACCGTACCGTCATCTTCGATATCAACGGTGGCACCGGACTGTTCCGTGATGGAACGGATCGTGGCGCCGCCCTTACCGATGATGTCGCGGATCTTGTCGGAATCGACCTTGAAGCTGACCATGCTCGGTGCGTTGTCTGACGTGACCTGACGCGGAGCGTCCAGCACGGCATTCATCTGGCCGAGGATGTGCAGGCGGGCCTGCAGGGCCTGCTCGAGGGCGATCTCCATGATCTGCTCGGTGATGCCTTCGATCTTGATGTCCATCTGCAGCGCGGTGACACCTTCGGCGGTACCGGCCACTTTGAAGTCCATGTCACCCAGGTGATCTTCGTCACCCAGGATGTCTGTCAGTACAGCGAACTGGTTGCCGTCCTTCACCAGACCCATGGCGATACCGGCGACCGGTGCCTTCAGGGGCACACCCGCCGTCATCAGGGCCAGGGAGCCCACGCAGACCGATGCCATGGAGCTGGAGCCGTTGGACTCGGTGATTTCGGACACCATGCGCACGGTGTAGGGGAATTCCTCTTCTGAGGGCAGTACCGCAGCCAGACCACGACGCGCCAGACGGCCGTGACCGATTTCGCGGCGACCGGTGAAACCGATGCGGCCCGCTTCACCTACGCTGTAGGGCGGGAAGTTGTAGTGCAGCATGAAGGGATCGCGACGCTCGCCTTCCAGCGCGTCGATGATCTGCGCATCGCGGGTGGAACCAAGGGTAACCGCGCCGATGGCCTGGGTTTCGCCACGGGTAAACAGGGCGGAGCCGTGGGCCTTGGGCAGAATGTCGACTTCGCAGGCAATGGGGCGCACGGTGCGGCTGTCACGGCCGTCGATGCGCGCTTCGCCGTCGAGAATGCGCTTGCGCACGATGTTCTTCTCGACCTTCTTGAAGTAGTCCTTCACTTCGTCAGCGCTGAAACCGTCGTCGCTGGCTACAGCCGCGACGCAGGCTTCGCGAATCTCGCCGACGCGGGCATAACGATCGGCTTTCTCGGTGATGCGGTACGCCTCACCCAGATCACCTTTCACCTGGCCTTCAACAGCGGCGAGGAGTTCTTCGTTAACCGCAGGCGGCTGCCAGTCCCAACGGGGCTTGCCCGCTTCAGCGGCGAGTTCCTGTACGGCCTTGATCACGACCTGCATTTCCTGGTGCGCATACAGCACGGCGCCGAGCATCTGGTCTTCGGTGAGCTGGTCCGCCTGGGACTCCACCATCAGTACCGCGTCTTCCGTACCGGCAACCACCATGTCGAGCTTGCTGTCAGCCAGCTGATCGTAGGTGGGGTTGAGCATGTAACCCTGGCCTTCATTGAAGCCTACACGCGCCGCACCGATGGGACCGTTGAAGGGGCAGCCAGAGATTGCCAGCGCCGCCGACGTACCGATCATCGCGGGAATGTCGGGGTCGATGTGCTTGTCGGCAGACATCACGGTGCAGACCACCTGCACTTCGTTCATGAAGCCATCGGCAAACAGCGGACGGATGGGGCGATCGATCAGACGGGAGGTCAGCGTCTCTTTCTCGCTGGGGCGGCCTTCACGCTTGAAGAAGCCACCGGGGATTTTGCCTACGGAGTAGGTCTTTTCGATGTAGTGCACGGCGAGGGGGAAAAAGTCGCGGCCCTCACGCTGGGTTTTTTCGGCGACCACGGTAACGAGGACGCTGGTGTTCTCTACGGTAACCAGGACCGAACCGGTGGCCTGGCGGGCAATACGGCCCGTTTCCAGCGTGACGGTCTGACCGCCATACTGGAAGGTTTTAGTAACTGGATTCACAATTCTTCTCCGATTAGATGTAAGACGGGGGAGCCCGCCATCGAGCTCCCCCGCTTCAGCGCTTAGCGACGCAGACCGAGTCGCTTGATCAGTTCTGCATACCGCGCCGTGTCTTTACGCTTGAGGTAGTCCAGCAGGTTGCGACGCTGGTTTACCATGCGGATCAGACCGCGGCGGGAGTGGTGGTCCTGCTTGTGGGATTCAAAGTGACCCCGCAGCTGTTCAATGTTTGCCGTGAGCAGGGCGACCTGTACCTCCGGGGACCCGGTGTCACCTTCGCTGCGCTGATAGTCGCGGACGATTTCCGCTTTCTTTTCTGCGTTCAATGCCATTTCATTTTCCTCAGTTAATCTGCCTGGATCGATGCGCTACCGCAGCGCGGTAATTTTTCGGGTGAACGCAATACTTCGAAGCCTTGCGGCTCCCAGCAGACGTTCAGCGAAACGCGATCGACCGACCAAAAGAAAGAGCCTGCCCGTGCAGATTGACAGACAGGTTCTCGCCAAAAACCATACTATTTTCAATAAATTCAAATAGTTATCGGTTTTCAGCAACCAGTCGACGGGGCGCTACGCGCCCGTCGTCCAGTATTTCACCAAGCCCCAGAAACTCACCGGTCTCCAAGGCGACGCGCACCATACCATCACAGGGCGCATTTGGCACTAACACCGGCTGACCCTGGCGCAGGTAAAAACCGCTCGATTGCGGTAACTGCAACAGGGGCAGATGGGCCAGGGCCTCGTCGGCGGGACGCAGCAGGGCGTCCATCGCCGCAAATTCATCGTTGTCGCGCAGCCCCTGTAACGAGTCCAGGCTCACACAGCCGTCCAGGGTGAAGGGACCCACCGCCGTGCGCCTGAGGGCCGTGACGTGTCCGCCAAGACCGAGCGCCTCACCCAGGTCCATGGCGATGCTGCGAATGTACGTGCCCTTGCTGCAGTGGATGCGCAGATCCACCTCGGCGCGCACACCGGGTCTGAAGGCCAGGCATTCAAGGGAATAGATGGTGACATCCCGGGGCTGGCGTTCGACCTCTACGCCCTGCCGTGCCAGCTTGTAGAGCGGTTGCCCATCGCGCTTGAGCGCTGAATACATGGGTGGAAGCTGGGCGATATCACCGCGAAAGGGTTCAAGTGCCTGATGCAGCGTCGCTTCATCCAGCGCTGAGGCATCGCTCTCTTGCAGCACCTCGCCCTCGGCGTCACCGGTATCGGTAGCCATGCCCAGGCACACGGTGGTGTCGTAGGCCTTGCTGGCATCGAGCAGATATTGCGAAAACTTTGTTGCCTCACCAAAGCATAGGGGCAGCACACCGGTGGCCAGGGGATCCAGGCTACCCGTGTGCCCCGCCTTGGCGGCGTTGTACAAGCGTTTGGCCCGCTGCAGGGCGTGGTTCGAACTCAGTCCAAGAGGTTTATCGAGGAGCAGAATGCCCGAAACGGGCCGGCCGCGACGGCGTCGGGCCACGTCAAGCTTCTCCGTCGGGTGCGTCGGATTCGTCAGACTCGTGGTGACGGGCATCCGCTGCTTTGGCGCGGCTGATCAGGTCTTCGAGGTCGCGACCACGGCCTACGCTGGCGTCAAAATAGAAACGCAGACGGGGCACGGTACGCATGCTCGCGTCCCGGGCCAGGGAGCTACGCAGAAAACCGGCGGCGCGATTGAGCACCTCGGTGCTGGGCTTCGCCTCGTCTTCGGAGTCACAGCCCAGCAGCGTGAAATACACGCGGGCGTGGGCCATGTCACGGCTTACGTCCACGCCGGTCACACTCACCATGCCCAGGCGTGGGTCCCGCAGCTCGCGCTGGATCAGGGATGCCAGCTCACGCTGCAGGTAGTCACCCACGCGCTCCCGGCGACTGAATTCCCGAGCCATGCTACTGCGTGTCCGCGCTTACAGGCTGCGTTCGATCTCGCGAACTTCGAAGACCTCAATCAGGTCGCCGACTTTCACGTCGGTGTAGTTCTTCACACCGATACCGCATTCCATGCCGTTGCGGACTTCGCTCGCATCGTCTTTGAAGCGGCGCAGGGACTCGAGCTCGCCCTCGTAGATCACCACGTTGTCGCGCAGTACGCGAATGGGCTTGGAGCGGTACACGGTACCTTCTGTGACCATGCAGCCGGCGATCTGGCCAAACTTGGGTGAACGGAATACGTCCCGCACCTCGGCGATGCCCACGATCTCTTCGCGCAGCTCCGGCGCCAGCATGCCACCCAGGGCCTGCTTCACGTCGTCGATGAGGTCGTAGATCACGTTGTAGTAACGCAGGTCCACCCCTTCGTTCTCGACCAGGCGCTTGGCGGAGCCATCGGCACGTACGTTAAAGCCGAACACCACCGCGTCGGAGGTCATGGCCAGGTTGATGTCGGACTCCGTGATACCACCCACACCACCAGAAACAATGTTCACCTGCACTTCGTCATTACCCAGGTCCAGCAGCGCGGCCTGCAGCGCCTCGAGAGAACCGCGCACGTCGGCCTTGACCACAATATTGAGGGTCTTCTTCTCGCCGGCCGTCATGCTCTCGAACATGTTGTCGAGCTTGGCCGCCTGCTGCCGCTGTAGCTTGTTGTCGCGCATCTTCTCGTTGCGGAAGTCCGCCAGTTCCCGAGCGCGTTTTTCGCTCTCGAGCACCGCGAACTGGTCGCCCGCGTCGGGGGTCCCGTCCAGGCCAAGGATCTCCACAGGAATACTCGGTCCCGCTTCCTTGATCTGCTGACCATTCTCGTCGAGCATCGCCCGCGCACGGCCATAGTTCAGTCCCGCCAGTACGATGTCGCCCTGACGCAGCGTACCGCTCTGCACGAGCAGCGTGGTCACCGGGCCGCGACCCTTGTCCAGGCGCGATTCGATAACGATACCCTGGGCCGGCACATCGCGAGGCGCCGTCAGTTCCAGCAGCTCTGCCTGCAGCAGCACCGCATCCAGCAGCGTATCGATGCCGTCGCCGTTCAGGGCCGACACGTGCACAAACTGGTAGTCACCGCCCCACTCTTCGGGGATGACTTCCTGGGCTGCGAGTTCGTTCTTCACACGATCGGGATCGGCGCCTTCTTTGTCGATCTTGTTCACCGCAACGATCAGGGGGACTTCCGCCGCCTTGGCGTGCTGCACCGCCTCGATGGTCTGGGGCATCACGCCGTCATCGGCCGCCACCACCAGAATCACGATATCGGTGCTCTTGGCGCCGCGGGCACGCATGGCCGTAAAGGCGGCGTGGCCGGGCGTATCCAGGAACGAGATCATGCCGTGGCCGGTCTCTACGTGGTACGCACCGATGTGCTGGGTAATGCCACCGGCTTCGCCCGAGGCCACCTTGGTCTTGCGGATGTAATCCAGCAGCGAGGTCTTGCCGTGGTCCACGTGTCCCATCACGGTAACCACCGGTGCCCGCGGCTCTTCTGTACCTTCGTGCAGGGCCAGGGCTTCCGTCAGATCGTCTTCCAGCGCGTCGGCAGACACCAGCTTGTAGTCGTGGCCCATCTCTTCGACCACAAGAATCGCCGTGTCCTGGTCAATCATCTGGTTGATGTTCGCCATGACGCCGAGCTTCATCAGCTCCTTGATCACTTCGCCGGACTTCACGGACATCGCCTGGGCAAGGCCGCCGACAGAAATCATGTCTGCCAGCTCAACTTCGTACACCTTGCGCTCCGTGGGCATCTCAAAGCCGTGCTTGCCGTGCTCTTCGTGCGTCGCCTTCATCTTGCGACGACCGCCACGGCGACGTGGCTGGCCGGATTCTGCTGCTTCGAGGTCCGACAGGGACAGGTTGTGTCCGCGGTGTTTGCCGCGACCCAGAGGTTCGCTGTGACGCGTGCCCCGCTTCTTCTTGCGCTGATCATCCCGCGCATCGCGGCTAGCCGGTGACGGCGCCTCATGCAGACGCTTGGGTTGCCGGCGCGCAGCATCGCCCTCGGGCGCGCTCCGCGGAGCGGCCGCGGCGGCCGCGGCGGCCTTGCGCTCGGCTTCGGCTTTCTTCGCCGCAATCGCCGCTGCTCGGGCCTCGGCCTCTTCGGCCTCGCGCTTCTTGCGGCGCGCTGCGGCGCGCTGGCGCAGGACTTCGGGATCCAGACTGGTGGGATCCTCATCTTCTTCGGGCTCGAATTCCGGCTCGGGCTGCGCGGCCACTTCAGGCTCGGCTTCAACGGCAGGCTCCGGCACCGCTGCCGTCTCTGCAGTAGCGACCTCGGCCTCTTCGGGCACGGGTACCACTTCGTCGAGTTCCGCCGCTTCGGCGTTCTCTGGCAGCTCCTCGGGAACATCGCGTTTGACGTAGGTGCGCTTCTTGCGCACTTCCACGTTGACGGTCTTCTTGCCCTGGGAACCCCCTGTGCGCAGCGTGCTCACGGTCTTGCGCTTGAGCGTGATGCGCTTGGGCGCCGCCGTCGCTTCTCCGTGGCTGCGCTTGAGGTAAGTGAGCAGCGTCTGCTTGTCTTCGTCAGACACGGACTCTTCGGCGCCCTTGTGGGGCAGCCCGGCATCCTTCATCTGCGCAAGCAGGCGATCCACCGATGCGCCGACCGTCTCTGCCAATTGCTGTACTGTTACCTGCGCCATTGCGCTGTCTCCTTCTGACCTGAGTGTGAGTGTTGGGCCCCCTTTCGGGGGTCTGCACTCAGGCCGATTCCTCCTCGAACCACGGAGCGCGAGCGGTCATGATCAGCTCGCCGGCCCGTTGTTCGGTCATATCTTCAATATCCATGAGCTCGTCCACGCCCTGCTCTGCGAGGTCTTCCATGGTGACGATGCCGCGGCTGGCGAGAATGAACGCCAGGTGCCGGTCCATACCGTCCATGGTCAGCAGATCCTCGGCGGGCTCCGTGTCACCCAGCTGCTCCTCGGACGCAATTGCCATGGTCAGCAACGCGTCCTTGGCACGGGCGCGCAGTTCTTCGGCGATCTCTTCGTCAAAGCCATCGATAGAAGTCATTTCTTCGAGCGGCACGTAGGCAACTTCCTCGAGCGAAGTGAAGCCCTCGTCCACCAGAATGCCGGCCACGTCTTCGTCCACATCCAGCTTCTCCATGAAGGTCTGGATGACCTGGCCCGCCTCGGCTTCCTGCTTTTCTACCGCTTCTTCAACGCTCATCACGTTGATGGTCCAGCCCGTCAGCTCGGCGGCGAGGCGCACGTTCTGCCCCGCACGGCCGATGGCCTGGGCGAGGTTGTCCTCGGCGACGGCCACGTCCATGGTGCCGTTCTCTTCGTCCACGACGATGGACTCAACTTCGGCCGGTGACATCGCGTTGATCACCAGCTGCGCGGGGTTGTCGTCCCACAGCACAATGTCGACGCGCTCGTTGTCCAGCTCGTTGGACACCGCCTGCACGCGCGAACCACGCATGCCGACACAGGCACCGACGGGATCGATGCGCTGGTCGTTGGTCTTCACGGCGATCTTGGCGCGCGAACCCGGGTCCCGGGCAGCGCTGCGAATCTGGATCACCTCTTCAGATATCTCGGGAACTTCGATCTTGAACAGCTCGATCAGCATTTCGGGGCAGGCGCGGCTCAGAATCAGCTGCGGCCCACGGGCCTCGGTGCTGATCTCGCGCAGGATCGCCCGCACGCGGTCGTTGATGCGGAAGGTTTCGCGGCCAACGAGCTGATCCCGGGGCAACAGACCTTCGGCGTTGTTGCCCAGATCGACGATCACGTTGTCGCGGGTCACTTTCTTGACCGTACCCGCCACCAGCTCACCGACCCGGTCTTCGTACTGCTCCACCACCTGGGCGCGCTCGGCATCGCGAACTTTCTGCACGATCACCTGCTTGGCGGTCTGCGCCGCGATGCGGCCAAAGCCGACGTTCTCGACCTGCTCCTGGTAGACATCACCCGGCTTGAGGGCGGGATCTTTCTCGGCGGCTTCTTCGGTGGTGAACTGCGTACCCAGCAGCGCGAGCTCATCATCGGGCACGACGAGCCAGCGGCGAACGGTCTCGTAGTCGCCGGTTTCGCGATCGATGGTTACCTCGATGTCGGCGTCCTCGTCGTAGCGCTTCTTCGTCGCCATGGCCAGGGCAGATTCAATCGCCTCGAAGATGATGTCCTCGGACACCCCTTTCTCGTTCGATACCGCCTCTGCAACCAGCAGGATTTCCTTCGTCATAGCCTTAAACCTCGTCTCCGCAACCCGTCGGCTGCTCAGATGCGCAGCACCAGCTGCGCCCGATCCACGTCACCAAAAGGCAACAGGTACTCGTGGTCATCCACCAGCACCACAATATCGCCGTCTTCCACACCTCTCAGGGTGCCGCGAAACTTGCGCCGACCATCAAAGGCACGCCGCAGCTTCACTTCGATCTCTTCTCCGACATAGGCCGCACACTGCTCTACGCGAAACAGTCGACGGTCCATACCGGGTGAGGACACCTCCAGGGTGTATTCACCGCTGATGGGCTCCTCCACATCCAGCACCGCGCCCACCTGCTCACTCACGCGAGCGCAGTCATCCACCTGAATGCCATTCTCGGATTCGATGTACAGGCGCAGCGTGCTGTGTCGGCCCTGGCTGAGATACTCAAGGCCCCACAGCTCAAACTCCAGCGCCTCTACCACCGGCGCCAGCAGTTCGTGCAGCTTGTCTTCCCGTGCGCTCACCGCCACTCCTGCATCACGATTCCCGCCGGCAGCAACACCGGCATCGGGGGAAAAACCAAACCCCCAGCAACAAAAAAGCCCCAAAAGGGGCTTCTCTGCTTACACCGCCGGTCATGGGAGCAGGCGGTGTTGTTGGTAGCGGGGGCCGGATTTGAACCGACGACCTTCGGGTTATGAGCCCGACGAGCTACCAGGCTGCTCCACCCCGCATCAATACTTCTCTCACTCTCTTCGTCGACCGACAGCGTTTACCAGCCTGAGTTTTCGGCCTTCGCGGCGCATTCCCTTAAGATGCCTCCTGCGAGAGGACGCGCATTATAGGGGCGCGTCTGTAGTCGTGCAAGGGCTGTTGGCAATGTTGTGTCGGCATTCGCCGCGATCGAAGCGCCAGGGTCGCGAACCCTGGAAATTTGGTGCCGAAGGGGGGACTTGAACCCCCACGCGCAGTGCGCACTACCCCCTCAAGATAGCGTGTCTACCAATTCCACCACTTCGGCAAATCATCAGGCTGCTGAGCAGCCAATTACAGCTCCGGCAGATCCTCCTCGGTATCTCCCGTCATCACCGCCGCGCTATCGTCCACGGACGGAAGGTCTGAATCAAGGGCCGGCAGATCACCATCGGTCGCTTCCGCCGGGACCTGCTGCTCCACCTGCACCTCATCGGCGGGCAGGGGCAGTTCAAAATCCGTCGCCGCGTCCATCTTGCCCTTGGCGATCATCGCCAGGCCAAAACTTGTCGCGAAAAACAGTGCCACCATCCAGGCGGTGGCTCGGGTCAGCACATTGCCGCCACCCGAGCTGCCAAACAGGGTCTGGGATGCCCCCGCGCCAAAGGACGCGCCCATATCGGCACCCTTGCCCTGCTGCAGCATGATCAGGCCGATGATCGCCAGTGCCAGCAGCAGGTGCACAACAAGAATAAGCTGTTCTGTCAGTTCCGCACTCATGTCCAATTTCCTAGGCGGCGCCCACGATTGCAGCGAAGGCCTCCGCGTCCAGCGATGCGCCCCCGACAAGGGCACCATCGATGTCATTCTGGGCAAACAGCGCCGCCGCGTTATCGGCTTTGACACTGCCGCCATAGAGCAGGCGTATTTTGTCGCCCTGCTCCGGGTCCAGGTCTGCAAGAATGCCCCGGATGTGTCCGTGCATGTCCTGCGCCTGCTCCGGTGAGGCTGTCAGCCCCGTTCCAATGGCCCACACGGGCTCGTAGGCAACCACAACGCGACTCAGGTCCGCCTGATCCGCGAGGGCACCGCGCAGCTGGGATTCCACCACCTGCTCTGCTTCTCCGGCCTCGCGCTGTTCGCGCGTCTCGCCAACGCACAGCACCGGCACCACGCTTGCACGCTGCGCCGCAGCGAGCTTGGCCGCCACCAGGGCATCGGATTCCTGATGGTACTGGCGTCGCTCCGAATGACCGAGGATCACCCATCGGCAACCCAGGTCCGCCAGCATTGCCGCCGCCACTTCACCGGTATACGCACCGGATTCGGAGTGACTGCAATCCTGGGCGCCCAGCGTCACGCCACTGTCGCCAAGCAACTCATGCACCTGTGCGAGATAGGGAAACGGCGGGCAAAGCACACACTCGCCCCGGTTGGCCTGCCGCCCGAGCAGCTTCAGAAGACCGACCACGAGGGCCTCGTTGGCCTTCTGATCGCCGTGCATTTTCCAGTTGGCAATTACCAGTGACTGGCGCATTGGCCGGACTCCGCCTCGCGAGGGCGCGCAATGTTACCCAAGGCGCCCCGCTGGGGCAAGGGAAACCGCTCAGGCGTTGGACAGGGCGGCACCGACCGCATCGGCCAGGCCCTGGCAGATGTTTTCGACGGACTCCGCTTCGCGCCCTTCCACCATGACACGCACGACCGGCTCGGTGCCCGATGGACGCAACAGCACGCGCCCATCATTACCGAGCTGCACCTCTGCGGCGTCAACCGCCGCGGCGACCGCGGGCAATTCCTCCAGTCGCGCCCCCGCCGGCATCGCCACATTGATCATCGTCTGGGGAAACATAGGCATCTCGTCCACCAGTTCGCGCAGGCTTCTGCCGGCGCTGCGCAGGGCCAACAGCACCTGCAATGAAGAAACGATGCCATCGCCCGTCGTGGTGACATCAGAGCAGATGATATGCCCCGACGACTCCCCACCGAGATGCCAGCCCTGTTGCTCCATCAGTTCACGCACATAGCGGTCGCCGACCTTGGCCCGCACAAAGCGCAGACCTTCGGCCTTCAGCGCCGTCTCGAGGCCCAGATTGGACATGAGGGTGCCGACCACGCCTGCGTCGGAACTACCATCGCGCAGGCGATGCATGGCGATCACGTACAGCAACTGATCGCCATCAACGGTCTGTCCCTGGTCATCCAGAAACAGCACGCGATCCCCGTCGCCATCGTAGGCAATGCCCAGGTCGCAGTCCTTGTCGCGCACGGTCGCAGCAAGGGCCTGCATATCGGTCGAGCCCACACCTTCGTTGATATTGAATCCGTCGGGCGTGATGCCGATGGAAATCACTTCAGCGCCGAGCTCCGACAGCACACTCGGTGCGATGTGGTAGGTCGCACCGTGGGCGCAATCCACTGCAATGCGCAGGCCGCGCAGGCTGAAGCCTTCGGGCACGGTGGATTTGCAGAATTCGATGTACCGTCCCGCCGCATCGACCACGCGCTGTACCTTGCCGATCTCGTGGGAGGGCACGCAGACCAGGGCTTCTTCGAGCTCCGCCTCGATCGCCAATTCAGTCTCGTCGGGTAACTTTGAGCCCGCGGCAGAGAAAAACTTGATGCCATTGTCGTAGTAGGGATTGTGGGAGGCGCTGATCACAATGCCCGCATCCGCATTCTGGCTGCGCGTCATCAGGGCCACCGCCGGGGTGGGCATGGGTCCGAGCAGCTTTACGTCAACGCCGGCGGCGACCAGTCCCGCTTCGAGCGCCGATTCAAACATGTACCCGGATACCCGAGTGTCTTTGCCGATGATGACATTACAGCGCCCTTTACCTTCAAGGCTGCGGGAAAACACGCGGCCGCAGGCCCAGCCGAGCTTGAGCACAAAATCCGGGGTGATCGGGGCCTGACCCACAAGGCCGCGGATGCCGTCGGTGCCGAAGTACTTCTTCTTCATGGTCAGTCCTGCTGTTGGTAAGCGTCCAGAATACGCAGTACGTCCACGG